>NZ_CP047935.1:2982432-3314220 GCF_014279995.1 Synechococcus sp. BIOS-E4-1 | reverse complement strand
AAACCCAGCTCTGCCAACGCTTTTCTGATCACACAGCCCTGGGGAATCTTTTTTTGGCGATGAGGAGAAACTGCTGTTTCTCACAGAATCAACAGTCTGTGGAAAGTCGAAAGCTTGCTGAGGGGGGCTGTTGTGTCTGGCTCTCCACAGCTTCAAGGCATGGTTTTCTGCGGTCTTCCGCAGGCAGTTCGTCATCTGGTTGGTCGTCTTCTTCTGTCTGTCGGCATCAAAAAAAAACCTTTCTGGAAGGGGCCGTTTTGAGATTGAGGTCATGTCCGACCGTGGTGATGACTCAAAACCCCATCACTTTGGCCACTGTGCCCAGATCAGGATCCAGATCCGTATGGAAAGCAGCGTCGTTGTTGTTGATGGCGCAATCGGGGTCCTTCAGTCCGTTGCCGGTGAGGACGCAGACCACCGTGGCTCCTGCAGGGACTTCGTCTTTGCGTTTGAGCAGGCCAGCCACAGAAGCAGCGCTGGCTGGTTCGCAGAACACGCCTTCCTGTCCTCCCAGCAGCTTGTAGGCCTGAATGATTTCCTCATCTGTGACATCCAGGAAAGCGCCTTTGCTTGCTGCCCGTGCGGCAATGGCTTTCTCCCTGTTCACAGGATTGCCGATGCGGATGGCCGTGGCGATCGTTTCCGGATCGGTCACGGTGGTCTCGTTGACCAACGGAGCTGATCCACTGGCCTGGAAACCCATCATCCTGGGCAGAGTACGGCTTCGGCCCGCCTGGTGATATTCCTGGAATCCCATCCAGTAGGCGGTGATGTTGCCGGCGTTGCCCATGGGAATGCACAACCAATCAGGGGCTTCACCCAGGGCGTCGATCACTTCGAACGCGGCTGTTTTCTGGCCCTGCAGGCGATACGGGTTCACCGAATTCACCAGGGTGACCGGGTACTGATCCGACACCTCACGAACGATGTCGAGTGCTTTGTCGAAGTTGCCGCGGATGGCGAGCACTTCGGCGCCGTAGACCAGTGCCTGAGCCAGCTTTCCTTGGGCGACATACCCATCGGGGATCAGCACAAAGGCACGCATCCCTGCTCGTCGTGCATAGGCCGCGGCTGCCGCGGATGTATTGCCTGTACTGGCACAGATCACGGCTTCGCAGCCAGCTTCCTTGGCCTTGCTGATGGCCATGGTCATGCCACGGTCCTTGAACGAACCGGTTGGATTCAGCCCGTCGTATTTCACGTAGACCCTCACCCCCTTTCCGATCCGTTCAGCAATCGAAGGGACGGGGATCAACGGTGTTGCGCCTTCTCTCAGGGTCACCACCGGAGTGGAGTTGCTCACTGGTAACCAGGTTCTGTAAGCCTCAATCAGCCCCGGCCAGTCCTGCATGACAGGAGCCGGGGAGAAGCGGCGACGGAAGCTGTTGAGCAGTGACACCTGCGCAGGGCAATGTTCCTCAGGAATCTATGTGGCAGGCACTGCAGCCTGGTTCAGTTGCTGCCGTCCTTCAGACCGTCCAGGGGGGAATCTGAGAAGAACTGCACCAGGCCCGCGATCGATTCCGCTTTTTCGATCACGGCGATCAATGCCGGAATATTCACCTCCATCACCTCTGATGGATAGGCCTCAAGGAATTTGATGGCAGTCAAGCCGCCTTCGCCGATTTGAAGTCCGTTGATCACCCCAGCGCGGAGGGCTGGAACACTGACGGACGGGGCGGGCACTTTCAGTGGGTAAATGATCCGAGCCACTCTGGTCAGAATCACGTCTCCGATCCTTGTGGACATCAGCCTGCTGGTCAGCACGAGTGGCAGATTCAGTTCCTGGTTGAGCAGTTTTGCCA
This sequence comes from Synechococcus sp. BIOS-E4-1, assembly GCF_014279995.1. NCBI lineage: Bacteria > Bacillati > Cyanobacteriota > Cyanophyceae > Synechococcales > Synechococcaceae > Synechococcus > Synechococcus sp. BIOS-E4-1. The sequence continues at coordinate 3,312,415 of NZ_CP047935.1, read as the reverse complement.
CCTCCTCAGGATCCTGACGGCTCAGCTTCAGGAGGTCGACCAACACTCCTCGGGCTTTGCCTGTTTCAGCCAGGTAGGCCAGGTCCGCAACACTGATCGAACGGATGAAAGCTCCACTGACGAGGGCAACGTCTTTGGCAGCGTGAACGGGTTGGAAACTGCTCAGCAGGCTCAGAGCCATCGCCGAGCCTGTTGCCAGAGCGTGCCTGCGAAGGCGTGATCGTGCAGACATGGGCAGATCGAGGTGACCGGAATCTAGGGGGAGACTCCTGCTGCTGCTTTGACCAGTCGGACAACTCCCCGTTCGGCCAGACCCTGTGCAAGTTCAACTCCCATCCGACGGGCGTCGGGTTCACGCATCAATCTGGGCAAGCGGCTGAACAGCAGATCCGGACTGAATCCAGGCAGCTGTTGCAGCACCTGGATGAGTTGACGGACTGGCTCAAGGTCCATGTAGAAGTCCTGATTCAACTCGGCTCCTGATGTCATCAACCGGGTCGGTTGCAACTGACGAGGCAGACGCCGCCCGATGCGTTGCAGCGTCATCCATCCAAGCGAATCAATGCGATCGGCTGCGGTTTCAACGAGTTGATGGCGCAACATCCCCCCATGGGTGGACACCAGGAAGTCCAGAACCTGATCCAGCAGGACTTCAAGGTCCAGTTGCTCCTGACTGGCTGCACTGGCTACGAGATTTTCCAGTCGTGTCCAGCTGAAGATGTCGCCGTCGAACAACATCTCCTTCAGACTCTGTCGCAGCTGTGGATCAGGGTCTTCCATCAGCCTGCGCGCGAAATAGGGATAGGCGGCTCCGAGAATTTTGAAATCGGAATCCACGCTCAGAGCAATCCCCTCCAGGGTCACCAGTGAGCGAATGATCAGTGCGTAGTAGGGAGGAACTCTGAACGGGAACTTGTACATCACGCCCGAAAGATCATCAGTGACCGCTTTGAAGTCCATGCGGCTCACACCAGCTTCCAGCGCCTGACTGAAGACGGTTTCAAAGGCCGGAACAATCGGCTCCAGATTCACGTCCTCCGCGAGAAATCCGAGGTTGACGAAATCCTTGGACAATTTGCCGAAATTGCGATTCACCAGGTGAACCACGGCCTGGATCAAACCGGTGCGTGATTCCCGCGAGACCTCGCTCATCATTCCGAAATCCAGATAGCAGAGCCGTCCATCAGCGAGGGCCAGCAGATTGCCTGGGTGTGGATCGGCATGAAAGAAGCCGTGCTCAAGCAGCTGTTGCAAGCTGCAGTTCACGCCCACATTCACCATGTCGTCGGGATCGATTCCCAGATCCCTCACCGCTTCGAGATTGGTGAGCTTGACACCGTCGATCCACTCCATCGTTAGCACCCTTCGACTGGTGGCTTCTCGATAGATCTTGGGAACGGCAATCCGGGGATTCTGTTGATGCAGCTCGCTGAATTTCTCCGCATTCGAGGCTTCGTTGAGGTAATCCATCTCTTCGAACACCCGACTGCCCAGTTCATCAATCAGGGCAACAAGATCACTGCGGATCAGACCGATGTTGCTGTTGAGCCAGGCGGCGATGTTGCGCACGATGTAGAGATCGAGCGTGATCTGTTCGCGCAGACCCGGTCGCTGCACTTTTACGGCAACGCGTTGACCGTCGTGCAACGTTCCGCGATGCACCTGGCCCAGTGAGGCGGCGGAGATCGGTTCGCGCTCCAGTTCCGCATAGATGCTGTCGACGGGAGCGCCCAGATCCTCTTCGATGCAGGCCATGGCCAGAGCGCTGTCGAAGCCAGGTAGCTGGTCCTGCAGCTGGGCAAGTTCCTCCAGAAGAACAGGGGGCACGATGTCTGGCCGTGTGGAGAGCGCCTGCCCGGCTTTGATGAAAGCCGGGCCTAGATCCACCAGCAGTTCTGCGCATTCCTTGGCTCTGCTTCGTGCCCGTTTTGGATCCTTGAGCAACTGGAAGATCCAGTCGAAACCGATGCCGATCAACAGCAATCCAATCGGCACCAACGTCTGCCATAGACGTCGCAGCAATCGCTGAGGATGACCCGCATAGATGCGGGTGATGGCTGCCGGGTCATACGTGAGCAGACCGGCGGCTTCGATGAAATCTCCGAGTTCTTGAGGGGCCACTGGCCTCAATGCCATGTGCACCCCTTCTAAACGAGCTGAGCCGCCGCTACGGTCTGATCCAACACCGGGGTCTGCCGTGCTAACCGGTCTGCGACTCGAGAACATAGCCTTGATTGACCGCCTTGATCTGGCATTTGATCAGGGTTTCTCTGTGCTGACCGGCGAGACGGGCGCAGGCAAATCGATTCTTCTCGATGCTCTGGATGCCGTGCTTGGAGGTCTGCAAACAGGAGCAGGTGCGCGTTTGTTGCGTTCCGGCTGTGACCGTGGTGTGATCGAGGCCAGTTTTCGTCCCGGTGCAGCCGCCAGCCGCTGGCTGCTTGAGCAGGAAATCAGCGATGGTGAGGAAGATTTGGTGGTCAGCCGCGAATGGCGCCGTCAGGAGGAACGTTTCAGTAGTCGCTCAAGGCTGAACGGCGTGATGGTGAATCGTCAGCAGCTGTTGGTGCTGCGGCCCCTGCTGATCGATCTCACCGTTCAGGGGCAGACGCAGCAGCTGGCTCGACCGGGCCAGCAGAAACGTTGGCTTGACCGTCTCGGGGGTTCCTCTCTCGATGCCGAGCTCCGTCAGGTTCGTGCTCACTGGAGCGACTGGCTTCGCTGTCAGAACGAGCTTGAGCGGGCTGAAAACGATCGGCTGCAACTGGATCAACAGCGAGAGGAGCTGGACCTGCTGTTGGCAGAACTCGATCGAGCCGAGCTTGATGACCCTGAAGAAGTTGAGAAGCTCGAACGGGAACAGGACCGTCTTGTTCATGGCGTGCGCCTGCAGGAGGGTCTGGGTCTGTTGATCGGGCGTCTTCAGGACGGAGCGGATCAGGCACCCTCAACGCTTGATCATCTGCAGGCCTGCAGCCATGAGTTACGGCAGATGCAGGGTCTCGACCCATCGCTGCAGTCTCTGAGCGAACGATGTCTCGACCTTGAATCAGGTGTTCATGATCTGATCCGAGAGCTTGAGGGTTATGGCGCTTCCTTGGACAGTGATTCCCATCGTCTGGCGTTGCTTCAGGAGCGTCTGGCCGAGCTCAAGCGCCTGGAACGCCGTCATGGGCAGGATCTGATCGATTTGATCCAGCGTCGTGATGAGCTGCGTGGGCGTCACCAGTCCGGTGGTGTTGATGCACTGCTCGAGCAGTTGCGCAGCCAGGAGAAGACGGCTTGTCTGGCCCGTGATCGCAGTAACGCTTCTCTGCGTTCAAAGCGTCTGGTCGTGGCGGCTGAGCTGCAGGAGCGGTTGATAGCCCATCTCAGGCCCATGGGATTAGCCAATGTGAGATTTGAGGTTGCTGTGGAGCCGTCTGAACCTGGAGAGAGCGGTGCGGATACGGTCTGCTTCCTGTTCTCAGCCAACCCTGGTCAGCCCATGGCTCCGCTGACTGAAGTGGCGTCCGGTGGTGAGATGTCGCGTTTTTTACTGGCTCTCAAGACCTGCCTTGCGGATGTGGATGGATCCAGCACCTTGCTCTTCGATGAAATCGATACCGGAGTGAGCGGCCGTGTCAGCGGTGCCATGGCCGATTTGCTGCGCATGTTGTCGCGCCATCGACAGGTGTTCTGTGTCACCCATCAGCCGCTGGTGGCCGCAGCGGCTGACCATCATTTCCGCGTCAGCAAAGACGTTTGCGATGGGGTGACCCATTCACGAGTGTCCCATCTGCGGGACACTCAGGAGCGTCAGCATGAGCTGGCTGAACTGGCTGGCGGTGACCGCCGCGAAGCTGAGGCTTATGCAGCCAGCCTTCTGGATCAGAAAGCAGCGTGAGCATCATCTGATCTCAGTAGAATCACCAGCTCCTGAGATCCAGCCGTATGGGGCGACCCGCTCCCAAATCAAAGGCCTCGTCTTCGGCAGAGCCGGTGAAACTCACGACTGGATCAGAAGAGGACGTGATCCGCGTTCGTGGTGCTCGTCAGCACAATCTCAAGAACGTTGATCTCACCATCCCTCGCAACAAGATGGTGGTGTTCACCGGAGTCAGCGGTAGCGGTAAAAGCTCCCTGGCTTTCGACACGATTTTCGCTGAGGGTCAGCGTCGCTATGTCGAGAGTCTTTCCGCCTATGCCCGTCAGTTTCTAGGCCAGGTTGACAAGCCTGATGTTGATGCCATCGAGGGGCTCTCCCCGGCGATCTCGATCGATCAGAAATCCACCAGTCACAACCCTCGTTCGACTGTCGGAACCGTCACTGAGATTCAGGATTATCTGCGCCTGTTGTTCGGTCGGGCCGGCGATCCCCATTGCCCGAAGTGTGATCGGCCGATCCGGCCCCAGACCATTGATGAAATGGTCGATCAGATCCTCACCTTGCCTGAATCCACGCGTTATCAACTGCTTGCTCCGGTTGTGCGTGGCAAAAAGGGCACCCACGCCAAGCTGATCAGCGGGTTGGCCGCTGAGGGTTTTGCCCGGGTGCGGATCGATGGAGAAGTGCGCGAGCTGGCCGACAACATCGAACTCGACAAGAACCAAAGCCACAACATTGAAGTGGTGGTGGATCGGCTTGTTGCTCGCGAGGGAATTCAGGAACGGCTCACCGACTCCTTGCGCACCTCCCTGAAACGCGGAGATGGTTTAGCCATCGTTGAGGTGGTGCCCAAAAAGGACGAGCAACTTCCTGAGGGAGTCGACCGGGAGCGTTTGTATTCCGAGAATTTCGCCTGTCCCGAACATGGGGCAATCATCGAAGAGCTTTCACCGAGACTGTTCTCTTTCAACAGTCCTTACGGTGCTTGCGAGGCCTGCCATGGCATCGGTCACCTGCGCAAGTTCACTCCGGAGCGCGTGGTTCCGGATCCGTCACTGCCGGTTTATGCCGCAGTGGCTCCCTGGGCTGAAAAAGACAACTCCTATTACTTCTCCCTGCTTTATTCCGTCGGGGAGGCCTTTGGCTTCGAGATCAAGACTCCCTGGAAGGAACTGACTGAAGACCAGCAGGATGTGCTGCTCAATGGCAGTCGCGAACCGATCCTGATTCAGGCTGACAGCCGTTATCGCAAGGGAAATGGCGGATATCAGCGTCCCTTTGAGGGAATCCTGCCGATTCTTGAGCGCCAGTTGCGTGATGCCAGTGGCGAGGCCCAGCGTCAGAAGCTGGAGAAATTTCTGGAACTGGTTCCCTGTTCCAGTTGTGCCGGCAAACGACTGCGGCCGGAAGCATTGGCCGTGCGCATGGGCTGCTTCCGAATCACGGATCTCACGGCTGTGAGCGTGGGCCAGACCCTTGAACGGATTGAGCAGTTGATGGGCGTGGGCGCCTTTGAGAGCAGTGAACCACTGCTCACGAACCGTCAGATTCAGATCGGAGATCTCGTGCTGCGGGAGATCCGCATGCGATTGCGTTTTTTACTGGATGTCGGTCTGGACTATCTGAGCCTTGATCGGCCGGCGATGACCCTCTCCGGCGGTGAAGCACAGCGGATCCGTCTGGCGACTCAGATCGGAGCTGGGCTCACTGGAGTGCTCTACGTGCTCGATGAGCCGAGCATCGGTTTGCACCAAAGGGACAATGACCGCCTGCTGGCCACCCTTGAACGGCTGCGTGATCTAGGCAACACCCTGGTTGTGGTCGAACACGATGAGGACACGATCCGCGCAGCCGATCATCTCGTGGACATTGGCCCCGGAGCTGGGGTGCATGGCGGTCACATCGTGGCCGAGGGTTCCCTGCAAGATCTGCTGGATGCCGATCAATCGATCACCGGTGCCTACCTGAGTGGAGAGCGCAGCATTCCCACTCCTTCGGAACGTCGCTCGGCAGGCACTCGCAGCCTCAAGCTGCTCAACTGCAATCGCAACAACCTCCAAGATCTGAGCGTGGAGTTTCCGCTCGGACGTCTTGTCTCCATCACTGGGGTGAGCGGCAGTGGCAAGAGCACGCTCGTGAATGAGTTGCTTCATCCTGCCCTTGAGCATGGCCTCGGCCATAAGGTTCCTTTCCCCAACGGCCTCGGTGAGCTGCGTGGACTCAAGTCGATCGACAAGGTGATCGTGATCGATCAGTCACCGATCGGCAGGACTCCCCGCTCCAACCCCGCCACCTACACCGGTGCGTTTGATCCGATCCGTCAGGTGTTTGCAGCCACGGTTGAAGCCAAGGCCCGCGGCTATCAGGTGGGTCAGTTCAGTTTCAATGTCAAGGGTGGTCGCTGCGAAGCCTGCCGCGGACAGGGGGTCAACGTGATCGAAATGAACTTCCTGCCGGATGTTTATGTGCAGTGCGATGTCTGCAAGGGCGCCCGATTCAATCGGGAGACTCTTCAGGTCACCTACAAGGGGCACACCATCGCGGAGGTTCTGGAGATGACCGTTGAGCAGGCCGCCGACGTGTTTTCTGCGATTCCGCAGGCGGCTGACCGATTGCGGACCCTGGTGGATGTGGGTCTCGGTTACGTGAAACTTGGGCAGCCGGCACCCACGCTCTCCGGCGGTGAGGCGCAACGGGTGAAGTTGGCCACTGAACTGTCCCGCAGGGCCACCGGCAAGACGCTTTACCTGATCGATGAGCCCACCACAGGCCTGAGTTTCTATGACGTGCACAAGCTGATGGATGTGATGCAGCGTCTTGTGGATAAAGGAAACTCGATCATCTGCATCGAGCACAATCTCGATGTGATCCGTTGTTCCGACTGGTTGATTGATCTTGGTCCAGAGGGTGGTGATCGCGGTGGACAGTTGGTGGCCTGCGGAACGCCGGAAGAGGTGGCCCAGCACCCAACCAGTCACACCGGTCGCTATCTCGCCAGGGTTCTGGAGCAGCATCCCCCTCAGACGGTTTCTCTGGCGGCATGACGTCCTTCCCGTGTTTCCGCTTGCGTGGCCTGGTTGCAGCCTTGGCTTCGCTGCTGGTCGCTCAACCGGTGGCGGCAGTTGAGCGCCTCACCTTCACCTTGCCTTTGCTGGATGAGAGCATCAGCCTGGATTTGAGTCAGGCCACCAATGCCCAGCAGTTGATCGACTCCAATCCAGATCTTCAGGAGCTGGATTGGGCAGGCGATGGATCAGTGCAGAAGCTGATCGAGGCTTTGCTGACGGCACCGCTCCCTGAAGAGACCAGCAGCATTGTCCGCCAATCCCTCGGGCACCCTCTGTTTGAGCAGCTTCTTCTCACTGCCTCTGAATTGGTGGAGGTCAAGGGTCTTCCGGTCGACACCAGCGGGCGCATGGTGTCTGAGGCTTTGGCCGCGGCCTATCGGGATGATGAGCCCCATCTGCTCGGATTCCTGCGTCATGTTCCGGGAGATGAGCTGTCGATCAATCTCCAGGAGCTCGCTTTTTACGCCAAGAGACTGAGAGGCAACCAGGACGATGCAAGGGACCTGGTGCACAAGGGCAGCGCAGCCGAGCCTGTTGCTTCAACGATCGTCGCTGCGGCCGCATCCGGCTGGACCCGCCGACAACGTTCCATTGCGGTGAACCATCGTCCGCAGCCCCTGCAGGTCACGGTGATTTCCCCGACCGGATTGTCCAATGGTCGACTGGTGGTGATTTCCCATGGGCTATGGGATGCACCTTCCAGTTTCGAGGGCTGGGCCCATCTGCTCGCTGCCCATGGTTATTCCGTAGTGCTCCCAGGTCACCCGGGTAGTGATTCCAAGCAGCAGGAGTCACTGCTTGAAGGTAAACAGCCACCGCCGGCATCCGAGGAACTGCGCTTGCGCCCCCTGGACGTCACTGCCGTGATTGATGCGGTCGAAACGGGCAGCTTGCTCTCTGGTTCGTCTGTTCAAACCGATTCAGTGGCGGTTGTGGGTCATTCCTGGGGTGCCACCGCGGCTTTGCAGTTAGGTGGTCTTCAGACCACGAGCCGCAAGCTGAGCTCCCGTTGTCAGGATCCTCGTGATCCAGACCGCAACCTGAGCTGGGTTCTGCAGTGCAGCTGGCTCAAAGGTGCTGATCAGGGATCGCTGGGTGACACGAGAGTTCGATCCGTGGTTGTGGTAAGTCCGCCTCTGCGTCTGTTGTTTGATGAATCCAGCGGTCCTTCGATGCATGCCAAGGCGCTGTTGGTGAGCGGCACCCGTGATTGGGTTGTTCCATCGGATCCTGAAGCGGTCGTTCCACTTCGCAATGGTCAGCCTCTGGCGAATGGTCATCGCATCGTGCTGGCCGCAGGCGGTGATCACTTCAATCTCTGGGCTCCAGTGGGTGCCGAACAACCACCGGTGCTGGGGCCCCTGATTCTTGCCTGGATTAATGACCATCTCGGAATCACCGATTCGCTCAGCTTCAAGGGCGGCGGTTGGGGTCATCAACGTGTGCCACTCATTGATGTCACTGGTCAATTATGAAAATTCTTTACGGCATCTCGCTGTTGTAACCAAGCCAATTTTGTCCGCATTTCTTCATCTAAAAAAATCGCAAGTAGTAGTCCTGGTCTGCCTTAAAGCCTGTTGAAGTCAAGCAATCTGGGCATGCCACCGAGTTGAGCTTTTTCAGTTATCAGATTGTTTTCATCTTTTCCAAGTTCCATATCACCTAATCCTTGATCGGACACCAGGACCTGTTCCTGAACGTGTTGGAGGTCTTGTGGGACTGAAGCTGCTGCATCTTCATCTCCACGGCTTGTTTCGCTCCCAGGATCTGGAGCTTGGCCGTGACGCAGACACCGGAGGTCAGACCCTCTATGTGTTGGAACTGGCCCGCAGCCTGGCCAACAGAGCCGAGGTGGATCATGTCGAGGTCGTCACACGTCTGATCCAGGATCGGCGCGTGTCTCTCGACTATTCCAGATCTCAAGAGCCGATTGCACCTGGTGCATCGATCCGTCGGTTCAGTTTTGGACCTCGGCGTTACTTGCGTAAGGAACAGCTTTGGCCGTATCTGGATGAGCTGGCCGATCAGCTGGTTCGTCATCTTCGGGAAAGTGACAATCGCCCCGACTGGATTCATGCCCATTACGCCGATGCCGGCTATGTGGGGGCCCTGGTCAGTCGTCGTCTGGGAATTCCTCTTGCCTACACGGGCCATTCCCTGGGACGTGAGAAATTGCGTCGTCTGCTTGCGGCGGGTGGAGAGCATGAACAGATCGAGCAGAATTATTCGATCAGTCGGCGCATCGATGCCGAAGAGCTGGCTCTCGCCCATGCCGATCTGGTGATCACCAGCACGCGACAGGAGCGTGATGAGCAATACGCCCGTTATGGATGCTTCAAGCCTGAGCATGCTGAGGTTGTGCCACCGGGTGTCGACAGCAGACGTTTTCACCCTCACGGCAACCCGGATGAATTCTCCGAGGTCTCAGAGCTGCTGAGTTCGTTTTTAAGAGAGCCTGAGCGTCCACCTCTGCTGGCCATCTGCCGTGCGGACCGGCGCAAAAACATTCCTGCGCTGGTTGAAGCCTTTGGTCGATCTGCGGTCCTTCGGCAGCGCCACAACCTGGTGCTCGTGCTGGGCAATCGTGATGATTCCCGCCAGATGGACCGTCAGCAGCGGGAGGTGTTTCAACAGATCTTTGATCTGGTCGACCGTTATGACCTCTACGGCTTCGTTGCCTACCCCAAGCACCATCGCCGTGATCAGGTTCCGGCCATTTATCGCTGGGCAGCGGCCCAACGCGGCTTGTTCGTTAATCCAGCACTGACGGAGCCTTTCGGTCTCACGCTGCTGGAGGCTGCGGCATCAGGTCTGCCGATGGTGGCCACCGATGACGGTGGTCCTCGAGAGATTCTCAGCCGTTGCGATAACGGGCTTGTGGTTGACGTGACCGACAGGGAATCACTCCAGGATGGTTTGGAGCGCGCCGGTGCTGATCGCGATCGTTGGCGGAGGTGGAGTGACAACGGCGTGGAGGCTGTCAGTCGTCACTACAGCTGGGATGTACATGTCTGTAGTTACCTGGCGCTGATGCAAGAGCGTCTGAAGCGCTCGAACACGGTGACTGTTTCCTCGCAGCTGCTGGCGACACCAGCGGGTCTGAGTCCTTTCGGTTCCCGTCTGCTGCTTCTGGATCTCGACAGCAGTCTTGAACAGCCGGATCTCAATGATCTGCAGAATCTGCGTCAACAGCTGGTGGCACCCTCTGCCCAGGCTGCCCAGACAGGTTTCGGCATCGTGACCGGACGGCCTCTCGCTGCGGCCCGGCAGCGTTTTGCGGAGCTTCATCTGCCTGACCCGCAGGTCTGGATCACCCAGGCGGGCACTCAGATTCACTACGGCCAGGAGGAGCAGGCGGATCGCTTCTGGCAGGCTCAGATCGGTGTTGACTGGCAACGCGAGTCTGTGGAGCGGACCCTCTCCGATCTTGGGGATCACATCAAACTGCAGAAACGAGAGCATCAGGGTCAGTTCAAGGTCAGCTATCTGCTGCAGCAACCGGGCCCTTCCGTGTTGCCATTGATCCGCCAGCGTTTGCGTCAGAGCGGTCTGCCTGCAAGGCCTCAACTGCTCTGCCACTGGTTCCTGGATGTGCTGCCCATGCGGGCATCACGCAGTGAGGCGATTCGCTTTCTCTCGCTGCGTTGGGGTTTGCCTCTGGAACACATTCTGGTGGTGGCCAGTCAGCAGGGCGATGTGGAGCTGCTCCGAGGACTGCCGGCGGCGGTGGTCACCGCTGACCATGACCCCTGCCTGGATGGTTGTCGCCATCAGCAGCGTGTTTATTTCGCCAATCGCTCCCGCCTGATGGGCGTACTGGAGGGTCTCCAGCACTACCGCTTCCTCAGCGCACGGTCCCGGCTGGATTAGTCCTTGATCTGAAGCGTCACAGCACCAGCGCTGCGATCGGCTTTAGCCTGAGCATCAGCCCTTTGGTCGCCGCAAGCCAGGGCCACACCCATGCGCCGACCCGGTCGGGCCTCCTCTTTTCCGAACAACAACACTCTGGTGTCGGGTTCGCTCAGGGCTGACTCCAGGCCGCTGTAGCTCACCTGGCTGCCATGGCGGTCCGCGAGGATCACTCTGCTGGCTGCGGCCGCGGCACAGCGGATCGTTGGGATGGGCAAACCAAGTACAGCTCTCAGATGCAGTTCGAACTCACTGAGGTTCTGGCTGATCAGAGTGACCAGACCCGTGTCATGGGGACGAGGAGACAGCTCTGAAAAAATCACCTCGTCGCCGCAGAGAAAGAACTCCACCCCGAACAAACCTGTTCCTCCCAGGTTGTCTGTCACCGTGCGCGCCATGGTCTGGGCACGCTGCAACTGCTCTTCGCTCAGTTGGGCAGGCTGCCAGCTGCATTGATAGTCACCGTTGGCCTGTTCATGTCCGATCGGTGGACAGAACAGTGTTGAACCGTCGTTTTGGCGGATGGTGAGCAGTGTGATCTCCTGATCAAAGCGCAGAAACTCTTCCACAATCACCTGGTTGGAGGTGCCACGTGCGTTGGCGATTGCCACCTCCCAGGCTTGATCAAGATCCTCGGCGCTTCTCACCACGCTCTGCCCCTTCCCGGAGGAACTCATCACCGGTTTGACAACCACCGGCCAGCCCAATGGTGCTGCAGCTTGATGCAGGTCTTCGGCACTAGCCGCATAGGCGAAGCGAGCGGTGCGCAGCTTGAGCTCTTCTGCTGCCAGGTCGCGGATGCGATCACGGTTCATGGTCACGGCAGTGGCGCGGGCCGTGGGAATCACGGTGATGCCTTCCGCCTCCAGTTCGGCCAGGGCATTCACGGCCAGAGCCTCAATCTCTGGAATCACCACGCTGGGTCTGTGGCGCCGCACCACCTCCAGCAGTGCCTCAGGTTCGTTCATCGGCAGCACCTCCGCCAGATCTGCCACCTGCATGGCCGGTGCCCCGGCATAGCGATCGCAGGCGATCACCCTGCAGCCCAGGCGCTGGGCGGCAATGGCCACCTCTTTGCCCAGTTCACCACTGCCTAACAGCATCACGGTGGCGGGAAACGTCGTCATGGCCTTTTTCAGGGCAGCATGGATTGATCCTCGCTCCACGCCTGATGCTCCCATCACTGAGCTTCACTCCCGTCGCCTTCACGACGGCTGGAGATGCCGCTGATGGGCTGATCTTTGGCTGGGAGATCGCCACAGTCCAGAAATGGGCTTTGATTTATCTGGGTGCGTCGCTTTTGGCCTTTGTCATCGTCTGGTTGGTTGGAGCCTTGCGCACGAGGGTCTGAGTGCAACCAGTTCAGGATTCAAGTTCGTGCATTAGGGTCAGTTGGCGCTCCGCCGGTTCTTCGTTCACAAATCCCCACGATTGGAAGATGTCGGCATCTGTGTGGGTGATGTGTTGTGCGCCATTGCGTTGTTCCAGCACAAATCCCCTGTCGGCCATGCGCCGCATCAGGCTGGCGGCCTCTTCGAAACGCGAGGCCATCGCCTCAAGGCTGGAGCAGTCGGAGGTCAGACCTGCTTCCTTCCAGGTGAAATAACTCATGGTTGGCCGGCTCAGGTAGGGCGGAGAACGATACCAAGAATGACCAGAGCTGCTGTCGCAAGCCAGAACATCGGCACCACAATCTGCTCGGATATTCCACCCAGTTCGAAATGGTGATGGAGTGGGGCCATACGGAACACCCTGCGACCTACACCATCCGGCCCTTTGGTCGCTTTGAACACCCACACCTGGATGATCACCGACAGTGATTCAGCGAGGAACACGCCACCCATCACCAATAGGGGCCAGAGGCTGTTGGACAGCAAGGCCACGGCACTGAGTGAGGCACCCATTGCCAGGGAGCCCGTATCTCCCATGAACACCCTTGCTGGGTTGCGGTTGTGAATCAGAAAGCCGAGCCAGCAACCGGCCATCGCCATGCAGAACGCTGCCAACGCAGGGTCACCCTCGTTGCCGCGCAGCATTAACTGCAGTCCTAGACCCGTGAACACAAGGGCGCCACAGCCTGAGGCCAGGCCGTCCAGTCCATCAGTGAGATTGGTGGCATTACTTTCCGCAAGGAAAACGAACAATCCCAGTGGCCAGATCAGTAAGCCGAAAGGAATGGCCATCCCGAGGGGCAGAACGACCGCCTCAGGGATCCACCCCTGCCAGGCTGACCAACCAAGAAACAGCATGGCCGCGGCACTCTGCAGCACAATTTTTCCTCTGGGTTTTAGGCCTGTGTTGGTGCGTTTGGTCAGGCTGCTCCAGTCATCGATGCCACCGATCACCATGTAAGCCAGCGTGACCAGTCCAACAGCCAGCAGCTGCTCGGCGCTGCGTCCTTCCCAGCTGATCAGGCATCCCGCAATCACTCCAACGGGAACGACGAGAAGGCCTCCCATGGTTGGAGTGCCGGATTTACTTTGATGTGCTTCAGGACCCTCTGTTCGGATCACCTGGCCCATCTTCAGAGCTCGCAGCCGAGGTGCTCCCCACCAGGTCACAACGGCAGAAATCAGCGTGGCCGTGAGCAGGGGCAGGCTCAGCAGGCTGTTGGGAATCCAGCGATCTGACGCAAAGGCCACCATCACCACCACTGTGATCAACACAGCAGCTGGAACCCGGCCGTCGAGACGGGTGGATCGGTCCGCAGAAGCGCTCAAGTCCCGAAGACGAATCGCTGGGACACTAGGTCAGTCTTCCCAGTTTTCTTCGTTCTCTTCGTCAGCCTTGTAGTCCTCTTTTTCACCCATCAGCGCGGAGAGTTCCTCTTCTTCCACCGTGCTCACCTCGGGTGAATTGGACTCTTCGTCCTCCACCAGGCGACCACTGGTTTCAAGCCAGCTCAGCAGATCGGGCTCCTCGCGCAGCGGAAGCACTGGTGCAGGCTCCTTGCGTCCGTAGCGGGTCAGGGCCGGGTTGACGTTGTCGAGGGCGCTCAAGTCCGTGAGAGCTGAGGACAAAATCTTCAGAGCCAATCCTTCATCATAGAAGACCGCGCATTTCCAGTCCTTGAAGAAAGCGGTGATTCTCGCTTCTGTCTGGGGAATCTCTCTGCTGATCAGCGCGTTGCTGCGATTTTGGGGACAGCAACATCCTCAGCCTCTTGAGCCCAGTGCCATTCCAATCCTGGTTCTGCTGTTGATGCCTTCAGGACTGATGGCGGGATGGCTGCTGTGGTCGTCCCGCGGGAGTGGAGAATCGGAATAGTTCCGATACAGATCAGGAGTCCGCTTGATGGGACGCGCCAAGAAGGTTGTGCTCGCGTATTCCGGAGGTGTGGACACCAGTGTCTGCATTCCCTACCTCAAGCAGGAGTGGGGAGTCGACGAGGTGATCACCTTTGCTGCAGACCTCGGTCAGGGCGATGAGCTGGAGCCGATTCGTCTCAAGGCTCTGGACGCTGGTGCAAGTCAGTCCCTGGTTGGTGACCTCATTCAACCCTTCATCGAGGAGTTCGCTTTTCCAGCGATCCGGGCCAATGCTTTGTACGAGGGTCGTTATCCACTATCCACAGCACTGGCGCGTCCGCTGATTGCCCGACGTCTGGTGGAGGTGGCACGGGAGGTTGGCGCCGATGCCGTGGCTCATGGGTGCACCGGCAAGGGAAACGATCAGGTGCGATTTGACGTGGCGATCGCTGCCTTGGCTCCTGATCTGAAGGTGCTCACCCCTGCCCGTGAATGGGGAATGAGCCGTGAGGAAACGATTGCCTATGGCGAGCGTTGCGGGGTTCCCGCTCCAGTGAGTAAGAAGTCTCCCTATTCAATCGACCTCAATCTGCTGGGCCGCAGCGTTGAAGCGGGTCCGCTTGAGGATCCGATGGTTGCGCCTCCCGAAGAAGTGTTTGCCATGAGCGTGTCCGTGGATGCGGCACCGTCTCAGGCTCAGGAGATTGAAATCGGCTTCGAGGCTGGTAATCCGGTCAGTATTGATGGCGTGCGGCTGGCACCGGTTGAGCTGATCCGTGAAGCCAACCGACTGGCTGGAATGCATGGCATCGGCAGGCTCGACATGATCGAGAACCGAGTGGTCGGCATCAAGAGCCGTGAGATCTATGAAACCCCCGGTCTGCTGCTGCTGATCCAGGCCCATCAGGAACTGGAGAGCCTCACCCTGGCAGCCGATGTGCTTCGTACCAAGCGTCAGCTGGAGATGCAGTGGGCGGACCTGGTGTATCAGGGCCTCTGGTTCGGACCGCTCAAGGAAGCGCTTGATGGATTCATGGATCGCACCCAGACCCACGTGAATGGCACGGTCCGCCTGCGTCTGCACAAGGGCAATGCCATCGTCACGGGGCGCAGCTCCAGCGACAGCAGCCTTTACGTTCCTGAGATGGCCTCCTACGGCAGCGACGATCAATTCGATCACCGCGCAGCAGAGGGTTTCATCTACATCTGGGGATTGCCCATCCGGATCTGGTCGGCAGCGCGACGCCGTTAGCCGTCAGGCAGTTGCCTGCTGAATCAGGCGGCGTGCCGATCGGCACGCCTTCGATTGTTGTGTCTTGTGCTGCGCCAGCGCTCCAGAAGGGGAATGGGGATCTCTGGCAGCGGCTTTGAGGGCTCTTCAATCAGGGGCAGAGCAGGTTCGCCCAGGATCTGTTGAGCTCGTGCCAGCAGGCGGTAACGCTCCATCAGTGGTTCCAGGCGTTGCTGAAACTTGCGCTCAAACAGATCAGGGAGCTCACTCAGCAGTGCTTCATAGTGTTCAACCATCTGCTCAAGTTCAACGATGCGCGCTCGCAGAGCATCGTTGTCGTCTTCCTGGTATGGATCAGCCTGAACCGGCTCCGGTGATGGATCCCAGAGAGGTAATGGTGCCTGATGGTTGGCGTCGGGAGGCTGCATGACCGAACGCTATCGCTCGGTCAGCAGTTGAACAATGCCTTGGATTTAGGCGGAAGCTTCGGCTGTTTCGGGCTGTGCAGCGGCTTCAGTGCCTGGAGCCACGCGGGGAGCCGGCAGAGGTCCGTCTTGCTTGACGGTGAGATAACGGATCACGTCTTCGCTGAGGCGCATGGCTTTCTCAAGAACAGCAACCTGCTGTCCATCACCGTTGTGGCTCAGCTGAACGTAGATGCCTTCCTTGTGCTTTGCGATCGGATAGGCGAGGCGACGCTTGCCGCGCATCTGGTTGTCCAGGACATCAGCACCGGTTTCGACCAGGATGTCGCGGTACTTGGTGAGATGAGACTCAACTTCCTCTTCCGGAATGTCCGGACGAAGGATGTACATGGTCTCGTAGTAAGGCGTCTGGGTCATGGAGACAGATCCGACAGGGACTGAAGGCTCACTGCGTGAGCGACGGATCCAACAGCCTATCTCCTTGGGGTTGACACATTCAGTAGAGCTGCATGCGAACAGCCTGGCTCAATCCTGGTAGATCAGGTTCTCTGCCGCGGATGCATTCGATCAAAGCGAAGATCACCACAGCCAGCACCGCCACCACCACCGTGCTCGACAGGGTGCGCAGCATCAGACCACTGCTGAGTGGTTGCAGCAGGATGCCAAAGGCGTAGCCGAGCAGCACCACGATGATGTCGACCAGCAGGGCCTGGAGCGTGTTGAAGCGTAGGAAGTAGGGCACGTTTGGATTGCGCACCACAGCCAGGAACAGCAGGAAGAACACCAGCAGATTTCCGAAGGGGATGCCCCGTTCGAGCAGCACGAGAGGCAATGCAGGCAGGGTGAGCCACTGCATCCAGGGGAACTGACCCATCAGATGGCTGCCGAACGGAATTGCATCGCTCCAGGGCAGGACGTACACCAGTACACCCAGGAACCGTTGCCAGGCGGGAATGGGCATCGCAGCCTCAACAGTGGCCCGAGCGTAGGTCTTGTGACTCACAACGTTGCTTCAGTCCGTGAATCTTTCAGGTAGAACCTGATCCGCATTCAGGCTTCGAAGCGCTTCTTCGCGCATCAGCGCAACCGGGACATCCGCGCGGCCCGACCATCGACGCAGGGCGGCAGCTCCCTGTTGAACCAGCATTTCCAGTCCATCGATGCTGGGGCATCCAAGCTGTTGCCCCAGCATCAGCCAAGGCGTTGGTCGTGGTGTGTAGATCAGGTCATAGAAGGTCATGGATGCATCAACGCCTGTCCAAAGATCTCTGCCGAGCGGCATGGCGTTGTCATCCCCGTGACCCTGCATCCCCACGGGAGTGGTGTTCACCACAAGCTTCGATCGTTTCAAGATCCGGTTGAGCGGGTCTGCTTCGAGGGCCATACCGATCAGCGGCACGCTGTCGTTGCCCTGGTCGGACGTCAGGTCGCCCAGAAAGGTTTCCAGCGCGTCAGGGCGTCTACCGGCCACATGAATCGTGCTCAGAGGAAGTTGCTGCAGCCCGGCCACCACGGCTCGGGCGCTGCCACCGCAGCCCAGCACCACAGCTTCCGCCCCTTGCCACAGGTCTGGAGACGACTGCAGTGGTGCCAGAAAACCCTCGGCATCGGTGTTATGGCCATGCCATCCACCCTCTTTAAGAGGCGTGAGCGTGTTCACGGCCCCCAGTCGCTTGGCCAGAGGGCTCAGCTCCCGGCAGAGGTCTGCTGCCTGCTGCTTGTGCGGAATGGTCACGTTCAGCCCGCGGCAACCCACGGCTTGCAGTCCGTTGAGCACTGTCTTCAGATCATCCGCTTCACAGGGCAACGCCAGGTAACGCCAATCGAGATGCATCGCTTTCAGCGCGGCGTTATGCATCACCGGTGACAGGGAATGGCTCACGGGTTGTCCGAGCAAGCCGATCAGTCCTGTGGTTCCGCTGATCATTGCGAGTCGCACAATCCTGTGCACCAGCCTGCTGCCTCATCGGCCTGTTCGGGAACCACACCTCGCCTGGAGGCATTGCCTCTGCCGAAGATGCAGAGGATCTAATCAGTCACTACGCGAAGCAAGGAGGCACGGATGGGCAAGGTTGTCGGAATCGATCTCGGAACCACCAACAGTTGTGTGTCGGTGATGGAGGGTGGCAAGCCCACTGTGATCGCCAATGCCGAGGGCTTCCGCACCACGCCGTCGGTGGTGGCCTACACCAAGAACCAGGATCAACTGGTGGGTCAGATCGCCAAGCGTCAGGCGGTCATGAATCCCGACAACACGTTCTATTCCGTGAAACGTTTCATCGGCCGTCGGGTCGATGAGGTGAACGAAGAGTCGAAGGAAGTGAGTTATTCGGTTGAGAAAGCCGGCTCCAATGTGAAGGTGAAGTGTCCGGTTCTCGAGAAGCAGTTCGCCCCTGAGGAGGTGTCCGCCCAGGTGCTGCGCAAGCTGGCAGAGGATGCCGGCAAGTACCTCGGAGAGTCTGTGACCCAGGCGGTGATCACCGTTCCCGCCTACTTCAATGATTCCCAGCGTCAGGCCACCAAGGATGCGGGCAAGATTGCCGGCCTTGAGGTGCTGCGCATCATCAACGAGCCCACCGCAGCGGCTTTGGCTTACGGGCTCGACAAAAAGAGCAATGAGCGGATCCTGGTCTTCGACCTTGGCGGCGGCACCTTCGACGTTTCGGTTCTCGAGGTTGGCGATGGCGTTTTTGAGGTTCTGTCCACCTCGGGTGACACCCACCTCGGCGGTGATGACTTTGACAAGGTGATCGTCGATCACCTGGCCGACACCTTCAAGTCGAATGAAGGCATCGATCTGCGTCAGGACAAGCAGGCTCTCCAGCGCCTCACCGAAGCTGCTGAAAAAGCCAAGATTGAACTTTCCAGCGCCACCCAGAGTGAGATCAATCTGCCGTTCATCACGGCCACCCCAGAAGGGCCCAAGCATCTCGACCTCACCCTGACCCGTGGCAAGTTCGAGGAGCTGGCCTCCAAGTTGATTGATCGCTGCCGCGTCCCTGTTGAGCAGTCACTCAAGGACGCCAAGTTGTCGTCCGGTGAGCTGGACGAGATTGTGATGGTGGGCGGATCCACCCGGATTCCGGCGGTGCTCGAGCTGGTCAAGCGAGTGACTGGTAAGGATCCCAATCAGACGGTGAACCCTGACGAGGTGGTGGCCGTGGGTGCTGCCATCCAGGGCGGTGTGCTCGCCGGTGAGGTGAAGGACATCCTGTTGCTGGACGTCACCCCTCTTTCTCTGGGTGTGGAGACCCTCGGTGGTGTGATGACCAAGATGATCACCCGCAACACCACGGTGCCCACCAAGAAGTCTGAGACCTACTCCACTGCTGTGGATGGTCAGACCAACGTGGAGATTCACGTGCTCCAGGGTGAGCGCGAGATGGCGTCCGACAACAAGAGCCTTGGAACCTTCCGTCTTGATGGCATTCCCGCTGCTCCCCGCGGTGTGCCTCAGATCGAAGTGACCTTCGACATTGATGCCAACGGCATTCTCAGCGTCACCGCCAAGGACAAGGGCAGCGGCAAGGAGCAATCCATCTCCATCACCGGAGCCTCCACCCTCAGCGACTCCGAGGTGGAAACCATGGTCAAGGATGCTGAAGCCAACGCCAGCGCTGACAAGGAGAAGCGCGAGCGGATCGATCTCAAGAACCAGGCTGAAACCCTCGTTTATCAAGCTGAAAAGCAGATGGAGGAGCTGGGCGACAAGGTCGATGCAGATGCCAAGACCAAGGTGGAGGAGAAGCGCACCAAGCTCAAGGAAGCCACTGAGAAGGAGGATTACGACGCGATGAAGCCCCTGCTTGAGGAACTGCAGCAGGAGCTTTACACCGTGGGAGCCTCTGTGTATCAGCAGGCTGGTGCTGAAGCCGGCGCTGCTCCTGGTGGCGACTCAGGCGCGACTCCCGGAGGGGGTTCTGGATCTGGTGAGTCCGGCGATGATGTGATCGACGCTGAATTCACGGAATCCAAGTGATTTTTTAAGGCCAATCACACGTGGTCTGAATCCTCTTGTTTTCCCCCCGTCTGTGATCAGACGGAGTTGTTTGTTGCATCAAAAGGGAGCATTCGCTCCCTTTTGATTTGCAAGTTGGTCTAGACGCAGTTGATCGAGAGGTTGCGATCGTTCAGTTGATGGAATCGGCTGCGGCTTTGGATTGGTTCACCACATCAGGTGGCAATGAGACGTAGCCCAGCTCGGGAGCCTGCGACTGTGCTTCTTCGGACAGCATGTAGTTGAAGGTCTTCCTCAACATTGTCGTTTTGTCGTCGTTGCCAGTTTTGTAGGCCAGCACCCAGGTGAAGGTGACGATCGGATAGCCCGCTTTGGGATTGGGATTACCTCCGATCAGATCGGGGCCGAGGTCAATGGAACCCAGAGCTTCGCTGGCCGTGGCATTGGTGGGCTTCACCTGTTCACCCGAAGCGTTCTGCACTGCAGCGGCCTGCAGATCACCCTTCACATAGGCCAATTCCACGTAACCGATGCCTCCAGCGATTTGATTCAGCTGGGCGGAGACACCCTCATTGCCTTTGGCTCCAACACCGGTTGGCCATTTGACCGACTTGTCTGCGCCAACATCCTTTTTCCACTCAGGGCTAATGGCTTCCAGATGTTTCGTGAAGTTGTAGGTGGTGCCGGAGCCGTCGGAACGGTGAACAATGTTGATCGCCTTGTCATCACATCCGAGTGCGCTGTAGTTCGTGATCTGCCCGAGAAAAATCCCTGCCAGTTGCTTTTGGGTGAGTGATAAATCGCAGCCGGGGTTGTTGTAAGCCACGGCGATCGCCCCGGCGGTCATGGGGATCTGCACCACACCGCGACTCACCTTGGCAATGGCTTCGGGCTTCATCGGTTTGTCGGAGGCGCCGAAATCGACCGTTTCTGCGGTGAATTGACGGACACCAGCACCTGAACCCACTGACTGGTAATTGACATTCACACCATGGGACGACAATCCCTGAAACCATCGCTGGTAAATAGCCGCAGGGAAGGAAGCGCCTGCTGCGGAGAGCTGGCCCTGGACTTTTTCATCACCACCACCACCTGTGGAGCAAGCAGCCAGGCTGAGTCCTGCGGCCATACCCGAGATGACAGTGAGCGTTCTCGTGAGAAAAGAGCGTTGCATGAACTCTTCTAAAAAATCGATGGAGAGTGAAGAACACCCGGATTGAACTTATTGCAATGCGATGAGACCCGATTTAAGGGCTGGTTATCGATTGTTGATCAACGTGCTGGCCAACCCATTCAGCGGTTGCGGGTGTCAGCAACACGCCGTTGCGGTAGTGCCCTGACGCCAGCAGCAGCCCAGGTTCGAGCTCTTCCAACAGTGGAGCAGGTCGTTCTCGTGGTCGTGCACGCAAGCCATGCCATTGGCCGAGCAGCTGGGAGTCTTCCAGCCATGCCGGGGCCAGGTCGTTGAGCCGTTTCATGGTCTCTTGGGCTGCAGGATCCGCTGTCACGCCAGGCTCCAGCGTGGCTCCGATCCACAGGCGGTTCTGCCCCTGGGGAATCAGATTGATGCCGCCGCAGGTGAGCACTGCTGGCCACCCTGACCATGGCTTGGCTGGCTTGTTGAGCTGAAGTTCAAGCACCTGTCCGAGCACGGCATCCATGGGACGTTGATGCCCAAGGCTCTGCAGCAGTTTGGTGCTGCCCAAAGCAGAACAGATCACCACCACATCGAAGTCGTCGATCCCTCCGTCTGCAGTGAGGAGCCTCCACTGGCTCCGATCTGAGCTGCTTTGCCGCAGCAGTTCCACAACCTCTGTCGCTCGTAGTTCGATGTTGTGCTCAACCAGGCTTCGTCTCAGGGCTCGAAGCAGCTGCAGCGGATCGATCCGTCCATCACGTTTCGACAGCATCGCCCCATGACCAGCCTGTGGCCATGGCGGATCAGCCTGCTCAAGCTTTTTGTTGGTGATGAACTGCAGTCCTGAATCGGGTCTTGAATCTGCAAGCTGTTGCATCCGCTGTGCTTCTTCCGCGTCGCTGGCGAGTTGAATCAACGGAGTCTCCAGCTGCAGCGGCGACTCCGGATGATTCAGTTGCTCAACCCACGACGGCCAAAGCGTCATGCTGCGTTGACGCAGCCTCCAGGCCCGGCCGCTCGAACGCCGGAAGGCATGGCCCATCAGCACGCCAAGAGATGCGGTGCTGCCATTCAGATCACGATCAGCTGGCTTGGACGGGATCGGCCTGGCCAGCAATGGGTCCGCAAGCAAAACTTTATGCCCTTGCCCAGCAAGATGCCAAGCGGTGCCAGTGCCGGTGACTCCGGCACCAATGACGGCGATGGAGGCGATCAGCTCAGAGCCTGCTCGGGGATGACGGCTGCGTAATTGCTGAAGCCTGATTCCAGCTCGTCCAATGACTTCTGAAGTTTGCCGTCGTCCTGGAGACGAGCGGCTTCATCGAGATCAGCCATGGCGTCCTTCAGGGACGTCGCCAATTTGTTGGCTTCTGCTCTGTCCTGGGGAAGCAGCCGTTGGTTGATGTACAGCATTTCGCGGCCCACTTCCTGCATGGGGCCATGGATCAGGTTGCGAGTGAAGGTCCAGTCGCGTTCTTCAACGAGCTTGGCCAGTTCAGGCAGTCGGTCCCTGGCAGCCGTGAAGCCTTCCACCTGCCGGCGGATCACAGCCATATCTTCAGGGCTGATGGTTGCGGGATTGGCATTGGCACTGCCATCACAAGCTGCGAGGCCGAAACAGAGGGCGAGGCAGAGGCAGAAGGCGGCCACGCGGCGCAGGGCGCTCAGCATCGGGGTTCACAAGAATCGAGGCGACTTTAACCGCCATCTAAATTTGGTTGAAACACCATCGTTACGAGTGCTCTCATGCGGGTGGACATGGTGCCGTTGGCTTCCGTCCGCAGATCTCGGAGTGATGTCTTGACGACGACAAGCTGGAAGCTCTGATGGCCTCCATTCGTGAGGAGGGATTGCACGAACCGATCGATCTCTTGGAGGTGGATAGTCAGCTCAGTGGGTTCAACAACTGTCACAGGGTTGCGGCCCATGAACGTCTTGGACTGACAACCATTCGTGCTCGGATCTGACAGGCCATCTCCAGGGACGTGAACCTGCATCTTCGCTGACAGGTAAGCAACCATCCGGGCCCAGAATCAACGCTTCATCTTTCTCAGAGTCTTGTCCTCCGCTTCGGTCATCCTTCAGCTGATCTGTCCCGACCGTCCGGCACTCGTGAGTGAGCTCGCCGGCTGGGTGGCTGCGAACGGGGGCAACATCCGTCATGCCGATCACCACACCGATTCCGGTGCCGGCCTGTTTCTCAGCAGAATTGAGTGGGGTCTGGAGGGCTTCGGACTACCGCGCCAGGCGATTGCACCAGCGGTGGAGTCACTGGCGCAACGGCTCGTGGGTGAGGCTCAGCTGCACTTCTCTGATGAGCATCCCCGTGTGGCGATTCTGGTGAGCAAGCAAAGTCACTGCCTGCTGGATCTGCTCTGGCGGGCTCGCAGTGGAGAACTGCCCATGCAGGTTCCCATCGTGATTGCCAATCACCCTGATTTGGAGGGCAGCTGCAAAGAGTTCGGAGTCCCGTTTGTGCATGTTCCGCTAACCCGAGAGACCAAGGCTGAAGCTGAGCACACCATCCTTGAGCTGCTGATCGAACATCGCGTGGAGCTGGCGGTGCTGGCTAAGTACATGCAGGTGCTCAGCGGTAGTTTCCTTGAGCAATTTCCCAATGTGATCAATATCCACCACTCATTTCTGCCTGCCTTCAAGGGTGCACAGCCGTATCACCGTGCCTGGGAACGGGGCGTGAAACTGATCGGTGCAACGTCCCACTACGTGACCGAGGAACTGGACGATGGCCCGATCATTGAGCAGACCATCGCCCATGTGAGCCATCGCGATGAGGTGCAGGATCTGATCCGCAAGGGTCGTGACACCGAACGACTTGCTTTGGCCAGGGCTCTACGCCTTCACCTCTGCCGTCAAGTGATGGTCTATCGGGGCCGTACGGCAGTGTTCGCGTGATGGCCTGGCTGGATCAGGGCCGTCCCTCCCTGGCATCGTCACGTGGTTGGCGCTGCTTTCAGCTCGGCCTGTTTCTGCTGCCGTCGTCAGCTCTGCTGGGAAGTCTGTTGCTGTTCCCAGCGCTGTTGTTCGGCTGTGCCGGGCGTGATCGGCCCTACTGGCGTGACCCCTGGAATGCTCCGCTGCTGGCGGCTGCCGGCCTGATGGTGCTTGGTTGCTTTGGGGCCTATGACCAGGGGCTTGCCTGGGTGGGGCTGGCCAATTGGCTGCCTTTTTTCTGGGGTTTCTGGGGTTTTCAGCCCTATTTGATGAACCCTGAGTCCCGCCGCCGCTCTGCCCTCTGGTTGGTGGCCGGCAGTGTGCCTGTGGTGGTGACCGGTCTCGGTCAGCTGTGGTGGGGATGGCAGGGACCTTGGCAGCTGTTGGGTGGATTGATCGTGTGGTTTGTGGCCGCAGGGGGTCGTCCTGAAGGGCGCCTTTCCGGTTTGTTTGATTACGCCAACATCGCTTCTGCCTGGTTGGCTCTGGTCTGGCCACTGACCCTGGCTGCCCTCGTGCAGCAGGGGTTGAACCGCTGGCGCCGTGTCGTGGTGGTGATCCTGGCCGTGTTGTTGGTGGTGGCGTTGGTGCTCACGGAATCCCGTAACGGCTGGGGTTCATTGGTGTTGGTGGTGCCGATCGTTCTGGGTCCACCCAGTTGGCCCTGGTTGATTCCTCTGCTGGCGCTAGCGCTTCTGCCGGTATTGCTGTCCGTGCTCCCAGGGGTGCCGCTTATGCTTCAGGATCCAGCCCGGACTCTGGTGCCTGAAGGTCTCTGGGCTCGTCTCAACGACAGCCAGTACGGCGGGGAAAGAGTTCTGGCTTCTACGCGCATCAGTCAATGGAATGTTGCGCTGCAATTGATTGTTGAACGGCCCTGGCTTGGCTGGGGAGCGGCGGCGTTCTCAGTGATCTATCCCCTGCGCACCGGTCAGTGGCATGGCCATGCCCACAACCTGCCGCTGGAGCTGGCCATCAGCCATGGTCTGCCGGTGGCAGTGCTGATGGTGGGTTTTGTCTTAGCCCTGTTGGTGGTCAGCCTGCGCCGAGGACTGTCCGGCTTGTTCGACCGGGCCTGGTGGACGGCGTTGTTCGTGCTGATGGTTCTGCACGGCACAGATCTGCCCTTCTTTGACAGCCGGTTGAACATTGCCGGCTGGATTCTGTTGGCAGGGCTGCGTAGCAGTTTTAGTGAGCGGGCTCATGCCCAACATTGACCTCTGGCTTAGCTCAGCAGGTGAAGTTTGTGTTCACGCGATGAGAACAAAGATGGGGCAGTTGTTTCTTTTAATTCTCAAGCCCAGCTCAAGATGGGCATGATTCCATGGCTGGCAAGTTCGCTCCAGCGGGCTGTGAATGTGTGATTGCTGCTGCTACTGCTGGATCCCCAAGGATTCACGATCGTGAATAACCCAGTGCTGGCGTTGTAGTCAGTAATTGCAAAAGCATGTCCATCCACGAAATCCCTTCGGCCGTTACTCCCCCAGGTGTTACCTAATGACCCCAGCCAAAGTGCTTTGTTGTTGTTAAGTGCAGCAATCGCTTGAGATTCAAATGCATTCCAGCTTGTTTGGCTCCTATAGGCACTGGACCAGCCATTCAGGCCTGTTCCAGAACCACCAGTTCCTGTGTAGTAGAAGGAAACAGTTGTACTTGTATTTCCTGAAAGGTGTGTCAGAGCATCCATCCAACCTCCTTCTACAGCCGCATAACTGTTTTTGGAGCTGTCGCTACCTCTCGAGAAAGCCTCTGTTTCATTGGCTTGTGCATAGCCTTTTTCCAGTAAGGCCACCCACTTTTCGCCTGTTAGCCCCCAAGATGCGTTGCCTGCAAGTGCTGTGCTGTAGCCGTTCGTGCTTGGCACGTAAGAATCGACGGTGACCCAGACTTCGCTGAGGCTGTTGTCATAAAACCGAACGCCATAGGTACCATCACCATTGTCTTTAAACATCTCTGTGATGATGCTTGAATCAGCGTCTGCGTAGGAGCAAGCAGCTGCTAAGACATAGCAAGTTCCTGCTTGTCCTTGTCTGATATCGTCAAAGTTAACTCCATCGACAAACAGATCACCAACCATTTCGTCGTAAGCAAATGTCATCGCGCTTGCACTTGCGGCAGAGTCGCCTTGGACGAAGTTTGTGGGGCGATCAAGACCGCCATACCACTTATCCACGAGTGAATTGAGATGAGCTTCAGTGGAGCCCTCGTAGAGGTTGCCAAGATTGATACGGCTTGACTCGCCTCCAGTCCACCACTGATTTGCGCTATTGCCATTGACGACGGCATCAAAGATATAACTTTGGTACGAAGCTTCTGTCGCCGAAAGGTATCCACCGAGATTGGTTTCAATGGTTTGCAGGTCGGTCAGTTCTGTTGCAGTGACGCCTCCACTGGCAACGTCAGCCAACAGTGATCTGAGCTCCTGGTGGGTGAACAGTTCGTCGCTTAAAGCGATGTTTACATTGTTAATGATTGAGCTGTTTGAGATGCCGTTGATTTTGTTTGTGCTTCCAATAATGGAATCGCCATTGAAATCTTGCTGAAAATTAGATTCAGCCTGGAAGTAAGTAGATGAGCCAGCAGATGCATAGCCTTCTGAAATTGTGTAAGCCCAGTTGGAATCATGCCGTCCAAGCCAAAGCTTGCCGTCGGAAAATTCCCAAGAGGAGGTATTGATACCATCGATGGTTTCAGCGCCGACGAGTGTCCATCCGGTCCAGGTGCTATCACCCCATTGCGTGCCATCGGAGTGTGTGATGGAGACGGAGTTGCCCGTTGAATCTTGTACATAGCCGTAACCGTCAGAATCTTTGAGCAGGTTGATTGAACCAGCAGATTCGGTTGTGGTCAGAGGAGCACCAGTGACGCCATCTTCATTGAAATCTTGCTGAAAATCAGATTCAGCCTGATAAAGAGATGCTCCCGTCAGCCAATCGCCATCAACGGGATTCCAATCGCTATCCATGTTGTATCTATAAAATGATTCATATAAAGAGCTCCCGAAAGCCAGTTGATTGATTTCGTTAACTCTTTCGGCGCCAATGATGCTCCATCCGTTGGAGTCGGTGTAGTCAATGAAGTTGTACCCAGCTTCGTCGTAGACATAATAATTGCCCCAGTAGTTGTAGAGACTGGCGTTACCCTGTTCTTCAATCCATCCGTAAGAACTGTGGAATTGATTTTGTGCATTACCGCTCTGCTCTATGTTGCAGCCATCAAATTGATGAGTTTTGCTTGTCTCAAATCCGTCCTCAGGTGTTGTTGTGGAGTCGGTAATAGTTGAAGCAATTCCTCCACTATATTCTTTCTCTTCAATCAAGGTTTGCTCATTTAGAGCCCCGTCTAGATTGATTTCAGTATCGCTGCTAATCAGGGACAGTGCTGCATTGTTCTCTGAGTAATTGTTGATATCCTGTCCAAACCCATAACCCACATTCGAATGAATAGCTGCAGAAGACGAAGCGCTAATAATATCGTCTACTTTTCCGGAGGTCGAAGATAATTGAGGTGTATTGAGGTCTTCCATGGTGAAACATCTATAGGTTTAATTTAATTCCATGCATTGACGATTCTATGCATTGAGTTTGACTTAATCTCAGGTTGTGATCTGTGACTGAGATCCACTAATCCTGTGATCTTGATTACAGGTTTCAAATAACCGCTTTTAGTTTGCTGCCGGACTTCGCCCCTTGTGGAAGTGTTCTCTGTAATCAGCCTTAAAAAACGGTGAGAGGCTGTTGGTCTTGGCTGAGATGTGCGACTGAATTGACCAGTTTGTGGTGGCCTTTCAAAGTGAGACGTTCGTCTCTGTAAATACCGCAACAACTTTTGAGTTTCAGATTGCATCACGCTTCTAGGTGTTTTTACTTGTGCTTCTTTTAACTGATCGACTTCTCTCGATCCTTGATCAGACGGTCCTTGGTTAAAGGACCGTTGAGGTGCCCCCAAGGTAGCTCTGATTCGGTATCCCAAACGTCGTGCACGACATGTTCCCAGCTTGCGGGTAAAGGCAGAGTGACGCCCCCGCTCTGGGCTTTTGGAAGATCGCCTGCTAACGCCGCTCTGTAGGCCTTCTTCCAACCCCCGAGGCTTTCCTGCGAGCCGCGTACTGCAGCGATCACAGGTGCCAGGCGGCGGTCACTGCGGGAGAGCAAAGCCTGGATCACACTCCAGCCGTAACTCTCGGGCCTCAGATCAATCCCTTTTGGCTTCAGGCGTTTGGCCAGTCGTTTCAGTCGTTTGTCGGCTTCAGGCCTGACGCCCTGCCATTGGAACGGGGTTTGAGCCTTGGGGACGAAAGTGCTCACGCCCAGGGTGAAACGCAAGCCAGGGGTGCTCTTTTTGAGCTGAAGCAGCAGATCAGCAGTTAATTCCACATCTTCTTCTTCTTCGCTGGGGAGCCCCACCATTCCGTAGAGCTTGAGGGCACGCAGCCCCCCGTCTTTGGCATGGCGTGCAGCGGCGCTGATCTCTTCGTTGCTTAATTTTTTATTCACCACCTCGCGCATGCGTTCGCTGCCGCTTTCGATGGCGATCGTGAGTGATTTGCTGCCGCGCCTGGCCAGTCCACTGGCAAGTTCTGTGGTCACGGTGGCTGCCCGCACCGAACTCACACTCACCCGCACGTCATCAAAGCGCTCATGACCGAGCCAGCTGAGCAGGTCTGCGAACTGTGGATGCTGAGTCACCGATGCACCCAGTAGTCCCAGCCTGCGCGTTGCCACCAGACCTTTCTCGACAGCAGGGATCAGGCCGTCGTCTAGAGAGGGCGTGCGGAAGGGAAGCGTGAGATAACTGGCCAGACAGAAACGGCACAGTTCCGGGCAGCTGCGGACCACCTCCACCATGTGGATATCGGGCCAGGCGGATTCCGGGGTGATCACCGTTGAATGGCTAAGGCTGTTACCGCGCCAGGTTTGCTTGGTGATCGTTGCTGGAAGATCTGCTTCGATCGGGTCGATGCTTTGCAGACTGCCGTCATTGCTGTAGCGGGGGGCGTACAGCGATGGCACATAAATCCCAGGCACCTGAGCCAACCGCCGCAGGCGCACGGATCGTGATTCAGACCGCACCTCCTGAAGTGCGTCGATGAAGTTGGGCAGCAGTTCTTCGCCATCCCCCAGCAGGATCACATCGAAAAAGGGAGCCAGAGGTTCGGGGTTTGCGGTCAGCACAGGACCTCCACCAAACACGATTGGATCCTGATCCGAGCGCTGCTCGCTCCAGATGGGAATCCGCTGTTGCTCTAGCAGATCCAGCAGCACCGGACCATCCAGTTCCCAGCTGAGGGAGAGTCCGAACAGATCGCACTGTCGATGCGGTGGATCGCACTGATCGGTGAACAGGCGACGCACATCCAGATCCGAGCGCATGGCCAGAGTCGCCCACACGATTTGGTAACCGAGGCTGGTGATCCCCACCGTGTAAGTGCTGGGAAAGGCCATCACCGCACGCAGGGCTCCGGTTTCCGGCACAGCCGGATCAAACAGCAGGGTTTCCTGGTTCAGGAGGGCCTGGGCCTCAGATGATCATCTTCATCCTGAAGGATCAATGATTCAGAGGCTCCTGCCAAGGCCATCAATGCTGTTGCCCCGCGACGTGAAGAATTGCTCATCCTCGGCAGCGGCAGAAACTCCTTAGCCAAATGTTGTTTGTCTTAGCCATGGAATGAAGATTGCTCCTATGGATCAGGTTTTTTGGTTTTGTCTTTAGGAGGAGTGGATGGTTTGGGAGGGTCAAACTTTCTGCGTCGAATCGATCCCTCCCAAGCGTGGTGAATGCCGCCCCGTCGTTCCCTGCGGGCTTCCAGGTGATCTTCCTCCAGCAACTCCATGCCCAGCTGGCGCTCATAGATCGAGCGGTCATCAAACAGACGTGCCACGAGGAAGCTGGCCAGGCAGGCCACCAGGATCGGCTTAAGGATCAGCAGATCTTTGGTGAGTGCGAAGGCCAGGAACATGGCCGTGATCGGTGTGCGCGAACAGCTGGCCACGAAGGCACCCATGCCGGCGAACACGTAGGTGCTTGGCACGTGTCCGGTGAGCGCTTCCACCCAGATGCCGCAGGCCAGACCGATGGCGCCGCCAAGGGTGAGCATCGGGTAGAACAATCCGCCTGGAGCTCCCGACGCTGCAGCCAGGCCGGTGCTGAAGAACAGCACGATGAAGGTGCCGAGCGCCATGGGGATATCGGCCTTGCCATCAGCGATCAGGTGCTGCAGCCCCTCCAGGTTGTGAAAAGCCTCAGGCAAAAAGGCGTAGACGCCCCCCAGCACAGCACCACTGATCACCATGCGCATCACCAGGTGATCGCCGAACCATGCGTTGCCCTTGCGTTGCATGGCGAGCACATAGCGGCAGTACAGCTCCGCCAGCACCCCAACCACGACGCCAAGCCCGATCAGATAGCCAAGATCGATCGGCAGGAAGTTCACCAGTGGTGTGTATTCCCGTTCCAGCTGGAATCCCTGCGTGGCATCGAGGCCCCCTCCACTGGAATTGAGGCCGGCCAGACCCAACACGTCAGCCCAGGCATCGGCCCAGAAGGTGGTAACAATCACCAGCAGCAACACCACCGGTCTGGCGGAGTGCAGCAATTCCTCCACTGCGTAGACGAAGCCTCCGATGGGGGCACTGAACACCGCTGCGATACCGGCTCCGCCGCCGGCAGCAACGATCAAGCGGCGAAAGGCCACAGGTGCTTTCAGCCAGCGCGCCATCTGCCATGCCACGGAGCCGCCCATTTGAACCGCAGGTCCTTCCGGGCCGAGCGGGAAGCCGCTGCCGATGGCCACGATTCCAGCCACCAGCTTCACCAGGCCCACCTGGAGCCCCATCGGCACCGCTCTGTGTTTCAGAAATCCCATGATGTGGGTGATGCCTGAGCCACCAGCCGCTGGGGCCAGGTAGGCCACCATCAGGCCTGAAATCAGGCCGCCCATGGCTCCGAGTCCTGGCAAAACAGCCCAGGCCGGCAGATCTGCCAGCAGTTCCAGTCGCCAGCCGCCCAACACTTTGATGCCGGCCTTGAACAGCACACCGGTTAGGGCAGCGCCCAGGCCCGTGAGCATCAGGGCCAGCACCACAACCCACCAGCGTCGCTCCAGCAGGCGTCGGATGCTGCGGCTGGAGCCGAGCTGATGGCGGCGTTGTTTTAGTTCACTCAGAGCGACCATTGCATTGCCTGTCCGGGGTCAGGCCCCGGCAAGCATCTGGGCCTCCTCATCCGCACTCACAACCCGACCCTGATCCTCGAAGCCGCTGATCTGGTCAAAATTCAGATAGCGGTAGAGCTCGTCGGAAAGAGGATCGATCTTTTCGGCGGCGATGCTGCGGTATTCGTCCGCTGTGGGGATCCGGCCCAGCTGGGCACAGACTGCGGCCAGCTCGGCGCTGCCCAGGTACACCTGGGCGCCTTTGCCGAGGCGGTTGTTGAAGTTTCGGGTGCTGGTGGAGAACACGGTGGTGTCGTCCTCGACTCTGGCCTGGTTGCCCATGCACAGCGAGCAGCCCGGCATCTCCATGCGTGAGCCGGCCGCTTCGAAGGTGGCGTAATACCCCTCGGTCTTGAGGGTCTCCTCATCCATGCGGGTGGGGGGACACACCCAGAGTCGCGCTTTGTTCTCACCGGCTCCCTCGAGCACCTTGGCTGCGGCCCGGT
Source organism: Synechococcus sp. BIOS-E4-1 (assembly GCF_014279995.1). NCBI lineage: Bacteria > Bacillati > Cyanobacteriota > Cyanophyceae > Synechococcales > Synechococcaceae > Synechococcus > Synechococcus sp. BIOS-E4-1. The sequence goes on along the minus strand of NZ_CP047935.1, from coordinate 3,280,959 downwards.
AATGGCCGATGTTGGTCATGCAGGAGCCGATGAACACCTCCTGCACCGGAGCTCCAGCCACCTCGCTGAGCAGCTTCACATTGTCGGGATCGTTCGGGCAGGCCAAAACGGGTTCGCTGAGTTCATCGAGGTTGATCTCCAGCACTTCGGCGTACTCGGCATCGGCGTCAGCGCTGAGCAGCTGGGGATTGGACAGCCATGCCTCCATCTCCTTGATGCGGCGGGCCAGGGTGCGCGCATCGCTGTAGCCGCGGGCAATCATGTTCTTGAGCAGGGCCACGTTGCTGCGCAGGTATTCGCTCACCGTTTCCTCGGAGAGCTTGATCGTGCAGCCGGCACAGGAGCGCTCGGCGCTGGCGTCGGTGAGTTCGAAAGCCTGCTCAAGCTTCAGATCAGGGAGGCCTTCAATCTCCATGATCCGGCCATTGAACAGATTCTTTTTGTTGGCTTTCTCGACCGTCAGCAGGCCGCGTTGAATGGCGACCCAGGGAATGGCGTTCACCACGTCGCGCAGGGTCACTCCGGGCTGCAGGGAGCCGCTGAATCGGACCAGCACCGACTCCGGCATGTCGAGGGGCATGGCGCCAATGGCCGCAGCGAAGGCCACTAGTCCTGACCCGGCCGGGAAGGAGATGCCGAGAGGAAAGCGGGTGTGGCTGTCACCACCGGTGCCCACCGTGTCGGGCAGCAGCATGCGGTTCAGCCAGCTGTGGATGATGCCATCGCCGGGCCGCAGCGCAACGCCGCCGCGCTGAGCGAAGAAGTCGGGCAAGTCCTTCTGGGTCTGAAGATCCACAGGCTTGGGATAGGCCGCGGTGTGGCAGAAGCTCTGCATCACCAGGTCGGAGGAGAAGCCCAGACAGGCCAGCTCCTTCATTTCGTCACGGGTCATCGGCCCGGTCGTGTCCTGGGATCCGACCGTGGTCATCAGCGGCTCGCAACTGGTGCCGGGGCGCACACCCGTGAGGCCGCAGGCCTTGCCCACCATTTTCTGCGCGAGGGTGAATCCCTTGCCGGTGTCCTCCGGAGCGCTGGGGCGGATGAACAGTTCGGAAGGGGGCAAACCAAGCTTGGCGCGCACCTTGTCGGTGAGGGCCCGGCCGATCATCAATGGAATGCGGCCACCGGCGCGCACCTCATCACTGATCGTGGCTGGCTTGAGTTCGAAGCGGCTCACCAGCTCACCATCCCGTTCGATCGTGCCTTGGTAGGGGCGAATGGTGATCACATCACCGGTGTTCAGACCGGTCACATCACATTCGATCGGCAGTGCACCCGAGTCTTCCGCAGTGTTGAAGAAGATTGGGGCGATCTTGCCGCCCAGAATCACTCCGCCGGCCCGTTTGTTCGGCACGTGGGGAATGTCTTCACCCGTATGCCAGAGCACCGAGTTGATGGCGCTCTTGCGTGAGCTTCCCGTACCAACAACATCTCCTACGTAAACAACGGGATGCTCACCTTGTTTCAGTGTTGTGATCGTCTGAAGGCCGTCAGGGTCTCGGGTCTCCAGCATCGCCAGGGCATGCATGGGAATGTCCGGACGGGTCGTGGCATGGGTTGCCGGAGACAGATCGTCGGTGTTGGTTTCGCCTTCGATCTTGAAGACGGTCACGGTGATGGATTCAGCCAGCTCCGGTTTGGAGGTGAACCACTCCGCAGCTGCCCAGCTGTCCACCACCTGTTTGGCGAAGCGGTTGTCTGCCGCCAGCTCCATCAGTTCGTTGAAGGCGTCGTACACGAGCAAGGTGCGGCTGAGGCCCTCAGCGGCACATCCAGCCAGCTCCTCATTGCTGTGTTTGAGCAGCTCAATCAGGGCGGCCACGTTGTAGCCCCCCACCATCGTTCCCAGCAGGCGGATCGCTTCGAGCGGTGATACCAATGGGCTGGTCGCTTCGCCCTGCGCCACAGCACTCAGCCAAGTTGCCTTCACGTAGGCGGCTTCATCCACCCCAGGTGGAATGCGTTCACTCAGCAGATGCAGCAGTTCCTGCTCTTCCCCGGCAGGCGGGTCCTGCAGCAGCTCGGTGAGCGCTTGGGTCTGGCTGGCATCGAGTGGCAGCGCTGGGATCCCCTGGGCCAGGCGTTCTGCAGCGTTCTCGCGGTAGGTGCTCAGCATCGGAATCGGCGCAGGAACGGCAAACGCACTTCATTCTCCTGCGTCACCGTTCCGTGCCGACGGCATGCGCTCTGAACAAGCTTGCGTAACCTGAAGCCACTGATCAGTCGGGGCATGACCACCACTCACGATCTGCATGTGGTGGAGACCCGACCACTGGTCCCTCCCGCCTTGCTGCAGGGTGATCTACCCACGGATGCCAGGGCCACAGAAACCGTTGCCAGCGCCAGACATCGCATTCAGGCCATTCTCCGGGGCCAGGACCATCGCTTGCTGGTGGTCGTTGGGCCCTGTTCGGTGCACGATGTGGATGCGGCCCTGGATTACGCCCGCCAGCTCGCGCCCCTGAGGGCCCGTCATGCTGGGGAGCTTGAGATCGTGATGCGGGTGTACTTCGAGAAGCCCCGAACGACAGTGGGCTGGAAAGGATTGATCAACGATCCCCATCTCGACGGTTCCTACGACATCAACACGGGCCTGCGTCTGGCGCGTTCACTGCTGCTGGATCTCGCTCGTGACGGCATGCCTACTGCGACGGAACTCCTCGACCCTGTGGTTCCGCAGTACATCGCCGACCTGATCAGCTGGGCTGCCATCGGTGCCCGCACCACAGAGAGTCAGACCCACAGAGAAATGGCCTCAGGACTTTCCATGCCCGTTGGCTACAAGAACGGCACCGATGGCAGTGCCACCATCGCGATCAATGCGATGCAGTCAGCCTCGAGTCCCCATCACTTTCTGGGGATCAACTGCCAGGGGCACGCCTCCATTGTGAGCACTACCGGTAATCCGGATGGTCATCTGGTGTTGAGAGGAGGCAACAGCGGCAGCAACTATCACTTGGAAGCGATTCAGGAGGCATCCGCGGAACTGGCTGCAGCTGGCCTGCCGGATCGTTTGATGGTCGACTGCAGTCATGCCAATTCCAACAAGGACTATCGCCGCCAGGGGGAGGTTCTCAGGGCTGTGGCTGCTCAAGTCCAGAAGGGATCAACCCATGTGATGGGTGTGATGCTGGAAAGCCATCTGGTTGAAGGCAATCAGAAGATCAGTGCTGATCGCTCCTCACTCACCTACGGGCAGAGTGTCACCGATGCCTGCATCAGTATTGAATCAACGGCTGAGTTGCTGGCTGAACTGGCTGAATCCGTGAGCAAAGCCGGCATTCCTGCATCCGCAATACCGGTGTCCTGAGCTGTGAGTGAGGTGGAGGCCGCTTAAACGGTCATCCACGTCCAGCTCAGGCCTACCGCCATCGGCACACTGAGATTGTCGATTCCCCAGCGTCCCAATTGCTCCAGGCCGACGGCCAGAGCACAGACAGCGATCAGCCGCAGAGGGTGCAAGGGACTCTCGCTGATCAGCACCAGCGGAAGCAACACCAAGGCGGTGACCAAGCCCATCGTGAGGGTGCCAGCGACGGATTTTCGCTGTTGCCACACGGTCCAGCTGGGAGATGTCATGCCACGGCCAATAAGCCCCGCAAGCCCGTCGGCAAAGGCCATCACCAGCACTCCGGCGCAAACTGCAACCGCTTGGTCGGGCCAGAATAGGATCAGTAGCAGACTGATCGCCAGTCCATACGCCACGGTTCCGTAGCTGTTGCGGTCAATATCCTCAACTGCAGGTAGGAGTTGCAAGCGGCGATTGACAGCTGTGATCACGGTGACCGTGAGGGCCACTGGCACAGCAATCGATGCTGGAATTGAGAGCCACCAAGCCAGAACAACAATTGGACCGGTGCCGATGTGCACGATCTTGCGACTGAGTTCTTGTTGGTCCGGCCATTGCTTCCGACAGATCACAGCTGCTGAGAGCACCAGCAGCATCCAGATTCCGATGATCAGCAGGGACGAGAGCAAAAACTCAGGCTGCCTGCTGATGGTTGGTCATGACACGCAACTTCAAGATGGCCTTGGCTTCCAGCTGTCGCACCCGCTCACGCGACACATTGATCTGACGTCCGATTTCGGCAAGTGTCAGTGGCTCGGCTCCATCCAGTCCGAAGCGCAATTTGAGGATTTTTTGCTCTCGCTCATTCAGCTGAGAGAGCCACCCTCCCAGGTGCTCCTTCTGAATGCTGCGATCCATTCCCTCCATTGGCTCAGCACCATTGGGGTCCGGAATCAGTTCGCCGAGCGTGCTGCGATCTTCTTCGCCACGGGCATGGGCATCAAGGGATGCACAGGGCGCACTCTGGGCGATGAGGTCTTCGAGATCGCGTGGTTCGATTCCCATCGCGTTCGCCAGTTCCAGTCGATTCGGCTGACGACCGAAGCGGTGGGAGAGCTCACGTGTGATGCGGCGCATCTTGGAGAGCTTTTCACTGATGTGAATCGGCAGGCGAATGGTGCGTGCGCTGTTGTCAATCGCGCGAGTCATGCCCTGGCGAATCCACCAGTAGGCATAGGTCGAAAACTTGTAGCCCATGGCCGGGTCGAACTTGTCAACCGCTCGCTCCAGGCCGATGGCTCCTTCCTGAACCAGATCGAGCAGCTCCAGGCCCTGGTTCTGATACTTCTTGGCAACGCTCACGACCAGGCGGAGATTGGCGGCCATCATCCGATCCCGGGCACGCTTACCCATGCGGATGCGGTGACGTTGCCTGGGAGTGCGATCCTCTTCGGCAATCTCCAGCAGTTCCTTCATGGCTTGCACATGATGTGCAAGTTCGATTTCTTCAGCCGCAGTGAGCAATGGAACTCGTCCAATGCTGCTCAGGTAATAGCCAATCGAGTCGGTCGCCAAGCGCCCGCCCTGACGGGTTGAACGATTGGAAGTTGAGCGTGAACGTGCACTGTTGTCACGACGACCAGTGGTCGGCAACACAGGCTCTGATGAAGCAACCTTTTGGGTTACTCCTTCAGATTCCAGAGGGATCCCCATCACCCTGGCCTCCTGAAAATTAGATTTGGGAAAAATTTAGCACCCAGAGCAAAGAGTGAGCTGATTAAATCGAAAGTTTTTACGAATCAATGATGCAGTGTTAAGTCATATGGATCGAATATGAAATAAAGACAAAAAGCACGATTTCGCTGTATCGATGAACACGGGTCTCGACGGATCAGTTTTTCGCTACCAGTCCTTTTCTCCAGGTTTCAATCAGGCTCAGCTGCGAATTGCGCTCCTCGCCCTCCGGATGGCGCTGGCTGAAGGATCCATCGGCCTGCATATCAAATGATCCACGGTTGTCATCGAGATAGATCTGCATCAAACGTTCCAGTTGTTCGCGAAGTGCAGGTTCTTCAACGGGTGTTACTGCCTCAACGCGTCGGTCCAGATTTCTTGGCATCCAATCAGCGCTGCCGATGTAAACCTCGGGTTCGTCGTGATTGGCGAACCAAAACAGGCGTGAGTGTTCAAGGAAGCGACCGATGATACTGACCACGCTGATGTTGTCGCTTACGCCCTCGCGCCCGGGGTACAGGCAGCACATCCCGCGCACGATCAGTTCGATCTTCACACCTGCCTGTGAGGCTTCATACAGCAGGGCGATGATGCTTGGATCCACCAGAGAATTCATCTTGGCCCGGATATGGCCGCCACGGCCGTTCTGCGCGTGTTCGATCTCTCGGCGAATCAGATGTTCCATGCCTTTACGCAGTGATACCGGTGCCACCAGCAACTTTCGAAACTCCTGCTGTTTGGAGAATCCGGTGAGGTAATTGAACAGCTCAACCAGATCCTGCCCGAGTTCGGGGCGTGCGGAAAGCAGGCCAAGATCGGTGTAAAGACGTGATGTCTTCGAGTTGTAGTTGCCGGTGCCGATATGGACATAACTTCGGAGACGTTCCTTTTCCTTACGGACCACCAGCACGATCTTGGTGTGAGTTTTGAGGCCCAAAACCCCATAGACGACATGCACTCCTGAGCTCTCCAGGTGTTTGGCCCACTGGATGTTGTTGTCTTCATCGAAGCGTGCTTTGAGTTCCACCAGTGCCATCACCTGCTTGCCGTTTTCCGCAGCGCGGATCAACGCGGCGATGATCGGTGAATCCTTGGAGGTGCGATAGAGCGTCATCTTGATCCCCATCACAAGAGGATCGTCTGCGGCCTGGTTGATGAATTCCTCCACCGATGTGGAAAAGAGGTCATAGGGGTGATGCAGAAGCACATCGCGGCGGCGAACCACCGAGAAAATGCTTTCAAATTCCTCCTCTTTGATGGAGCCGTCTTCGAGCATGTTGCGCTGGGCGCGACGCAGAACTGAGGGTGTCTGGCCTGAGTGTGACTCGTTTTTGAGATTGGGCAATGGGATTCCCATCAGACCAAACAGATCGTCGAGGCCGAGTGGACCGTTGACTCTGTAGAGATCCGCTTCCTCAACGGACATGCCATCCATCAGCATTTCGATAACGTCCTGCGGCATTCCATCGGCGACCTCGAGCCGCACCACTTCGCCGCCCATACGGCGCTTGCGCAGGCCCTGCTCGATGGCGATCATCAGATCGTCGGCTTCCAGGTCGCGCAGTTCCAGATCCGCGTCTCGGGTGACCCGGAAGAAGTAGTGCCCTTCGATGCTCATGCCCGGGAAGAGAAGGCCGAGGTTGAAAGCCACCACCTGTTCCAGAGGAACAGCTGTGTGTACAGGCTCTGACTGTTCAGCTGCGAGGTCGATCGGGATGGTGACAAATCGGGGCAGGATGGTCTGGGGCACCTTCACGCGGGCGAGCAGTCTTTGACCGGTTTCCGGGTCATCAATCAGAGCCGCCACATTCAGGCTGAGGTTGCTCACGAATGGAAATGGATGAGCCGGATCCACTGCCAGGGGAGTCAGCACAGGGAAGATCGCTGTCTGGAAGTAGTTGTCAACCCAAAGTCGCTGGCGTTCGTTGAGCTGCTCGTAATCGAGCAGATGGGCGCCATGGCTGAGCAGTTCACACCTGAGTTGCCTGCGGTAGTGCTCTTGCTGACGTTCAAGCAGAGGAGTGAGACGGTCTCGTATCGCCTGCAGTTGTTCCAGAGGAGTGCGGCCGTCCTCACTGCGTTTGTCAATGCCTGCTTCCACCTGGGCCTTGAGGGAGGCCACCCTCACCATGAAAAATTCGTCGAGGTTGTTGCTGAAGATGGCGCTGAATTTGGCCTGCTCCAGCAGAGGGGTCCGTTCATCCAGCGCTTGAATCAGCACCCGCTCGTTAAAGGCGATCCAGCTGAGCTCTCGGTTGATGTAGAGGTCGGTGGAAAGAACGTTGTCACTCATCGGGTGACCAGGTGTGCATGAACCGACTCGCGCAACGTAGCAATCGTCCTGAGGCAGGACTGCAGTCAGCCCGATGTGGCTCAGATGGTTCAGTCATTGCGTTCTGGAGGGCAGCGGGCTGCCTCCCACCAGCAGCATCACCATGATCAGCAGGCAGGCACTGCCAACGAAGGGACTGATCTGTCCCAACAGGTCGTAACTCAGTCCCGCCAAGGGTGGTCCCAGGAAACTTCCCAGGCTCTGCAGTGCCTGAAGACTGCCCAATGCCGTGCCTTGTCCTTCGGAGTCGAGGCGGCGTGACACAAGGCTGCGCAAGCTTGGGGTGACCAGGCCAGTGCCAGTGGCCAGGATTGCCACGGAGCTGAACACACCGGCCTGGGCCTGTTGAGGATCGGTCGAGGGAATAAGCAGACATCCGACGATCACCAACCCCAGACCGATCAGCGTCAGTTTCCACTCTCCCAGCCGTTTCACCAGTGGGCCGATCAGGCCCCCCTGCACCACGGTGGCGACTACGCCCACAATCAGAAAAGCGGTTGTGGCCAGCTCTGGCCCCCAGTTGAAGCGCTGTTTGAAATAGAGCACCAGGATGGCGGTGAAGCCGTTGAAGGCCAGAAAGAACAGGAAGAAGCTGAGACAGAGTCGGCCGACGGCGGGGTTGCCGATCACCTTGGCGATCTGGGCGAAGGGGTTGAGGTCCCGTTTGCGCGGCATGGCCTGACGGGCTGTGCGGGGATGGGTCTCCGGCAGTAAACCCAGCACCACCAGCAGGTTCACCAGGGCGAAGCCTGTAGCCACCCAGATCGGTACCGTCACGTTGATACGGGCCAGTTGTCCTCCCACGAACGGCCCGATGATGAAACCGAGACCGAAGGCCACCCCGATCAGACCGAAGGCGCGTGCCCGTTGTTCCTCCGGGGTGATATCTGCCAGGACAGCTCCAGCTGTTGCGGCGGTACCGCCGCTAAAACCATCGATCAGGCGAGCGCCGAACAGCAGCATCAGCGGCAGAAGGGCGCCCTTGGGCCATTCCATGCTGACGGTGATGGCAAACAGGCCCAGGCCCAGCACCGAGCCGGCAACGCAGGTAGCGATCACGGGCCGGCGACCGAAGCGATCACTCAGGGCTCCGATCAGGGGAGTGGCTGCAAATTGCGCGAGTGCGTAGCTGCCGGCAAGCAGACCCAGTGTGCGCCCGTCGGCGTTGAAGCTTGCCAACAGGAACGGCAGCAGTGGGAAAACGATGCTTTCGCTGAGTCGGTCATTCAGCAGCGTCAGGAAGGCGCTGAGCAGGGTGGGAATGCGTGGTCGCTGCAAGGCAGCCGCTGGGCAGGTGAGACTCACATTCCCATAGGCATCGGCCATGGTCCTGCGTTTGATCGTTCCAGCTGACGAGATTCTCCTGAGGGAGATCTATGCCGATGCCATCGAGAGTCAGGCTCCCCAGTTGTATTCGGATCAGCAAGTGAAGTCCTGGGCAGCACTTGCCTGGTTGCCAGGTGTGCTGGATCAAACCCTGAGGGAGGGATCCGGTTGGATCAGTGGCGAGGATGCCGCCTTTGCGATTCGCTATCCGCTGGACAGGCTTGCTCTTCTGTATTGCCGTGGCCGCGCGGCGCGTCAGGGCCACGGCAAAACACTCCTGGAGAGGATTGAAGCCGATGCGATCGCGGATGGAGTTTCATTTCTGCGCACCGAAGCCAGTCAGTTCAGTCGCCCGTTGTTCGAGCGCTATGGCTGGAGGCTCGTTGCTCCGGAAACGATCACGATCGCCGGAGTGCCCTTTGAGCGCTATCGGATGCACAAAGCACTGGGCAAGCTGCGCAGCTGATCCAGCTGATCCAGTGTTCGACCTTGTTCGAGCACTGTGGTGGCCATCTCTATGCCCGAGTCAAGACTGTCGCTCAGGCCCGCGTTCCAGAGATAGACGCCGGCATTCCAGCGCAGAGCTTCGCTGAGGGGCCCACGGTTTCTGAGTGCCTCGAAGGCCTGGCTCTGCCAGGTGCTTTCCGATGTCCATTCCACATCTGCGTTGTGGCATCCGTGGTCGCGCGGGTGAAGGATCATGCGTTCCGCCTTCCCATTGCGGACACGGGCCGTGATGCAGGCTCGGCCGATGGGAAGATCCGTCCCCCCTTCGAGGCCTTTCACGGTGAGCAGGTCGGTTTCGCCGGCGAGCCTGAGTGCTTCCCAGGCACGGCTTTCGGTTGGAGGGTGCACAAATCCACTCACCAGGAGGTGCTCTCCCCGGTGGGCTGTCCACATGAGCTCAAGGCTGGCAACCGGAGGCCGCTTCCCCAGCTGCTCCCGGTAATCAATCAGGGTTTCCGCGATACGGAAGTGATCAGGCTGGTGGATGAGCGCGAAGCCATGCGTGTTGAACCCTTCCTGAACAGTGCTCATGGGCAGTCCACCCAGATTGAGATCCAGAAGGCGGTATAGGTCGAGGGCGGTAATGCCGTACTTGATCGGCATCCGGTCACCTCCCTGCAGGACGACCGGTTGACCGCAGGCCACCAACACCAGGCTGGTCAGGGGGTAGATGGGCGCAGTTCTTGTGCGACCGTCAAACGGCATGCCGAAGCAGAGAGGTCTTTTCTGATCAGCAGGGCTGTGAAGAACGGGCCCCATCGTTCTGTAGGTGTCGAGCATGCCAGTGAGTTCCTGGGGCTCAGGCCGGCGGATGCGATGGGCGATCAGAAAGGCCCCAATCTGTGCCGCAGTGGCTTCCTCCCGAAGCATCAGTGCTAGAGCATCGGCAGCTTCCTCTCGACTCAGACCTTTGCTGGTGTGCTCACCGCTTCCGACTTTGCGCAGGTGCTGCTTGAAGCGGTCGCGACCGCTTAAGACATGACTTGTCAAGAGCGTTACCCCCGCTTAGGGCAGTGTTCAGCAGTGGGGTCACCTTCAGGGGTAGCCATTGCTACCGATCAGCTCACGCAAGCACGGAAAGACCCTGGAAGCTTCCATGTTTTGGATGGCTGGGGTTGTGGCGGCCATCGGCGTAATAGAGGCGCTCAAGTACCAGACTGGCGCTCACGCTGGAGGAAAGAGTCGGGTTGTTCAGAAGTGAAGTGAGTCTGCGGAAAATGGTGCTCATTGGGTCCACGATCGATGAACTCAATAGAGCAGTTCTGTATTCGTGAAGTTGTAGTCAATGACTCCAAACTCAGTTTTGAGTTTGGTTGTCTTTGTTGCTGTTTTCTGGCATGAAGCGCGACAGGCTTTTCCAGATTTCAGTGTTTTTTATGACTGTTTCGTCGATGTCCACCCCATCTCTGGCGGCTCCTTCGCAGGCCACGCTGACTGCTTCGTTGATGGCTGCAAAGAAGGCAAAAGATATGAGTTTTGCAGATCTTGAGTCGGCCCTTGGACTCGATGAAGTGTGGATCGCTTCGCTTTTCTATGGACAGGCCACAGCATCAGCTGAGGAGGCCGAGAAGCTGGCATCCCTGCTGGCGTTGGATCCAGCGATCACAGCTGCGATTCAGGAATTTCCGACCAAAGGCAGCCTGGAGCCAGTGATTCCGACTGATCCCCTGATTTATCGTTTTTACGAGATTATGCAGGTTTACGGAATGCCACTGAAAGATGTGATTCAGGAAAAGTTTGGTGATGGAATCATGAGCGCCATCGATTTCACTCTGGATGTGGAGAAGGTTGAAGACCCCAAAGGTGATCGTGTGGAAATCACAATGTGTGGCAAATTCCTGCCATACAAGAAATGGTGATCTCATCGATTTGTTTTAACTGATATTTTTCGATCAAGCTTCAAGCCCGACAGATGTCGGGCTTTTGCATGTTCAGGTTCGAAACTGTTGCTCCAACTGCTGACAGGCAAGTTGTTTGCGAGATTCAATGTTTAGCGTTTCACTGAGCTCTTTCAGGCAACGTTGACTGACTGGGGTTGCGATGCAGCCGAGGGCTCTGAACGCTGCGATGGCCACATTGTCGGATCCGGTTTTGCATAGATCCGACAAGCGTTCACTGATCGTTGCGCCATCCCGGCGTTGCAACACCCGAACCGCGGCAATCACCACTGGATCACGGAAATCGTTCAGCGGTTCTGTGCACAATGTGAGCAATGCGTCGTCGCTCAGGCAGTGAGACCGGAAACCAAGTAGCTGTAATCCCGCTAAGCGATGGTGCTGACCCGGATGATGTAAGCACTCCTGCACGACACGTTCTGGAACATCTGCGCCCCAGCAGGACAAGGCTTCAATGATGCAGAGGTTCACTTCAGCTAATTCGGAACTGTTCCTCAGTTGGTCCAGAAGCCAATCCCTTGCTTCTGGCTGGTGACACAGCCCGGCCGCCAGTACCAGATCAGGTAGAGGGCCATGCTGCTGAATCAATTGTTCAATGATTGGCCAGCCTTGTTCAGCCAGCATTCCCAGTTTTTCGCAGAGAGCACGGCGAAGCTCAACAGAAAAGCTGGGGGAGTAGACCTCCCCCAGCCATTCGGGCTCCAACGGAGCACGGCGTGATCTGGAAAGCCGATCCCAGAGAGCGGCTTCGTTCACCGGTTGTGACACAGAACGTCAATCAGCGGGCGCCGAGCTCAGCGGCTAGTTCGCGTTCCAGTTTGTCATCGTGCTCGCTGGGCAGTACGTTGCCGATGTCGGTGCGGTGGGTGCTGTAAAAGAGCATTCCGATAAACACCATGCCACCAATGATGTTGCCAATGGTGACGGGCAGGAAATTCCAGAAAATGCATTTCCAGAAGGGAACCCCAGATCCGAGGATTGGCCCGGCGGTGTGTAGAAACTGGTTGACCACAATGTGTTCCATGCCCATTGATTGGAAAGCGGTGATCGGTAACCAGCAAGCCAGGATCTTGCCCGGAACACTTTTGCTGACCAGGGCCATCGTCACACCCAGACAGACCAGCCAGTTGGCAATCAAGCCCCTCACAATGGCCAGGAAGAAACCAAGAGATTGAAGATTCTCATATTTGGTAACAACGTTGGTTTGATTTAACCCGACGATTTTTGCTGCCACCTGCTGCCACATACCACCACCGTCAGCAGCCGAGGCTGGCTCAACAGTTCCTCCACTCGTGAGGCTGATTGCCATCAGCACTGCCACAACGGCAGTTCCGATCCAGTTGCCGAGCCATACCCATGCCCAGTTTCGAAAGGTTGCCCCCCAGGTGCTTTTGCCTGCCCAGGTGGCCATCGGCAGAAGGGCAAAGTTGCCTGTCACCAGTTCCATGCCGAACAGCACGATGCTGGCGAAACCAAATGGGAAGAGCAGAGAACCGAGCCAAGGTTGACCGCTTTTGAGTCCAACCGTGAGCGCAAGGATCACAGCCAAGCCGAGAATTGCGCCGGAATAGAATCCTCTCAGCAACAGGTTTTTGACGCTGACAGTGGATTTTTTGCCTCCGGCGCCGATCATGCCGTCGACAAGTTCATTGGGCAGGACGTAGTCCATCTGCGAAGCAGTAACACTCATGATTTCAATTCTTTTGATAGGGAATGAAGTGATTGAGTTGAAGCGCGATGATCAACGATTAGCCGCTTATTTTGTTCATTAATTTAGAGAATGGATCTCGTTGACTTTCTGTACGTGAAATCGGTTGTTTGTCTTGACCGGTTTTTGTGAACCAGTTGACAAAACGTGAGAAGAAGTCTTTGTTGTCAGACATAAATAACCTCGTACAGATTGGTAATCAGATCAGTTGTGCCGTGGTGGTCTCAAAAAGTCAGCACCAACACTTGTGTCGTTCCTGAACCGATTATGTGTTCGACATTTCACGCCGTGGCTTTGCACCGAAGCGTTCGATGAGAACTTCCTTCAGGACCTCTTTGATCTTTTCCGCAGGGATTGCTTTCTGATGTAATTCACCCACTGTTGGATTGGGACCCTGGGACCCTCCAAGAGTCATCGTGTACCCATCATCTGTTTTGCCCTCACTGTTTTTGGCCTTGGCGCCCGTCAGGCCGATTGCCCCCATATAGGCCTGTCCGCAACTGTTTGGACATCCGGTCCAGTGGATTTTCAATTCCTCAGGCAGCTCCAGCTCCTGATCAAGTTCCTTGGCGGCAGCCAGAGCCTGATCCTTGGTGTTGGTCAGTGCAAATCCGCAGTAGGTGCTGCCTGTGCATGACACGGTGCCTGCAGAAATTGCGCCGGGTTCAAGCGGAAATCGTTTGAGCAGCGGATCACTTTCAAACGATTCGACCTTTGCTTGTGGCAATCCGACAATGATCACGTTCTGATCTTCGGTCAGTCGAACTTCTGCGCCTCCATAGGTGATGCTCGCTGTGGCCAGATCATGGAGATCCTGTGCTGTCAGGCGACCAACCGGCACGTGCAGACCTGCGAAAACAAGCCCTTCCTGTTTCTGCGGGTGAATGCCGTAATGCGACCGGGGTGTGGTGTCGAAGACAGACCCGGGGTCGGGTGTCAGCGGTCCAAAAAGCTCTTCAACCTGATTACGGAAGTTTTCATGGCCCACTTCATCGAGATACATCCTGAATCGACCCTTGGGACGCTTATTGCGCTCGCCGTTATCCCTCCAGAGGCGAATCACCGTGTCTGTCATTCGACAGATTTCCTCAGGCCTCACCCAGGCATTCAGGGGAATTGCATAGGCATTCATCTGGGATGAAAGAATGCCGCCAATCCAGACACCAAAGCCCATCACCCCCTCCTTCTCAACCGGGTGGAAGGCAATGTCGTTGTGAAGCAGGAAGTTGTCTTTTGCGCCGGCAACGGCGGTATTCCACTTTCTAGGCAGATTGGAATACTCAGGATTTCCTTTGCGGTTATTTGTTAAAAACTGTTCAAGTTCGTCTGTGTAAGGCCTGGTGTCGACAATTTCATTGGGATCGATTCCAGCAATTGGGTTTCCGGTGACATTCCGAGGATTGTCAAATCCTGATTGAATCGTACTCAGACCAGCTTCCTCAAGCCGCTTCAGAATTTCCGGCAGATCGCCAAGCAGCACCCCTCTTAGCTGCAGATTTTGTCTTGTGGTGATGTCACAGCTGCCGTTATCGCCGTAGCGTTCAACAATGGAGCCCACGACACGCAATTGCTGAGCTGAGAGCACACCATTGGGGACTCGCAGGCGCAACATGAATTTGCCTGGAGTTTTTGGCCGCCAAAACATTCCATACCACTTGAGGCGAAGTTGAAGATCGGTTTCATCAACCTGCTCCCAACCCATTTCGGCGAATTTTTCAATTTCACTGCCGACAAGAAGGCCATCTTTGGCCGACTTGTTCTGCTCGATCTTATTCAGCTTCTTGCCGTCCAGATAAGGCCTGGAAGGAGAGCTAACTGTCATGATCTTGTTCTGCGAGGGGCGGATGATTGATCAAGAATTGGTGTTGGTCAATCAAAGTGGTCGGAGGACCAGCGCTTCAAAAAGAACGGGAGCGCTTTTGCAGCAGTTAAGAGGCTTGTCAGGGGGTTGTCCGTAGTGGATCAAACAATTTCCCCTGCTGACTCTTGAAATCAAATGGGATGGGCGAATTGGTGACTGTGACTACATCTCATCCGCCCGACGGAGCCCTAGAAGGCTTGCTTTCGCGGACTCAGTATTGACGTCCAACTTCGCCGATCATTCGTATCGCTCCATAGCGAAGCATCTGCCAGACGCGTTTCATGGCGGCGAAATCTCTGTCGAGTTCACTTCTGAGTTGTCCATCTCCCCGACGAACGCTCCGTCTTCCTTCGCCATGCCTCTGACGGAGAACCCTTGCCGAGCGATAGCTTTGGACAGTGTTCTCGCGCTGGAATCGACCTTCAGAGACAGTGCGATCAAGGGATCGACGGCGGGACATGGCACCAGGGGGAATGATGAACAACTGATGACAACAGCCAGCTCGGCCATCGATCCGTGGCCATTGCTACGGAACCGTGATTTGGGTTGTCAGCGGGCGATCAGGTTGGTTGTGCATGGACGTTCAGGTGGTGTTGTTCCTGAATCCTTGCTCGAGCTCCAGCAGGCGCTCCAGCAGCGCCGTCAGGCTCCTGTGCAGCTTGAAGTGCTCACGGCCGATTCACCTCCGGTATGCCCAGAACAAGCGAGCTGGTTGGTCCCTTTGTTGTTATGGCCGGGTTCTCATGCTCGCGCGGATGTGCCTGAGATTAAAAGTCGCATGCAGCGTGAAGGTGCGGACGTTGAGTTGCTTCCTTTTCTCGGCTCCTGGCCATGTTGGTGGGTTCTCGTGGCTGAAGCGCTTCAGCCCTTCGCTGCTGAAGGCTCGGTTCTCGTTCATCACCCGTTGAGTTCCGAGGAGGCGGATCGTTTCCTCCTGGAGTTGTCCGATCGCATGGGGCTACCGCTGCTGTCTTTCGACCATTGGTCTGACTATCGCAAGAGGCACCCGGAGGCACATCCACTGATGCTTGCGCTCGCCCCCAATCGCATGACGGAGGCACTGAGCGAGGCTGGGAGTATTCCACCGCTTCTTGATCTGGCTCTGATTCGTCAGGGCCTGATCGACTTGCTTGCCGCTCTGCCGTGAAGACTGCTGAACTCACCGGAACCGTTTATCTCGTTGGTGCAGGCCCTGGAGACCCCGATCTACTCACGGTGAGGGCCCATCGCCTTTTGGGTCGCTGTGATGCACTGGTTTACGACTCCCTGGTTCCTCGAGAGGTTCTTGATCTGGTGCCCGAGAACTGCGAGCGCCATTTCGTTGGCAAGCGTCGTGGGCATCATTCCGTTCCACAGCCAAGCACCAATGCGGTTCTCGTGAAGTTGGCAGCTCGGCACCGCTGCATTGTGCGTTTGAAGGGTGGTGATCCTTTTCTGTTCGGGCGCGGTGGTGAGGAGGCTGCGCATCTCGTTAAACACGGCGTGTCGGTTCAGGTGGTGCCAGGGGTGACCGCCGGAATCGCGGCACCCGCATACGCAGGGATTCCAGTGACCCATCGTCGTGCCGGTTCTTCCGTCACCTTTGTGACCGGTCATGAGGAGATCGACAAGCGACGTCCCACGGTGAACTGGCGGTCTCTGGCAACAGCCAGTGATGGGCTGGTGATTTATATGGGCCTTCATAACCTGCCTCGGATCGCTGCTGAGCTTGAGGC
Source organism: Synechococcus sp. BIOS-E4-1 (assembly GCF_014279995.1). NCBI lineage: Bacteria > Bacillati > Cyanobacteriota > Cyanophyceae > Synechococcales > Synechococcaceae > Synechococcus > Synechococcus sp. BIOS-E4-1. The sequence goes on along the minus strand of NZ_CP047935.1, from coordinate 3,264,592 downwards.
AGGTGGTCTCAGTGCCGAGACTCCAGTGGCTGTGATTCAGCAGGGGACCGTCGCCGGGCAGCGCTGCCTCAAGGCAACTCTCTCCGATGTGGCTGCACGCACTCGCAGCGAAGGCTTTGCCTCCCCTTCTGTGATTGTGGTGGGAGAAGTGGTCAATCAGCAGGTGGAGTCCTGTGCGCCTCGGCCGGCGGATGTCACGATGCCGATCCCCTTCTGACGATCAGATTGCCGGCCTTTCTGCAGATTCCTTCAGTCGTGATTTGAGCTGCGCCAAGTTGCAGGGGCGTGTCTCGCTGTTCAGCTGGGCTGAGATCAGTCGCTCCCAGGCTGTGGTGACGGCATCCTGAGATCCAGGCAGAACAAAGAGGAATGTGCCGTTGGCCACCCCGGCGATGCAGCGGCTCTGCAGGCTGCTCGTGCCGATGGTCTGGAAGGAGAGCATCCGGAACAGTTCACCGAATCCATCGATGGTCTTATCCAGCAAGGGGGCGATGGCTTCAGGGCTGCCGTCGCGTCCGGTCAGGCCTGTGCCGCCTGTGGTGATCACCACGTCAACGGCGGAATCCACGATCCATTGGCTCACCGCTGCTCGGATCCGATAGCGGTCGTCCGGACAGATTTCGCGGCTGTGCAACTGATGACCAGCTCCGAGCACGCGTTCCTGAAGCAGATCTCCGCTTGGATCGTTCTCCAGGGTCCGACTGTCTGAAATCGTCAGCAGGGCAATGGACAGCACGCAGCGTTGATTGGGGATGTGAGCAGCAACGCTAGAACCGTGATGGTTTCTCATGGCATGCATGAAAGGGAGGCAGTCCGGTCCGGTTGATTCGGTGCAAGTCCTGCTGTTTGCCTCATTGCGGGACCAGGCGGGCTGGTCTGATCGTTGTTTTCCACTGAATGATCCAGTCGTGCAGACAGCCAGAGAGATCTGGAATCAGCTTGAACTTGGTGACTTACCTCGAGTGGTGCTTGTTGCCATCAATCAGGAGATCGTCAGCGCCGATCATCCTGTGCATGCAGGTGATGAACTGGCTTTCCTGCCGCCATTCACCGGAGGTTGACCGTGGTGTCGAAGTCGGTCGACTTGGAGCTTGTCATTCTTGACCAACCCACTTCGGGTGTCTTGGAGCTTGACGCCTGGTTGCGTTCCCAGAGGGGTGCCGCCACAGCGATGTTCATGGGGCGCGTGCGTGATGTCGCCATGGATGGACGAGCGCTGGAGGTCCTTGAGCTCAGCCACTATCCGGGTTTGTGTGAACGTTTGATTGAAACTTCCGCCCGCCAGCTGCTGCAGCAACACGGTGCTCGTTCCGCGCTTGTGCTGCACCGAGTTGGCCGGTTGCTGCCAGGGGAGTTGATCGTTCTGGTGGCGATCAGTGCTGATCGCCGTGGTCCCGCACAACGCTGCTGTGCCGCGTTGCTTGAGGCTCTCAAGCATGACGCTCCCTTCTGGAAGCGGGAATGGAGTCATGGAGAGGGGACCTGGCTGTCGGAGAACACACCGCTTTGAGCCTGAACGGTGGCTCAGAGGATTCGCCGTCGTAACAGTTGTGCCCAGATCTGATCACCAGATTCCAGTTCGCCTGACTCTGCAGGGATCTCCAACAGCAGATCCGCATTCCGCAGTGAGCCGATTCGTGAGGAGGCCTGGGATCCATCAATACGGGCACGCAGTTGTCCGTCGTCAGCGCAGATCAGCGAAGCCCTGGCCAGTTCCGGCCGTCCTGGCCTGCGCCTGAAAGGCGTTTCAAGGCTCACAAGCAGTCGCGGTAACAACTCCGGTTCCTGCTGGCCCTCCAGCAGCTGGAGGGCTGGCCAGAGCAGTTGCAATGCCGTGATGGCTGCTGCAACGGGATTGCCTGGCAGGCCAAAGAACGGAAGCTGATCTCCCACGTAGCCAAAGGCGAAGGGCCGCCCTGGTTTGAGGAACAGTTTCCAAAAGTCGACCTGACCCAGCTCCTTCATCAACGGTCGGATCCAGTCGCTGTCACCTGCGGAAACACCGCCTGTACTCACCAACACATCGCAGCAAGCGCTGAGTTCAAGGATTGTCTCCCGCAGTGCCTGCGGTTGATCGGCCACCACTCGGCAATCCCATGCTCGATAGCCCAGTTGCATCAGCAAACCTTTGAGCAAGGTGCTGTTGCTTTCCCAGATGGCTCCCTCAGGTCGCTGTTCACCCGGAGCAACCAGCTCGTCGCCACTGATCAGCAGTCCAATTCGTGGTTGCCTATGAACACGCAGTTGCTCCACGCCACAGCTGGCAGCTTGGGCAAGATCTGCGAGTCCGAGGCGCTGGCCAGGGTTCAGCAAGGTGAATCCTTGGCTGCATTCCTCGTTAGCCGGCCGGATCCATGGGTTGGCGGAGGCTTCGTGTTTCAAGCAAAGAGTGTCGTTCAGCCTCTGCACCAGTTCCTGGGGGAGAACCCAGTCAGCCCCCTCAGGTAAAGGTGCACCGGTGAGAATTCGGATGGCTTCACCGTGGGCAAGCGCCGCGGGGTAAGGGGCGGCTGGTGCGGAGCGGCCCACCAACCGCCAGGTGTCATCAACGGCTGGTTGCTGACTCTGGCCCAGGGCATAGCCATCCATGATCGCGGCCCTGAAGCCGGGAACATCGGCTCTTGCCAGCACCGGGGCTGCGTTCACGCGTTCCAGAGCGTCTGTCAGTGGAACTGCTTCAGTCGACCCTTCAGCACGTTGAGCTTTGCCCGCCTGGATGGCTGCCAGGACACGTTGTTGAGCCTCTGAAAGATGCAGCCCCTCGCGGCCATAGGGGTCAGCAGCTCCAGCTGCCATGGCGACCTCCGTCTTTATGCAGCAGCTGAATTCGATTGATCGTCATGCCTGGTTCAACCGACTTCAACATGTCGTAGAGGGTGACCAGCGCGAGCGAGACCCCTGTGATTGCTTCCATCTCCACACCGGTTTGACCGGTCGTGCGACAGCTGACCTGCACAGTCAGACCAGGCAACGAGGAGTCCGGTTCAATGGTTACGTCGATGCCGCTCAGGGGCAAATGGTGGCACAGAGGAATGAGCTCTGATGTGCGCTTGGCCGCTTGAATGGCAGCAACGCGTGCTACCGCCATCAGATCGCCTTTGGATGTCTGGCCGCTCAGGACCAGATCCAATGTGGATGTGTTCATCACCAGCGAACCCGTCGCGGTCGCTTCGCGTTTGGTGATGGCGCGATCACCGACTTCAACCATGTGCACCTCACCCTGATTGGTGAGGTGCGAAAGCTGTTCAGACATCGATGAATGAGGTGCTGACTGAGGTCGTCAGTGTTGATCAGCGCTCTCCCAGCACCGACCACATTGCAGCCTGGGAGGTGATCACGGGCTCCACCTGGGTTGATGACGCTGACGTCACCACAGGGGCGACTGCAGCTCGCTGACTGCGGACCATCTGCACGGCCAGGGAGGCCACGATGAAGGCGCCGATGAAACCTGCTGCAACGGTGATTGGGCTTCGGCTTGAGCTGCTGGTTGAGTAGGAAGGGCCCATTCGGAGATGAACGATCTCCTTTCACTATGGATAAAAACTGTAAGAACCGCTACTGAGCTCACTGAAACTTTGCAGTGATGTCTTTTCTTGCGGGGAGTTGACTAATAGGAGGCCGGAAGCGAGTCCTTCGGAGGCCAACCAGCCATGGGCCGAGCCGAAAATCATTCCCAGACAAAGGGCGAAACGCATTGCAATGAACAACGTTGGGCTGAGCATCTCTGCTTTGCGCCATGTCGTTGGTCGTTGTTGCCACTGTTTCCAGCTAGAGATAGGCAAAGCGTTGTTGTTACTACCAATGCATCCGCAGCTGGATCAGTCGCGGCACTGTTTTGCATTCGAACAGGACTTCATCGGCTCCTGGCGATGTATCCCTTTATGTGTTCGCCGCAAACTTGATTTGGCGGGAATCAAGCTCAAGCTCAGTCACTGGTTGGCGATGAGTCACGAGCAACGTCAGGACCTGGTCGACTGGAATGATTCCCCCGAGCACCTGGCTCAGATGCGCGATCACTTGCGCGCCTGCACCGCTGCGATGCCTGATGGCATGGTCAAAGATCTGCCCCCAGCCGAGATGGAGCCCTGGCAATTGCCGGCTCGGCTTCCGGATCAGCTTCTTGAGGCTGCTCGGCTTCGTGGGATCGACCTGACCTCCCAGGCCTGGATGAGGTTGCGTGAGCTGGATCGCTTCGCACTCTGCAAGCTGGCGCGCCCGGGCCACGATCATCACAACCTTGATGCTGCGTTCAGCGAAGTGCTGGGATGAGCATCCTGCGCAGCCTCTCCAGTCGTCCGCTCTGTTGTTCGACCGGTTGCATCACCGAGACGGCAGGGGCGACAACCACTGCCGTTGCCTTGAGTTCAGGTTGTTTGGAGATCGGGCAGGCCTGATCGTGCATCAGCGTGTTGGCCTCGCAGGCTTCAGGTTGCGTGAAACCCCAGTGCATTGGGAGAAAAACTGAGCCCCTGCGGATCCGGTCAGTCACGCTGACACGTGCTGTGAGTGTGCCTCGCCTGGATGTGATCGCCGCCAGTCCTTCATCCTCGATGGCGAATCGTTCGGCATCACTGGGATGAATTTCCAGGCGAGGTTCCGGATGCATGCTGTTCAGTCGTTTCACTTTTCCAGTGCGCGTCATCGTGTGCCACTGGCCGAGATAGCGACCAACCGTGAGCACCAACGGGTAGATCTCACAGGGTGGCTCCGCCAGTCCGAGAGGCGCATCCGCCTGAAAGCGGGCGCGACCGCTGGCTGTAGGGAATCGCTTGCCCACGTACAGACGCTTGGCTGCTTGCGTCGGCTCATGGCCAAGGGGGAAAGGCCATTGCTGGGGACCATGCTCGTTCAGCAGTTGGTGGCTCAGCCCTGAGACATCACAGACACGGCTTTCAGTGAGAGCGGCGAATTCGCTGTACACCTCTTCTGATGTGGCATAGGTGAACTGATCGACGTACCCAAGACGGCGTCCGAGTTCGGCAAAGACCTCCCAGTCGGGTCGGCTGTCGCCATGCTGCGGCCTGAACGCCGGGCAGAGCGTGACGCGACGCTCTGAATTGGTCATGACGCCTGACTTTTCGCTCCACTGCGATGCAGGCAGTAGGAGATGCGCGTAGTGCGACGTTTCCGTGTCGGCGTAGGCCTCGCTTACCACCACCAGAGGGCAGCGCTCCATGGCTGCTTTCACCCGCTCCAGATCAGGCATGCTCACAAGGGGGTTTGTGGCAGCGACCCACCAGAGATCCAGTTCGCCACGCTCCATGGCTTCCACCTGCTGCCAGGCACTCAGTCCCGGTTCTGCAGCGATGGATCCGCCGGCAAATCCCCAGGCCTGCTCCACGTCGGCGCGATGATCCGGGTTGGTCACAAGCCTGTAACCCGGCAGCAGGTGGGCCAGGCCTCCAGCTTCGCGGCCGCCCATGGCATTGGGCTGGCCAGTCAGTGAAAAGGGCCCAGCACCGGGTTTACCGATTTCACCGGTGAGTAAATGCAGGTTGATCAGTCCACTCACCACGGCGGTGCCTTCCCTGCGTTGGTTCACGCCCATGGACCAGAGGCTGAGGATGCCTTCTCTGCGGCTCCAGAGCCTGCCAACGTCGCGAAGTTGTTGTTCCGTGATTCCGCAGAGTTTGGCAGTTTCTTCAGCTGTCCAGGCGTTGATGGTCTTGGCGTAGTCCGAGAATCCTTCAGTGGCGGCATCGATGAAATCGCTGTCGAAGCCGTTGTCTTCAATGACGAGACGAGCCAGCCCGTGGAGCAGGGCGAGATCGCTGCCCGGGGTAATGGCTAGATGATGATCGGCAATCTTGGCCGTGTCTGTGCAACGAGGGTCAACCACCACGATGGTGAGGCCCTTGGGATCACGTTTTTTGCGTTTGAGCAGGCGCTGGAACAGCACGGGGTGGCATTCGGCCGTGTTCGTGCCGATCAGGAATGCCACGGAACAGTGATCGAGATCCTCGTAGCAGCAAGGAGGACCGTCCGAGCCAAGACTGCGGGTATACCCGGCCACGGCTGAACTCATGCAGAGGCGTGAATTGGCATCGAAATTGTTGGTGCCCAGAGCTCCTTTCAAGAACTTCTGGGCCATGTAGTAGTCCTCGGTGTGGAACTGGCCTGAGCCGTACATGGCGATGGCATCGGCACCTTTGCCGCTGAGGGTGCTGCGAATGCGCCCTGTCAGCAGGTCAAAGGCACTGTCCCAGCTGATCGGCTGGAAATCATCATTGAATGTCGGCCGGTAGAGAGGCTGAGTGAGCCTTCCCCGGGCCAGGGTCTCTCCCACCGTGGCCCCCTTGATGCAGACCTGTCCCAGGTTCGATGGATGTTGTTTGTTGCCTCGCGCAGTCCACATCGGGTTGCCTTCGGCGTCCCGTTTCACGGATTTTCCCGCTTCTCCCGGTGGCATCAGTTCCAGACCGCAACCCACGCCGCAGTAAGGACACTGACTCTTAACGCTCGCGCAGGGACTGGTCATCAAAGAAGTCCGATGGAATGAGAGATCCCCGGTGCAGACAGCACCAGGGATCCGTGATCTCAGTCGAGAGTGCTGATTGATCAGCGAGCCATCGCAGGCGCGGATGGCGATGGACTTTCGCCCTCGTGCAACTCAGCGAAGGATCCTTTGGGTTCCTTGAGGAAGAAGAAGCAGAAGAAAGCCACGATCAGTCCTGCGATGCCCAGAATCTGGAAGAAGGCACTGTTGGAGGCTGCAATCACCTCAGGGGAAGGATCTTTGCCTCCACCCATCCAGAGCGGCAGCAGGCTGAAAATGGTGAGGTAAGTCACGGCGCCGACATTGCCGTAGGCACCAACCAGGCCTGCCACCTGACCCGTTACGCGACGCTTCACCAGCGGTACGAGGGCGAATGTTGCGCCTTCCCCGGATTGAACGAAGAAGGAAGCAAGCATGGTGATCACCACAGCAATGAAGATGCCTGTGGAACCGCTGAATGTGCCTGGTTTGATCAGGCTCATCACCAGATAGCCGATGCCCAGTCCGGCTGTGAGAAAGCCCATGGTGTTTTTTCGGCTGCCGAGCTTGTCGGAAATCAATCCGCCGGCCGGTCTCGCCACTAAATTCACGAAAGCGAAACAGGAGGCCAGGATTCCAGCTGTCGCCTTCGGCAGGTCGAAAGTGGTTTCAAAGAATGTTGGCAGCATCGAAACAACAGCCAGCTCAGAACCGAAGTTCACGATGTAGGTGAGTTCGAGGATGGCCACCTGACGGAACTCATAACGATCTTCCTTGGGATACACCTTGGTTCCCATGATCAGATCACGGTTGGTTCGGATGATTCCCCAGGTTTGAAAGATGAACCAGATGAGAACAGCCAGCAGGGCCAGTAGATAAGTTCCAGTGTTCAGGAATCCAACTTTCTGAAGTCTCCAACACAGAACACAGAGGATTGCGGCGAAGGGAACATTCATGCCGAGTAGTCCCCAGAAATCCCTCATCGACGTGACTTCAAGACCTGCAGTCTTCTCGGGACGTTGATACTCTTTTCCTGGCGGGGTATCGCTGACGTTGAAGAAGTAAATCACTCCATAAACGGCGGAGATGATACCCGTTAAAGCAATCGCTCCTCTCCAGTTCAGGGTTGCACCAGTTGGCAGTTCGAATCCCCCGGAGAAGGAAATAAAGCCAGCAAGCGCAACCAGGCTCAGTGCTGAGAAGGCTGAGCCGAAGTTGCCCCAACCGCCATAGATGCCCTCTGCCAGGCCGATCTCTTTGGGAGGGAACCATTCGGCAACCATGCGGATGCCGATCACGAAGCCGGCGCCCACGATGGAGAGCAGCAGACGGGCCACCACCAGTTGATTGAAATCCTGTGCTGATGCAAACATCAGGCAGGGAATCACCGAGAACACCAGCAGGGTGGAATAGGTGAGTCGAGGCCCGAATTTATCCAGCAACATGCCAATCAGCACACGAGCGGGAATGGTGAGCGCAACATTGCAGATTGCAACCGTACGGATCTGGCCGACGGTTAGGCCAAGATCAGCTTTCACTGTTGTGGCCAGTGGCGCCAGGTTGAACCAAACGACAAAAGTTAAAAAGAATGCAAACCAGGTGAGATGGAGTGTTCGATATCTCCCCTGGAATGACCAGAGTTCGCCAAGCATGGGGTTTGTTGGTGTGGAGATTCAAACCCCGGTGTCGAAACGAAGGCACTCAGGATTTCAAGGTGCGGCGCTCATGCAGACCGCCTGATAATTGCACCATTTGGCGGCTACATGAATCGTTGCATTGGCTACAAAATTGCAGTGTTGGGGCCTCAGCATTACTTTCGTGCATCAGCGACCTGAGTCTTTTTGGTAGTCGTTGTAACTGCAAAGTCGTTGGCTTGAGGTGTTACCAAGGCCCAAGATCTTCGGTCCTATGTCTCGTCGTCTTCTGGGCGTTGTTCTTGCCGGTGGTGCCAGTCGTCGCATGGGTGCCGACAAAGCTTTGCTGACCCATCCGGATGGATCGAGCTGGCTTGAGGCTCAGGTCCAGTTGGTGCGCTCAGCGGGTCTTGATGTGTGTGTGATGACGGGTCATGACACGCATCACGCGTTGCTCAGCACGCGCAAGGGAGTGACTGTTCAAGCGGAGCCCTGGCAGCCTGCAGGCCCCCTCTGGGCTTTGAGCTGTGTTCTGCATGATCGTGATGATGAAGCGCTGCTCACACTGCCTGTGGATATGCCGGGCCTACGTCTGGATGCATTGCAGCAATTGATCCTTCGCTGGAGACAGCAGCCAGCCAGGGCGCTTGTTGCCGATGACGGCTCCAGGCTCCAGCACCTCTTTGGGATCTATCCGTGCGGTGCTTCGTATCGCAAGGCGCTTGATGACGAGCTGACGGAGGGGAAGGGCCGTTGGCGCGAGTGGCTTGGGTGCATTCCTCATGACACGCTGAAATTACCTCCTGATCAGCTGGTCAATGTCAATCGGCCCCTTGATCTGAAAGCGTTGACTGGATGATTGCCGCATTTCCCCCGATTGACCAGCGGGCTCGAGCGCTCGGGGTGCTGCGGTTGTCGCTCACGGCCCGCTGCAATCTGGCCTGTCCCTATTGCTGCCCTGATGCTGAGGATCCTCCTGGGCTGCTCAGTCTTGAGCAGCAATTGCGCCTCATCCGGGTTGCTTCCAGGCTGGGAGCACACACCCTTCGGCTCACTGGAGGCGAACCGTTGCTGAGTGATCGGTTGCTGCCGCTACTTGAGCAGGTGGCTTGCGGGCGTGCCACTCCTGGAGACCCCTTGCAGGGTTTGCGTCAGGTGGCACTCACCAGCAACGGTGTGTTGCTGACGCAGGAACGGGCTCTTGCTCTGCGCGCTGCTGGTCTTGATCGGATCACTATCAGTCTCGATGCGGTCGAGGCTGTGGTGGTGGCGCGTATGGCTGGTCTGCGCGGTGGGGAACCAGCCGGAGCCCGCCTGATTCAGCAGGTGCTGGCTGGTCTTGAGGCAGCTCGTTCTGCAGGATTTGACCCTGCTTCTGGGGCCCTAAAGCTCAATGCGGTGATCCAGCGGGGCGTCAACGACGATCAGTTGATTCCTCTGGCGATGTTGGCGCGTCAGCAAGGGCTGGAGCTGCGCTTGATCGAATATATGGATGTGGGTAATCGCAACGGCTGGGCCATGGAGCAGGTTCTGCCTGCCGCCGTGATGATTGATCGCATCAGCCGCCATTGGCCGTTGTTGTCACTCGGGCGCTCCCCAGGTGGCACCGCCCTGCGCTGGCGTTATCGCGATGGCGCCGCAGACATCGGTGTGATCGCCTCAATCAGTGAGCCCTTTTGTGGAGACTGCAACCGCCTGCGCATCACCGCTGATGGGCAAGCCTTCACTTGTCTGTTTGCATCCTGTGGAACAGATCTGAAACCGGCTCTGACCAGTGACGACGACCTGGAGCGAGCAATTTGCTCTCTCTGGCAGCAGAGACTCGACCAGTACAGCGAAGAGGGCCGGGCGGCTTCCGGGAGCGCCGCTCATGCAGAGATGGCTTATCTGGGGGGCTGAACCGTTATCGACGCCACCGTTTCAGCAGAGAAAGCTCGGTGAAAACTACAGAGTTCGGGCCATGATCCGGCTCATTGGTGATGTTTTCAGTAACCCTGCCGAAGCCACGAAAGTCATCGAGACTGGTTTACTACTAACTTTCTTTCACAGTTGAGCTGGAGGGTAATTTCACCATGCTGTGATTATTAATTAGCGATGTTATCCGTCGATTGTTTAATTCTCTGTCGTGGTTGTCGAGGCTTCGACCAGTGCCATGACATGTTTGCAATGCTCTTCATAAAGAGCAGCGCAGTCTCTTGCATCGATGTATCGCCATGCTGCATGGGCTCCGCATGTGCCCCGATACTCCGTCTCGCAACAAAAGCTTTCTACAATCTCTGGTGGAGCAATGGCACGACTATGGGAGTTGATGTGCTGTGCAAAAAAGATGTCTTCAGCTTCATCCGAGGGGGATTTGTTGGAGTGTTTGATGCATATCTCAGCCATAAGCTTTGGATTCCTGATGCTTAATCCACCATTGCCGTTGATCAGTCCGTCAGGTACGGAATTGCAATAGATGCGAGATTCTATAGCCGCTTCAATTCGATTTAATGTCTTTGAATACCTTGGGAATGAATGCGAGTCATAGCGATTTTTAGCCCAAGGAGATCCAACATAGTCATATTTAAAATATTCGAAATCGACAGGTTTGATGAGCAAAGTGTCGGTTTGAAAGATAAGAATTTTATCGTGATCGAGGCTTTGCCAGAAATCGGCGTTTTTCAAAAGTTGATTGTATCCGTTCCAGCCAAATTCAGAATCAGTTTGCTCAAGGCAATTGATTTTCACGAATGGTTCGAGATCCTTGAATAAGGTCTTCATGGCATCCAGTGCCTTGGAAGTCGTGTAAACAGAGACTTGCCACCGTCGCATCCCCATTAATAAAGTATTGAGAACGCAGGCTCTTAATTGGGGTGTCGGTCGATCATCAATGATGATTGCTCCAATGTTCTCTTTGGACCAAATTTCTGGGAGCATATTTATATCCTCGGTCGGTTTGTTTTGTATTGATTGAACCCAAGGCTCGAGAAACTGCATTTTGATGATTTGGCAGTGAGCTTGGAAAGCGTTCACGCGGTATAGTTCTAAGCTTCTCAAGCGTTGGGGCATGGTGAATCTTGGAGTTGACGTGGACTTTTAATCAAGTTTAGCTTGGATCAAAAAGATATTCTCCTTGCGCGCTGATTGTTTGACTTGATCAGATCTCAGGGTGTAGTGGGGTTCGATTTAAAAATGTTGCAAGGTTGCTCAGTGTGGCCGATCTGGTGCTGATCAAGCATAATTACATTAAAGTAAAGCTTCCAAAGGGTCCTTTGTCGTTGAATCATGTAGCCATTTTTCATCCTCCAGGGCGCTTGGTGGATGTCAATAATCCTTTTGGTAAGGATATCGCCAACGCAGCCTTGTATCGAGCTTTGGTGCGCTGGGGAGATTTCGAAAAAGTTCATATCCTTAACCAGATTAATGTTTCTTCGGATGATCTTCGTGAGGATTTGTATGCTCGTGATCTCGAGAGTACTGATATTCTCTCGGTGCCAACCAGTGAGATCGAAGCGCTTAAATCATCGGGAATTTTGCTTCGCGGTCAACCTTATCTCAGTGAGCTTGCCTGGTTGAGACGATCTCAATGTTCGGATTCAGATTTTAGTCTTGCAGGCTTAATTCATACGGTTGCACCAGCTCAGATACGCGAGCGTATTGGTCAGTCGTTGTTTGCGCCTGTTCAGTCATGGGATGCCTTGATCTGCACATCACCTGCAGTGCAGGACAATGTTGGGCGTCTTTTTGATGCCTATGAGGAATATGTTCTTGAGCGGTTTGGAGGTCGTTGCATTCAACGTCCTCAGTTGCCATTGATTCCTCTGGCCGTTGATCTTCCCGAACGTTCTTCAGGTGTGTCGCTCGAGTTTGCTTCTCTGTTCAGATCAAAATTGCAGGTTGAATCCGACGATATTGTTGTGTTGTGGGTTGGAAGGCTTTCTTTTTTCGAAAAGGCATTTCCTCAGAGTATGTTTCTTGCCCTTGAACAAGCAGCATCGCAGACATCTAAGACTGTGCATTTCTTGATGGTTGGATGGTTTCCTCGAGGTGATAGTGACTACAGTCTTTATTTAGAGGCTGCTCAAAAATTAGCACCCAATGTAAAAGTATCATTTCTTGATGGTAATCAGCCAAAAGTGGTTTCTGCTGCCTGGAATCTTGCTGATATCTTTTTGTCTCTAGTTGATAATATTCAGGAGACTTTCGGTTTAACTCCCCTTGAGGCGATGGCTTCAGGATTGCCAGTTGTTGCCAGCGACTGGGATGGCTACCGGATGACAATTCGTGATGGAGTTGATGGTTTTCTCATTCCTACGTTGTTTCCAGATTTGCAGGATCTGGGTGTGTTACTGGCAAACAGTCATGCGCTTGAGCTCATGGCATATCAAGATTATGTTGGTTCTTTAGCGCAGCACACTTCTGTCGATGTGAAGCTTGCTTCTCGTGCGCTTCTTTCTCTTATTGAATCACCATCCTTGCGTAAAAAGATGGGGGAAGCCGGTCGTGCCAGGGTCGAAACAACTTTTTCCTGGCCTGTGGTTGTTAGTCAATATAGAGAATTGTTCTCAGAGCTTGACGCATATCGTCAACATTATCAGCTCGAACATGCTCATTCAGAGTCCAGGCCTGCCAGAGTTCATCCTTCCCGTGGAAATCCATTTGTCGACTTCCTGGCGTTCGCTTCTTCCAGTCTTGGTGATGATGATTTTGTTCAATGTCGTGTTGAACCCGATCAGTGGTTATTCGTTTGGGATCAGCTTCAGGATGTGAAGCTCAACAGCGTTTACCCTAGTTTTCGTTTAAATCAGCAAGAGCTGATGCTCCTGAGATCACATTTGCATCGTAAGACCTGTTGTTCTGTTCGTGAATTGAAGGATCTGTTTCTGCCATCGCGCAGTGAACACGTTTTGCTGACGCTTAGTTGGCTTTGTAAGTATGGACTTCTATCAATTCCCTCATGACGCCATTATGAATTGAATGATTCAACAACTTCCATTGGCTGGTTAATGACCCTGACATCAGCCGCCGGATGTTTCTGGTTGATTTGACAATATCTGTTCTTTGATGCATTGAGTAAGTCTGTATTTTTTATGGCCGCCTTTCTGTCATCCATCTTTCTTTCTTTCTTTCTTTCGGTTGTTCAGATCATTCTTGCTTTTTGCCGTTAGTGCTGTAGTTGTCGATCAATTCTAAGATCGAAAGATTTTGACAGGTTAGCCGCTTTACCGTCCTCCATCACTTCTTTGATCGGTGTTGAAGTTCTGCTTTACTGCGGAGCCTCACATCGCAAGGCTTTCAGAAGGCTGCAGCACCTCTTTGGGATCTATCCGTAAGCTGCTCAACGGTTCGTCAACGACGATGAGTTGATTTTTTTGTGATGTCGGTGCTGCAGGCATCGGTGTGATCGCCTCAATCAGTGAGTCGTTCTGCGGAGACGGTAACCGCCTGCACATCACCGCTGATGGGCAAGCCTTCATTTGTCTGTTTACATCCCGTGGAACAGATCTGAAACCGGCTTTGATCAGTGACGCCGAGCTGGAGCCAACAATCAGCTCTCTCGGGCAACAGAGGCTTGACCAGTACAGCGAAGAGGGCCGGTCGGCTTCCGGGAGCGCAGCTCATGCAGAGATGGCGGATCTGGGTGGTTGAACCGTTATCGACGCCACCGTTTAAGCAGAGATAGCTCGCTAGAAGAGTGCAGAGTTCGGGCCGGGATCAGGCCCATTGGTGATGTTCGAACTGTTGTCCTTCGAGCGGTTTCGCGATACGCCATCCGTGCGTTTTTTTGACGTGACGGTCGAGACGTCCAATGCCCGCGATCTGGTCATTCACTCAGGCCCTGCAGTGAGTCCCCCGGATGACCGGGAGACGGGAGCCTGGCAGTTTTATATGCATCCCAATCAGGAAGACAATCTTTTGGCTGCCAGTGGAGGACGAACCTTTTATCTGGTCAATCTTGCCTGGGATCAGCCTTTTCATATCGTCCGGCTTGATAGCGGTGGTGACATCCTGCGTATCCCGCCGAGGACGTTTCACCGATCCATCTCCGATCAGGAGGGCTCTGTGGTGTTGAACCAGGCTGTTCGAAAGCCAGGAGTGTCTCTGGTGCAGGAATTCCGCGTGTACAACAGTGCACGGATTCCTTCGCTGATGGACGCAACGACGACTTCGGCTCCGAAACCGCAGCTGCATGGGGTCATGCCCTTGCCTCAAGCTGCCTGAATCAAGGACTGCGAAGTCGTTTCGCTGGTCTCTTCCTCGACGTTGATCGTCCAGCTGAGTTCGCTGTCGGTGTTAGGTGGACCACTGAATGTTCCACTCACTGCTGCCGTGAGCTCGGGCTTCGACGATGTGGCCAAGACCACATAGCGCTCGTTGACCTCGTGACCGGCGCTTGGGTCGAATCCTCGCCACCCTGCTCCTGGAAGGTAGACCTCAGCCCAGGCATGCAGGTCGTACTTCTCCGGTGCCGGTTGCTGAATCTGATAACCGCTTACGAAGCGAGCCGGCAGTCCCGCAACGCGACAGCAGGCCACCATCAACATCGCCAGATCACGGCAAGAACCGATTCGTTCCCGAAGTGTGCGGCCTGCCGTCCATGCCGGACCAACGTGCCGTTGTGTATACATCACCCGCTCCTGAATCAGCTCCAGCAAATGGTTGAGAAAGGCCAGCATTTGCTGGTTGCTACCCATCAGTGCCTCCTGGGTCAGGTCAATGGCAGAGGGTTCGTGCTGGCCATTGGGCAGCCAGCCCTCCAGCGCTCCCAGCAGGTCAACATTCAGCTGGCCACGGGGATAGGGCAGCGGTGGCTCGAGGTCGTTAAAGCAGAGTTCCAGAGATGGAGCAGGGCGTGTCTGCACCTGGCTTCGGGCTTCGAAACACAACTGATTGGTGCTGCCGACAAAGTTGAGTCGCTGGACCTCATCGCCACTGGCAGTGAGCACCTCACGTTGCAGATGGGGCTCAGGCAAAACGATGAGTTCATGGTGCAGCAATGTCTGGAAACCCTGCCCCCGGGGCTTGAGGCAAAGCCTGTGATCGCCGAGATTAACTGGCGCCTCGTAGCGATAGCTCAAGCGGTGAATGATGAAAGCGCGCATGCCGATTCAGATGATGTGCGAGGAAAGTCAGTGCTCATGAAATAGCGCTTTTCGATGAGGCCATGGAGCCGATTGAGGTCCTGCTGCAGTTGATCGATCGCTTCGTGAAGACCGTTTTCGATGAGGTTGTCGATTCGGACGTAGCTCCAGCGGGCAAGCAGTTGACCACGCAAACAATCCAGGTCATCCGGTTGTTTCAAGACCGGTTGGGTTTGGATCTGTTGCAACGTGTCGCTGATTCCTTGCAGGCAGAACCGGACCGATCGCGGAAAGATCGGATCGAGCAGCAGGAATTGGGCGACGGATGTTGGTGTGATTCCCTTCTGCATACTTTGTCTGTACATCTGATAAGCCCCGGCGGTGCGTAGCAGGGTGATCCATTGCAGCTCGTCGAGCACTCCTCCGATCTCTTCGGGAATCGGCAACAGCAGGAAGTACTTCACATCGAGGATCCGAGAGGTTTTATCCGCTCGTTCCATGAGTCGTCCCAGCTGGCTGAATAACCAGCTCAGATCGCGACTGAGCGTGGCATCAGTGATGCCATAAAAGATCTGGCAGCCTCGTCGGATGATCCTCAATTGTTCCTGAGGTGGTTCCTCCCAGATCGTTTCGCCTTTCTGCAGGCTCCAGTGAAGATCATTGATCTGCTCCCACATCTCCGTGGTGATGACGTCGCGGATCTGCCGTGCGTTCTCGCGAGCCATCGCGATGCAGCTCACAATGCTGTTGCGGTTGTCCTGATCCAGGAGCAGGAAGTGGATGACATCTTTGGATGATCCAGATGGATAAGCCTTGTCGAAACTGCGGCGGTCGCCGGTGGCATCCACCAAAGGCAGCCACGGTTCGGCACTGCCTGGAGGGCAGTCGAGAGCCATCGCTTCGCTGACCTCGAGAAAGCGCGAGATGTTTTCTGCTCGTTCCAGATAGCGATTGATCCAGTAGAGGGAGTCGGCGACCCGGCTCAGCACAGGGCGGCCTCCCTTTTCTGCTCCGTTGTGACCCGCTGTTCATCCAGAATCCAGGTGTCCTTGCAGCCGCCACCCTGGGAGGAATTCACCACTAGAGAACCTCGCTTTAGGGCAACACGGGTGAGTCCACCTGGGCTGACCCAATTGCTTTTTCCACGCAGCACGTAAGGGCGAAGATCCACATGACATGGGTAAAGCTCCCCCTCGCTGAGCGATGGCACGGTGGAGAGCTGAAGCGTTGGCTGGGCGATGAAGTTGCGTGGATTCTCCCTGATCTTCGAATCGAAGTCGGCCAATTCTGAGCGGCTTGCCTGCGGTCCGATCAGCATCCCGTAGCCCCCTGCTTCGGCAACGGATTTCACCACTAGCTGTTCAAGGTTGTCGAGGACGAACTGGCGATCCTCTGACCGTGCGCACAGATAGGTGTGAACGTTCTCGATGACTGGCTCCTCACCGAGGTAGTAGCGAATCATTGCCGGCACATGGGCATAGATGAGCTTGTCATCGGCAACTCCTGTTCCCGGCGCATTGGCGATGGAGAGCCTGCCCTGACGCAGCACATCCATGAGGCCGGAGACTCCCAGCATGGAGTCTTTGCGAAAAACGGTTGGATCGAGGAAGTCGTCGTCGATGCGGCGATAGATCACATCCACTCGCGTGCGACCGTTCGTGCTGCGCATCCAAACACTATTGTCCTCGCAGATCAGATCCCTTCCTTCGACTAATGGGATGCCCATTTGCTGGGCCAGGTAGCTGTGCTCGAAGTAAGCACTGTTCAAAACCCCTGGAGTCAGGATCACAACCTGTGGTGAATCGCTCCAGGGAGCCAGGTCCTGGAGGGTTCGAAACAGGTGGGACGGGTAATCGTCAATGGGTTTGACGGTGCGCCCCTCGAACAGGCTGGGGAAAAGGCGTTTCATGACCCGTCTGTTTTCGAGGAAGTAGGCAACGCCTGACGGACAGCGCAGGTTGTCTTCCAGTACACGCCAGTGGCCGTCGCCATCGCGAATCAGGTCCAGGCCTGAGATGTGGCACCAACGATTGAACGGCAGTTCAATGCCCTGCATCTGGGGGAGCCAGCCTGATGAACTCTCCACGTCCTCACGGTCGATGACGCCGTCACGAATGATCAGCTGAGAGCCATAGACGTCGGCGAGGAAGCAGTCGATGGCCTCCAATCGTTGCAGCAGTCCCTGCTCCAGGGCCTTCCATTCGCTAAGGGCAATCAGTCGAGGCAGGGGATCGAATGGAAGAATCCGTTCGCTACCCTCCTGGCCAGAGTCATTGAGGCGAAAGGTGGCTCCAAGCCGGCGTAGCAAGTTGCTTGCAGAGGCATGGTTGCGTTTCAGTTCCGGCAGGCCAATCTGTCCCAGTGAACTGAGCAGGGGGGCCAGATTCTTACGGGGACAGGCTGTACCACTGCAGAAATATTCGTCGTAGCCGACCGATGGTCTGTAGTCGGTGAACATCCCTTCAAGGCGGGTTTACTTGATCCAAGAGCTCGCTCCAGCCACGTCTTGTGACTGTTGCTACGAATCCTTGTTGAGGGTGATCTGATCTCCAAAGATCACAAAATTTGTGTAGTGCTCGGTACGCAATTCACTGATACGAGCTCGATCAGCAGATCACCACGCGTTGCTGAAATGTTCTCAGCTGTTGCAGTGAAAAGAGAGCTGATGACCAGGCAGTCGAAACCGGATGGTTTTTCTGTTTGCAGCCGGAGGACTCCCTGGAGCTTGAAAGGGATTGCTTGCAGCTTTGCCCGATGTTCGATTGAACCACATCAACTCTGATCCAAGTAGAAACTGAGTTTTAGCCACTCAGATCTTTCGATTTGGCCGCATTCAAAAGAATGGATTGCTCAGTGGCTGTAAGCTACACCCCGATATTTCAGCTCGACCACAATCGGGCGAGCCTCTGCCTGACGTGCCCGATAAGTCTGCCTGCGATAGGTGAGTTGAACAGTTGGCTTTTTTACAAAATCTTTGTGCTGATTGTAGGTGTGACCGCGATAGAGAAGTGCGCTCATGATCGGTTCTCCGAAGCAAGCTCAGGTCCCCGTTCCATGGCCTGAGTCGTACTGCGCTTCATTCAAGGATGAAGTGAACGATGTGTAGCTGTGACTACAGATGATTGTGATTGATTGGTTTGTTGCTCTGGTGTTCGTGTTGATACCAGTTTCGAAAGGTTTTGGATTCAGTGGCTGCTGATGTTTTGTAGCTCATTGAACATATTGCTGAACAACTGGCTTCCACTCTGTTGCAGATATCCGCCGAGTTGCTCCCAGTCACTGCGGAGTCGATTGGCTCCATTACTCCCCATCGCGCTAACGATGTAAGCGGCGTCGGATTGAATCCATCGCTCCAGGTTTGGCCCTGAGATTTCGAGATGACACTGGAGGCCAAAGGCATGCCGGCCGATCCTGAACACCTGTTCGGGGCAGTGCAATGACGAACCAAGCAAGGTGGCGTCATGGGGTAGTCGGATGCGATCGCCGTGCCAGTGCAGGACCAGTGCACTTGGATCAAGGCCATCAAGCAGGGGTTCTTCTTTGGAATTCCGCAGCCAGTGAATGGCGCCAATACCCAGCTCTTTCAGTGCCTGTGGTGGGTCGCCCACCTCGAGTGGTCCCACCGATCCTCCAGCCGCCACAGCGAGCAGCTGGGCACCCAGACAGATTCCCAGCACGGGTTTTTTCTGCTGATGCCAGATCGATAACCATTCCAGCTCGCGTTGAAGCCACTTCATGTGTGGCTCATTGCGGTCGTTCACCCCCATCGGGCCGCCAAGCACCACAGCAATCGTGTTCGGGAGGCTGGCTGGATCGAGCAGGACTTCGCCGAGATCTGGACGGATCGTCTGGATGCTCATTCCCCGTTGAATCGCGAGTTCACGAATCAGATCAGGACCCTCATGATCAACGTGCTGAACCACCAGCAGGGAGTGATTCACAACAAGAGGTAGCGCTGGGCGAGGGGCAGAGTCTCGGCGGGCTCGCAGGTGAGCAGGTTGCCATCGGCGAACACCTCATAGGTCTGCGGGTCCACATTCACCTTGGGCAGGGCCGCATTAAGCTTGAGCGCACTCTTGCCCACGCTCCGGGTCTCCTTCACCGCCATGCAGATGCGTTCCAGACCTAGCTGGCGTTGGATGTCGGCATCCATCGCGGCTTCGCTCACGAAGGTGAGACAACTGGGAGCCAGGGCTTTGCCGAAGGCGCCGAACATCGGGCGGCCGTGCACGGGCCCTGGAGTCGGAATTGAGGCATTGGCGTCTCCCATCTGGGCCCACACAATCGAGCCGCCCTTGATCACCAGCTCAGGTCGGATGCCGAAGAAGCCTGGTTTCCAAAGCACCAGATCAGCGAGCTTGCCGGTTTCGATGGATCCCACTTCGTTGCTGATGCCATGGGCGATTGCGGGATTGATCGTCACCTTGGCGATGTAGCGCTTGAGGCGGTGGTTGTCGTTGCGATCGGAGTCTTCCGGCAGTGCGCTGCGCTGCAGCTTCATCTTGTGAGCTGTCTGGAAGGTTCGCGTGATCACCTCGCCGACACGGCCCATGGCCTGGGAGTCGCTGGCGATGATCGAGAAGGCGCCCAGGTCGTGAAGGATGTCTTCAGCGGCGATCGTTTCGCGACGGATGCGTGACTCGGCGAAGGCCACGTCTTCGGGAATCTTCGGATCCAGATGGTGGCAGACCATCAGCATGTCGAGGTGCTCCTCGAGCGTGTTGGTGGTGTAGGGCCTTGTGGGGTTGGTGCTGCTCGGCAACACATTGGCTTCGCCGCAGATCTTGATGATGTCCGGTGCATGGCCGCCACCGGCGCCCTCGGTATGGAAGGTGTGAATCGTTCGCCCCTTGATGGCGGCAATCGTGTCTTCAACGAAACCGGCTTCGTTGAGCGTGTCGGTGTGGATGCAGACCTGCACGTCCATCCGATCAGCGACGGAAAGACAGGTATCGATTGTGGCTGGTGTGGTGCCCCAGTCTTCATGCAGTTTGAGACCGCAGGCACCGGCGCGCACCTGCTCTTCGAGGGCTTCCGGAGTACTGGCATTGCCCTTGCCGAAGAATCCCAAGTTCACGGGAAGCCCCTCGGCGGCCTGGAGCATCCTGCCGATGTGGAAGGCTCCGGGGGTGCAGGTGGTCGCGTTGGTGCCTGTGGCCGGACCCGTTCCTCCGCCCATGAGGGTGGTGACGCCGCTGGCCAGCGCCGTTTCGACCTGCTGGGGGCAGATGAAGTGGATATGGGTGTCGATGCCACCTGCCGTGAGGATGTGGCCCTCGCCCGCAATCGCTTCGGTGCCTGGGCCCACAACGATGGTGACACCTTGTTGTGTGTCGGGATTGCCGGCTTTGCCGATGCCCACGATGCGGCCATCTCTGAGACCTACATCGGCTTTGACGATTCCCCACCAGTCGAGGATCAGAGCATTGGTGATGACCGTGTCAACGGCTCCTGCAGCTCGTGATGTCTGCGACTGGCCCATGCCATCGCGGATCACCTTGCCGCCGCCAAACTTCACCTCATCGCCATAGACGGTGCAGTCTTGTTCCACCTCCAGGATCAGATCTGTGTCAGCAAGACGCACGCGGTCACCGGTTGTGGGGCCGTAGGTCTCGGCGTAAGCCTGTCGGGAAATGCGGTAGGGCATGGTTCAGGCGTCGAGTGGTCCGTTGATGCGGCCGTTGAAACCGATCACCCGACGGGCACCGGCGAACGGAATCAGGTTGACGTCGCGACTGTCTCCCGGTTCAAAGCGGATCGCGGTTCCTGCAGGGATGTCGAGCCGTTGGCCGCGGGCCGCGGCTCGATCGAACTGGAGGGCTGCATTGGCTTCCGCAAAGTGGAAATGAGAGCCCACCTGCACAGGTCGATCACCGCTGTTGGCAACGCTGATGGTGGTGGTGGGCCGGCCCGCATTGAGTTCGATCTCGCCGGGTTCGCAGAGAAGTTCGCCAGGAATCAAGGGGGTCATTGGTCAGTATTCAGCGGATCGGGTCGTGGAGCGTCACGAGCTTGGTGCCATCGGGGAAGACAGCCTCGATCTGCACCTCTTGCACCAGTTCGGAGACCCCTTCCATCACCTGATCGCGGCGCAACCAGGTGGTCCCTTCCTGCATCAGATCGGCAACACTTTTACCGTCACGGGCACCCTCGAGGATCAGAAAACTGAGCCAGGCCACGGCTTCAGGATGATTGAGATGAAGGCCGCGCTTGAGGCGTCGTTCGGCCAGCAGTGCTGCGGTCACGATCAGGAGTTTGTCTTTTTCCTGGGGACTGAGTTGCATGGGAAACCTGGGTCAACTTCAGTGTGTCGCCGTTGGTCCGAGCGCATGGTTCGCTGTGAACAGTGATCGTTGCAAAGGCTGTGCTTGCAAGGGCTGTTCCTGCAGTGGCCAAACCCGTGGAGTCTTTGGCTCGTTCAGGTTTCTCAACAAACGGGTCCGTCTCCAGATGCGGCTGAACCAGAAACGGGCATCTCTGCTGGATGGACCTGTATAGCGGGCGATGAATCCCTGCTGGAGACCTCCGCATCGCATCGTGCCTTCAAGCCCCTCGCGATCGTCACGCGCAGCAGCAACCAAGTCCTTGAGGATGTGGGCACACAGCGGGATTGGAGCGGCCCAGATCAGAGTTCCGAACACTGGTTGGTGATGCAGGCCGTGGAGATCCTGGAGGCTTGAGTCCCCCAGTTCAAGCCTGTCCACCAGTTCCCAGGACTGCGGCTCCGATTGGTTTGCGCTCACCCTTTGGATGCTCAACGACGACCGCCAGCGGCCTTGCTGCAGTGTTTCGCCAGCGGCTGTTCGGCCCAGGCGAACAATCTCGGCTCCTAGGAACGAGGCATCCTCCGGTAGTCGCACGCTGAGTTGCTGTTCATAGAGGGCGTTGGCGTAGACCACGAGTTCCTGGGGAAGCCATTCCAAATCGCTGTTGCTGGAGAGTTGGCAATTCACTTCTTGTCGAGCCCAGGATCCCTGAGGATTCAGGCGGCTGCGACCGATGGAGCCATACACCTTTTGAGCTGCGACGCTGGTGATCAGGCTGCGGCTGTTGGCCTCGAGATCAAGGCTGATGTTGAGCTGGTCCCCGCCCACCAGTCCGCCAGCAGTGTGCAGAAGTGGGATTTCACGGCGGCCGTCAGTGCCGACTTCTGCGCGCAGCAGTTTGAAGGGAGCACTGCAGCCGCCCTGGTGAATGGTGCTCTCACCTTGCTGAATAAACTTCAGACGGCAGTGTCCCTGCCAGGGATCGAGGCGTTGCATCACACCAAGCTCGATGGCTCTCAGCGATCACTCTGTAGCAATGCACACGAAAAGAAGGCTTGGGTCATAGGCAGGCTCAGGGCCGGACAGGGAAGGGTGTTGGTTGAACCTGTGATCGTGCTGGAGCACCGCCAATTGGCCGGCGGATGGACCAAGGCCGAGGCGGTCGGTCGTTTGCAACTGCCGCTCACCGCAGACGAACGCACGGTTTTGCGTGGCCGCCGTCGCACCCGCTGCGGCAGGGAGTTGTTGCTGCAGCTGCCTCGTGATGGTGCTCTCCAGCCGGGAGATCTCCTTTTGGATGGATTGCGCAGTTTGCAGGTGGAAGTGATCGCAGCACCAGAACGGCTGTTGCGGGTTCGCGCGGCTTCGCCGCTTGAGCTCCTGCAGGCTGCTTATCACCTTGGAAACCGTCATGTTCCGCTTGAGCTGCATGAACAGGAGCTTCTGCTGCTTGAGGATTCGGTGTTGGCCGTGATGTTGACGAGTCGTGGACTTCAGGTGGGTACCTGTGAACGGCCATTTGTTCCCGATGGTGGTGCCTATGGCGGAGTTCATTCGCATCCTCATGGACTCGCTCCTGCATGAGATCGCTCGCCTTGCTGCAGATGGTCAGTCCGGCGCTGCCCGTGGGTGCATTCAGTTATTCCGAGGGATTGGAGGTGTTGATTCAATCCGGTGCTCTCAGGGATGAACATGGGATTGAGCTGTGGCTTGCTGCAGAGCTTCAGCGGGGTGGCTTGCGCCTCGAAGCCGCAGCGCTCCCGGAGTTGGCAGCTGATCTGAGGCATTGGCAGGCCAGTGCTGATGCCAGTGCGCGAACCCGGGTGATTGATCTGGATGGCTGGCTGTTGGCGACGCGCGAAGCTGCAGAGCTGCGTGCCCAACAGCGTCAGATGGGTGGTTCGTTGCTTGTGCTGCTCGCAGACCTGGGTCACCCTCTTCCAGAAGCGCTTCCTCTGGCATGGCCTGCTGCATGGGCATGGGCCTCCGTTGCTCTGCAGGTCGCTGAGCGGGAAATGGTTGAGGGCTATCTCTACGGCTGGGTTGCCAATCAACTCAGTGCTGCTGTGCGTTTAGTGCCATTGGGGCCAACAAGAGCCCAGGTTCTGCAGCAACGCCTGCTCCCCCAGATCGTGGATGTGGCTGAACAGTTGTCTGCTGTTCACCCCCATGAGCTTTGGAACAGTGGTGTTGGCGTCTCGATGGCGCAGCTGGCCCATGCTGAGTTGTATTCCCGCTTGTTTCGAAGTTGATGGCTAGCAAGCTTCGTTTAGGTGTTGCCGGACCGGTGGGCTCGGGGAAGACCGCATTGGTTGAGGCTCTTTGCAGAGAGCTGCGCGATCAGTTGCAGCTGGCTGTTGTCACCAATGACATCTACACCCAGGAGGATGCTCAGTTTCTGACCCAGGCAGGGGCCTTGGAGCCAGAGCGGATCCGTGGAGTCGAAACTGGAGGATGTCCGCATACAGCGATTCGGGAGGATTGCTCGATCAATCGGTCTGCGGTGTCTGAGCTGGAAGCCCAGTTTCCCGACTTGGATGTGGTGTTGGTGGAAAGCGGTGGCGATAATTTGGCCGCCAGCTTCAGTCCTGAGCTGGTGGACTTGTGCATCTACGTGATCGATGTTGCTGCTGGTGACAAGATCCCGCGCAAGGGCGGCCCAGGCATCACCCGCTCAGACTTGCTTGTGATCAACAAGATCGATCTGGCACCTTTCGTTGGAGCCGACTTGGGGGTGATGGAGCGTGATGCCCAACGAATGCGTGCAGGCCGTCCCTGGTGCTTCACCAATCTCCAAAGCGGAGAAGGCCTGGATTCTGTTGTTGGATTTCTGATACAACAGCTACCAAATTAAAGACGTATTCAATAATTGTCATTGCTTTTGCTGTCGTTGATACCGAATTACTTTTGGTGTAAGTGGATGTAATCTCATTCCTTGCTTGATGCGCATTTGTCGCAATAGTTACTTTGCTTAGGCACTGTTCAAGACCCTTAACGTCATTATGTTCTCGTTAATACAAAACTGATTTTGAATCAGTCTTACTCAGTCACTTCCGCCATTCGGCGAGCATCCTGAATTGAGGATTTCATGAGTAATTCTTTGTCCAAGCGGTTGTTTTCTGGCTTGGCTGCTGTCTCTCTAGGCCTCGGTGTCACGGCATGTGCAGGTGGCGGTCAGGCCACCAACGCCACCTGTGATGACGAAGGAAATTGCACTGTCACTGTTGGCATCCTTCATTCTCTGACAGGCACCATGGCCATCTCGGAGAAGACCCTCGTTGATACCGAGAAGATGGCCATCGCAGAAATCAACGCTGCCGGGGGCGTTGAGGTTGATGGCAAGAAATACATCATTGAAACCATCGTTGAAGATGGTGCATCCACATGGCCGACCTTCGCTGAGAAATCGAAGAAGCTGATCGACCAAGACAAGGTGCCAGTTGTTTTTGGTGGCTGGACTTCAGCCAGCCGGAAGGAAATGCTGCCGGTCTATGAGTCGAAGAATGCCTTCCTGTATTACCCGATTCAGTACGAAGGCCAGGAATGTTCGAGCAACATCTTCTACACCGGCGCAACCCCGAATCAACAATCGGAACCGGCCACCAAATTCATGTATGAGAAGTCACCTGCTGCTGGTAAGGACTTCTTCCTGGTTGGATCGGACTATGTGTTCCCTCGCACGTCCAATACGATCACCAAGGCGCAGGTTGAGCAGCTCGGTGGCAAGGTTGTCGGCGAGGATTATCTGCCTCTAGGGAATACAGAGGTAGCTCCAATTATCGCCAAGATCAAAAAAGCCCTCCCGGATGGTGGCGTCATCATCAACACCCTCAACGGCGACCAGAACGTCGCTTTCTTCAAGCAGATACAAGATGCTGGGATCACACCGGCCAATGGTTATTACGTGATGAGTTATTCCATCGCTGAAGAAGAAATCAGCACGATTGGACCTGAATTTCTTGAGGGTCACTACGGCGCATGGAACTACATGATGTCGATCGATACACCTGCTTCCAAGAAGTTTGCTGCAGACTTCAAGGCCAAGTACGGCGCCGATCGCATGGTTGCTGACCCGCAAGAGTCGGCATACAACATGGTGTATCTCTGGAAAGCTGCTGTCGAAAAAGCCAATAGCTTTGACGACGACAAAGTGCGTAAAGCGCTGATTGGTATCGAGTTTGATGCACCTCAGGGTCCTGTGAAAGTGATGCCAAACCATCACCTCTCTCAGACGGTTCGGATCGGTCAGATCACCAAAGACGGTCAGTTCGCGATCCTTGAAGAGACCAATGGTCCTGTGTCACCGCAGGCTTGGAACCAGATCCACCCTGATTCCAGTGGCTATGCCTGTGACCACACCGATTCCTCTAAAGGCGGTAAGTACAAGCTCTGATTCAGTTTCATTCATTGACTGATCACTGATTGGTCTTTGGAGGAGTTCCTCATGGGACTCCTCCTTTTGTTGTTCCACCGACTGTTTCAGTCCCGACTTCCGTGCAACTGCTTTTTGAAAGCCTGTTCAATGGTGTCGCCATCGGTTCGGTCCTGCTGATGGCTGCACTTGGATTGGCGATTGTGTTTGGCCTGATGGGCGTGATCAACCTCGCCCATGGTGAGTTGATCATGCTCGGGGCCTACACGACCTATGTGGTGCAGCTCATCTTCAAGCTGCCTGCAATGCAGCCCTTCTACAACGTCTATGTGTTGATTGCGATTCCCCTGGCCTTTGTCGTCAGCGGTGTCGTCGGCATCCTTTTAGAGCGAACCGTCATTCGTCGTCTTTACGGCAGCCCTCTGGAAACACTGCTGGCTACCTGGGGAGTCAGTCTGATTTTGCAGCAGTTTGTGCGCAGTGTGCCGATGGCTTATGCCGCAGGATTGGTCCTCGCTCTGGTGAGCGGATTTGGTTTGCCGTTGGTGCTTCCCGCTCAGTGGTTGATCGCGAAGCGTGCGCGTTTGATTCGTTTTGGCTCCTGGGCTCTGTCGGCCTGTTTTGGGGTTTGTCTTGCAGGGGTTCTGGCTTCGCAGATCAACCGCATAGCTCGAGCGGATGCACGCAATGTGGATGTCACGGCTCCGCAGTGGATGCGTGGCGGACTTGAGTGGATGGACCTGACCTTTCCTGTCCCTCGCTTGGTGATCATCGTGATGACCGTTCTCGCGGTGGTTGGTGTCAGCTTGTTTTTGAATCGCAGTGTCTGGGGAATGCGCATCCGTGCCGTCACCCAGAACCGCTCGATGAGTGATTGCCTCGGAATCCCCACCGACACCGTTGACGTGCTCACCTTCGGCATCGGATCCGGTCTCGCTGGAGTGGCTGGAGTGGCCGTGTCTCTGCTGGGGTCGGTTGGCCCCAACGTCGGGACGTCTTACATCGTTGGTTGTTTCATGGTTGTTGTGCTGGGTGGGGTCGGAAACCTGCTTGGCACTGTTCTTGCTTCCTTTTCAATCGGTTTGTTGACGGATCTGATCGGTGCTGGTCGCTTGCTCACGCTCTGGCCCGAGATGCCGGCACCGCTGGAGCAGTTGGTGAGCTTTTTCGCCACAACGAGCATGGCTCAGGTGATGATTTTCGCTCTGATCGTTGTGTTCCTCCAGTTCCGTCCTGCCGGTCTTTTCCCGCAGAAGGGACGCATGGTGGAGGTCTGATCGATGTTTTCTTCCTTTTCTCATCGTCGCTGGACGATCGTCTGCTTGTGGGTGCTGATCATCGCCGTGATCGTGGCGGCGCCCGCTGTCTTGCCTGTGTTCAGGCTCAACTTGCTGGGACGATTTCTGTCTCTGTCGATCGTGGCTCTCGGGATCGATCTGATCTGGGGTTTCACCGGTCTGCTCAGCCTTGGTCAGGGCATCTTTTTTGCGCTCGGTGGCTATGCCGCCGCGATGTACCTCCAGCTCAGCAACGCAGGTGATCTGCCCAACGGTATCCCTGAGTTTTTTGGTCTTTATGGCGTCAAGGAGCTGCCATTTTTCTGGCACCCCTTCGCCTCGCCTTGGTTCGCGCTGATGGCGATCTGGTTGATTCCCGGGATTCTTGCCGCTGTGCTGGGTGGCCTTGTGTTCCGTAATCGGATCAAAGGTGTCTACTTTTCGATCCTTACTCAGGCAGCATTGCTTGTTTTTTACAACTTTTTCAATGGCCAGCAGAAGCTGATCAACGGCACGAACGGTTTGCAAACCCCGGCCACGAAATTGTTTGGCCAGTACGTTGGCTCCGATTTGATGCAGCGTTGGTTCTTCTGGGTCACCGCTGTGGTGGTGATTCTGATCTGGGCTTTATTGCGGTGGGTGGTGCGTGGTCGTTTTGGTGATGTGTTGATCGCGATCCGTGATGACGAACCGCGATTGCGCTTTGCCGGCTACAACCCAACGTTGTTCAAGACGTTTGTGTTTGGACTCGCCGGTGCATTGGCTGGCATTGGCGGTGCGCTTTACACCGTTCAGTCGGGAAGTGCGTCGCCGCAGTTCATGGAAGTGCCCATGTCGATTGACATGGTCATCTGGGTTGCGGTTGGAGGTCGCGGAACTCTGGTGGGCGCGATTCTCGGTGCTGTGGTAATTAATTTCGCCAAGAGTCTCGTCAGTGAGGCGATGCCTGAAAGTTGGCTCTTCATTCAGGGCGGTTTGTTCATCCTCGTGGTGACCGCGCTCCCGGAAGGGGTGATTGGTTGGTTCCGAGGGGAGGGTCCAGGCAATCTTTTGAATCGTGTAGGACTCTCTCGACCTAGTGCGACTTATCCAAGGCTTGAGCTCGATGGTCAGGAGGAGGTGCAGCCATGACCATGCTCTCAACAGGAGGCGAAGCTCTGTTGGAGCTGCAGCAGATCACTGTCAGCTTTGATGGTTTTCTGGCTCTGAGAGACCTCAACCTCAGCCTGGCTCCTGGCGAACTTCGGGCGGTGATCGGCCCCAATGGCGCCGGCAAGACCACATTCCTTGATGTGATTACGGGCAAGACGGCACCAACGGAAGGCGATGTTGTCTTCAAAGGCTGTTCATTGCTGGGACGTCCAGAGCACCGCATTGCTCGCATGGGCATCGGTCGCAAGTTCCAGAGTCCAAGGGTGTTTGAACACTTGAGCGTTCAGGACAACCTTGTGCTGGCTGTGAATCAGCCGAAGCAGCCCTGGTCGCTGCTGGTTGGCGGCCTGAATGCCAGCAAGAGGGATCAGGTGCATCACTTGATGAGTATCGTCAACCTGCAAAACCGAGCAGACTGGGTTGCCGGTTCGTTGTCGCATGGTCAAAAGCAGTGGCTAGAGATTGCCATGCTTGTTGGCCAGGATCCCGATCTCTTGCTGGTGGATGAACCGGTTGCTGGTCTGACTGATGAGGAGACTGATCTCACCGCAGATCTGCTCAAGTCATTAGCTGGGGATCACACCGTGCTGGTGATCGAGCACGACATGGAATTCATCCGTCGTTTGGAGAGCCCAGTGACGGTGTTGCACCAGGGGCATGTGCTTTGTGAAGGAACGATGGATCAGGTGCAGGCCGATCCACGTGTGATTGAGGTCTATCTCGGAACCACAGAGGAGGACAACGGATGACAACGCTTTTGGAAATGCGCGGTCTGAACACCTACTACGGGGAGAGTCACATTCTTCGCGATGTCGATCTAACCGTAAAGGCTGGTGAGATGGTTTGTCTGATTGGTCGCAACGGGGTCGGCAAAACGACCTTGCTCAAATCTCTGATCGGGTTACTGCGACCACGTCGTGGTGAGATCGTTTTCAACGGCATCCCCCTCGATCGTCAGGCTCCGCATCAGCGGGCGCATGCTGGTTTGGGTTATGTGCCTCAGGGACGCGAAATCATTCCGCAGCTCACAGTTGAGGAGAACCTCATGCTCGGTATGGAGGCGCTGCCGGGAGGTCTGGACCGCCAACGAGGGATTGATCCCTTCGTTTACGACTTGTTCCCGATTCTGAGGGATTTCCTTACTCGCAAGGGTGGGGACCTCAGTGGTGGTCAGCAACAGCAATTGGCGATTGCACGCGCGCTGCTTGGAAAACCCAAATTGCTCCTACTGGATGAACCCACCGAAGGGATCCAGCCCAATATCGTTTCTAATATCGAATCGGCAGTGCGACAGATCATTTCCCAGGCTGGAATCAGTGTCTTGCTGGTGGAACAGCATTTGCACTTTGTTCGTCAGGCAGATCGTTATTACGCCATGCAACGTGGCGGCATTGTTGCCAGTGGCCCAACGCAAGAGCTGAGTCAATCAGTCGTTGATCAGTTTCTCAGTGTTTGATCAAAGAGTTCAATGGCATTGGCCTCCATTAACTTGCCATCGCTGATTCGGGGATTTGATCATTGTCCATCGCGTAGTCGGCTGCATAGGCTCGTACATCCAGCATCTGGCCTTGTGGCGACATCAGCCAGAGCTCCAACCGAGCCTCTTGTGGGGCTTGAAACCAGAACATCTCTTTGGGCATGACAACCTTTTCCAGGTAAAAGTGCGATTCCCCAATGCACTTCATAATCACCATCTTGTTGGTGTTGTTGCGGTACACGCATTCGATCATCTTGTTGGAAAACTCATTCATCCAATGTCGTCAAAATCTGACAGGTCAAATGTCTGATTCGTCACAAAAGCAGCCTCGGCAATATTCCAATTTTGCGCGCTTGATACCAAATCCTTCGATTTGGTAGTTGTCGCAACATTGCTTACAGTTCGCTGTGTAACACCCATTATCTTCTGTTCACTGATTGGCAAGAAAGGTCTTGCTT
This sequence comes from Synechococcus sp. BIOS-E4-1, assembly GCF_014279995.1. Lineage (NCBI taxonomy): Bacteria > Bacillati > Cyanobacteriota > Cyanophyceae > Synechococcales > Synechococcaceae > Synechococcus > Synechococcus sp. BIOS-E4-1. The sequence continues at coordinate 3,234,420 of NZ_CP047935.1, read as the reverse complement.
CACGGTCAGCCTCACGCTGCTGCGGTTGTTGCTGCTTTGGCCTGATCTTCGTGTCTTGCTGGTGAATGGTTCGGTCGTCTGAGCCTGATGGCGCTGGGTGTGTAGCTCGGTGACTGGCGCCCGACTCTGCCAGCTGTTGCCAAATCCATTGCAAAGGATGGATTACAGCTGTTCAGTCGCGACCAGCTGGGGAGCTGATGGGCGATCGGAGAAGCCAGCAGACCGCTCAGGCTTGGGCGCAGCAGGTCTGCAAACCGGTGTAAAGCAAGCTCCTCGCCATGACGGTCATAGGGAAGACGGTTAATGGCGGAGTCGAGCCCGAATTGACGCACTCTGTCTTCTCCGACACGCCGGTAAAGCACCTCCAGTGTGGGCAGTTGATCCATCGACATCACGCAGCCTTCGTGTTCCATCAGGCTGCGCAGCACGGTGCAGAAGATTTCGCTGGCCATGCGTTGCAGGCCTTCGTCTGGTTTGTTTCCCAGGCTTTTGTGCTTGTGATCAAACAACCCCAGATCCACCTGCGTGATCCGGCTGGGTGCAACGTGTCGATAAACCTCGGAGAGCAGTCCCATCTCCAGTCCCCAGTCGGAAGGGATCCGCAGGTTCATCGCCAGGTCGCGCGTGAAAGCGAATTCACCAGCCAGTGGATAACGGAAGGTCTGGATGTAGCGGAGGTAGGGCAGTGCGCCGAAAATCTGTTCCAGGCTTGCCAGTAAGGGGCCGACGAACAGTCGTGTGGCGCGCCCCTGCAGCGCCTGTGTCTCTAAGGAGAGTCGGCTGTAGAAGGCCTTCACATAGGCCATTCCATGGGATGGGTTGAGCAGTGGTCGCAGCATTCGCTCCGGATAGCCGGAACCAAAGGTGCGGATGTCTGCGTCAAACAAGCCGATCACTTCCGCCTGCTGGCAGGCCACTCCCAGACCTTGCCAGACAGCCCAGCCTTTGCCGGGTGGGCCCGTCAGATCCAGCCCCAGGCTGGCCATGGAGGAGAGCACGTCCTGCACAGCAGGGCCGTTGGTCCAGTGCACCTGCACTTGGAAAGGCATGTTTGCAAAGAAGGCTTCGGCTGCATTGACGTCGTCGATGCTGTCGGCGGAGAGGGCAATCACCAGGCTGGATAGTCCTGTGAGCGTCGATAGTGTGTCGCGAATCAGGCTCAGGGCCGGCCGCTTGAATTCCTCCATCAGGCAAGGAATCAGCAGGGCGGTAGGCCTTTGCCGCAGCTCCTTGTTGAAGTCGATGGCGTCGAGATTGCCAAGGCTGTAATCATGAACCGTGGTGATCAGGCTTTGCTGAAAATCCATGCGGTGTTCGATGCGACAACAGAGGAGAAGAACCTGTTCCATACCTGAACGACGTTCTGGTGGAACCTGATGCAGCCTCCGCGCGATCAAACGCTGCGAACCCTGCTAGGAGATCTCTACCTCAGTAATTCTTCCGTCGATCTCCAAGAGTTGTCGTCGCAATTGCTGCAAATTCTCGGACCGGCTTCAGCACATGCCGACCCGGCAGTCGCGAATCACTGCTGGAACGGAGACGATGTGGTGTTGATCACCTATGCGGATTCTGTCGTCGATGATGCAAAACCTGGATTGCAGGGGCTTCGCAGCTTTGTGAACCGCCATCTGCAGGTTTTTGCACCTGTGATTCATGTGCTTCCGTTTCTTGAGTCCACCAGTGATGGGGGGTTTGCCGTTTCGAGTCATGAGCAGTTGGAGTCACGTCATGGCGACTGGACTGACCTTGCTGCGTTGGCAGAGGGGCGTTGCTTGATGGCGGATCTGGTGCTCAACCATGTTTCTGCCTCCCATCCGTGGGTCCGTCAGTTTCTGCGAGATGAGCAGCCTGGTTGCTCCTGTGTGCTTGAGGCTGCCCCTGATCCCTGCTGGGACGACGTGGTCCGCCCTCGTAGTTCAGCGCTATTCACCCATCTGCAGAGCTCTGGGGGTCAGCGTCAGGTGTGGACCACATTCGGACCGGATCAGGTTGATCTGGATTGGCGTTGTCCTGAAGTTCTGCTGGGCTTCACGCGTTTGTTGAAGCAGAAGCTCGCCCATGGTGTGCGCTGGATTCGACTCGATGCTGTTGGCTTCGTCTGGAAGGAGCCGAATACTTCCTGCATTCACCGTCCTCAGGTTCATCGGCTCGTTGAGGTGCTGCGTCATCTGCTCACGCATGCCTGTGCGGGTCGAGGCGTAGTGGTGACGGAGACGAATGTTCCGGAGGAGGAGAACCTCTCTTACTTACGAAGTGGTCGGGAAGCCCATCTCGCCTACAACTTCCCGCTTCCTCCCCTGTTAATGGAGGCCGCGATGAGCGGTTCTGCTGATTTGCTCAATCGCTGGCTCTCGCGCTGGCCCCAACTGCCAAACTCCACTGCATTGCTCAACTTCACGGCCTGCCATGACGGTGTGGGGTTAAGGCCACTGGAGGGACTGATGCCCCAGCGGCGTTTGTTGAATCTGCTGATTGCCTGTGAGCAGCGAGGTGGCTTGGTGAGTCATCGTCGTCTCGCTGATGGGGAGGACGTTCCCTATGAGATCAACATCAGCTGGTGGAGCGCCATGGCCGATGGCGGTCTCGACCCAGCTCATCTTCAGCGCCAGCGTTTTCTGCTCACCGAAATGCTGAAGTTGGTGCTTCCTGGCATTCCCGCTTTTTATTTACCAGCTTTGCTGGCCAGTCCAAACGATCTGGCTCGCTTTCGTCAAAGTGGTCATCGCAGGGATCTCAACCGTCCTCAATTCAAAGCAGCGGCTCTGGAGCGGCGCCTTGATGATCCCGATAGTGATGCCACCGCTGTGTTGAGGGCTCTGCGCCATGCGCTTACGCTGCGGGCTGAGCTGCCTGCACTGCATCCGGACAGCGTTTTGGATGTGCTCAGTGTGGATCGCGTGGATCGTGTCGTCCTTCGCTGCTCCCATCAGGGCCACACTCTGGTGGCTGTCCACAATTTCACAGCCTCTCGCCTCACGTTTGATCCCACCGTTCTGGGCGGTCGAGATGATCGGGTCTGGGTCGATCGCCTCACTGATCAGCAGTTCGCGCCGCGGAGGAGACATTCACTGGAGCCGTATGCCGTGCTCTGGCTGGTGCAGCCATGACGGTGACTCCACACTCCAACTGGTGGGTTGTGACTGATCTCGATGGCACGCTCATGGATCATCATTACGACTGGTCCGCCGCGATGGACGTGATTCTTTGTCTGCAGCGTCATGGCATTCCTGTGATCCCCTGCACGAGCAAGACGGCAGAGGAGGTGCTCCGCTTTCGTGAGTTGGCGGATCTGCACGATCCGTTCATCGTCGAGAATGGTGGAGCCATCTATGGAGAATCCGCGACTGGTGAGCTTTGGCACCATGACTTAGGTCCATCCTGGAGACAGCTCAGACCGCAACTTGCTGATCTTGAGCGTGAGCTCGGCGAACCGCTCCAGGCTTTGGACGATCTCAGTGAAAGCGAGGCTGATCGACTTTTAGGCCTCAGTGGTGAGGCCTTACGGCAAGCACAGCGCCGTCAGTGCAGTGTTCCCTTCGTTCCGCCGAAGACCCCTGAATCTCGCCATCGACTTCAGGGGCTGGCTGCGATGCGCCAGCTGGGCGTGGTGCAGGGCAATCGTCTCGGTCATCTGCTGGGTGCTGGCGTCAGCAAGGGCCAGGCACTGAAGACCCTCAAACAACGCCAGGGAGTTCCGGACGTGAAGGTGCTGGCTCTGGGCGATTCGCCCAACGACCTGCCACTGCTGGATGCCGGCGACTGTGCTGTGGTGGTTCCAGGACCGACCGGACCGCATCCCGAGCTGAAGAACGGAGTGGCCGAGGGTCGTTATCAACTGGCGCCTGCACCCCATGGCGAGGGTTGGTCGGCGGCTGTGCTGCGCTATATCCCAGGGTTGCAGGACAACGACACGGTGCTTGCCTGAAAGCCAGTTCTGCTTCAGCCATCGAGCAGCTGTTGCCACAGCTGTTCTGGCTCGGGATATGGATCCAGGTCCATTCCGTTTACGCTGTTCAGTGATATGCAGCCCAGGCTGTTGATCAATAGCGCCTGGTCATTGGCTCTCAGCTCCGGACCGATCGTCGTCTCTTTGATGAGTCTCTGTTCCAGTGCTTTGGCTCGCATCACACCTGGCAGGCAACCGCTGCTCAGCGGTGGGGTGATCCAGGCGCCTTGTCGTTTCACCAGCAGGTTGGAGCTGTCGCCGCAGCAGAGATCACCAGTTGTGTTGCGCAGCAGGGCCAGTTCTGCTCCCCGCGCCTGCACTTCCCGCCTGGCCTGAATCGCCTGACCGTAGGCGAGTGTTTTGCAACGACTGAGAACACTGTTGACGTTGCGTTGTTCCTGAACACTGATCCAGGCCTGAGCGGGTTCAAAATTCAGCTGATGGGGTTGAAGGGTGAGCCAGAAGCGGTGCTGAGTTGGATCTGGATCACCGGTTGCTAAGCCGATTCCTCGGCCAGCGCTGCTGCCGCGGCTCCAGTTGAGACGCATCGCCCCTGCAGTAGCGGCGGTGTTCAGGCCTGCTCGAGAGATGGCTTCATCAGTTAGTTGCTCTAGCCAGGGGCGAGCAGGAGGAGCTGCCATTCCGAGCAGTGATGCGCCGCGCCGCCACCGCTGCAGATGTTCACTCAGCAGCTGGGCATTTCCGTTCTGGACCAGCACTGTCTCGAACAATCCATCCGCAAGCTGCAGACCTCGATCCGTAAGCGGCATTCGCAGGTCATCGGCACTGCCCCACTCGCCGTTATGCCAGCCGAGGATTGTTGCCGTCATGTCAGTGCCTCCAGCAAGGGCAGCAGCTTCCAGTCGAGCTCGTCCGCTTCCGCTTCGGGGTCGGAGTCAGCCACAATTCCGCAACCTGCATGCAGCCGTAGCTGCGCGTCTTTACGTAGCAGGGTGCGGATCAGGATGTTGCTGTCGAAGCGGCCGTTCCAGTCGAGGTGCAGCAGCGAGCCGCAATAGGGGCCACGGCCCTGCGCTTCCAGTTCATGCAGCCTTTGGCAGGCTCTCAGCTTGGGTGCTCCCGTGATCGACCCCCCTGGCCAGCTGGCCTCCAGCAGATCCACCCAAGACGCGTCCGGATGCAACTGACCTGTGACAACAGAGGTGAGATGGTGCACGCGCGCATAGCTCTCGAGCCGTACGAGGTCTGGCACCTGGATGGATCCAGGACGGCAGACACGACCAAGGTCGTTGCGCAGCAGGTCCACGATCATCACGTTTTCGGCGCGATCTTTGGCGCTGCACACCAGGTCTGCTGCCAGGTCGTCGTCGATGCGCGGATCAGCATGGCGCGGCCGGGTTCCTTTGATCGGCCTTGTCTGGACTGCGCCGCTGGCCTCCACCTGCAGAAAGCGCTCGGGGGAGGTGGAGAGAACCGCTTCACCTGTGGCAGAACCGCTGCCAACCAGCAGACCGCTGAAGGGAGCGGGGCATTGATCGCGCAACCGTCCGTACAGCTCCAAATTGTTGACATTGTTTCTGAGCGTGCTGCTTGCGCAGCTGGTGAGGTTGGCCTGGAACAGATCGCCGCTGGCAATCAGCTCACGGATTGTGCTGACGCCCGCTTTGTATGTGGAGCGGTCGCTGTGTCGATGCCAGCTGCATCCAAGCGTCTTCCTAGGCAGTGAAGTGGTTTTGGCTATGTCCAGGTTCTCCAGTGTCCTGACCATGGCGACATGGCGTACGGGGTCGACGCCTTCCAGATGGATCTCTCTGGCTTTGAGATCAAAGCGCAGCACAGGATCGTGGCGTGCGATCCAGAGGGTTGCCATTTCATCACGGCGCCAGGGGTTTCCGGGTTCCGTCCAGGCGGCAGCGTCGTAGCTGAGCCAACCAGTCCAGTGGCCGCCCTTGAGTTGCCGCAAGGTCGTGAAGGGATTGGTCGCTCCTGGGTCACCCGGCAGCCCTCTGCAGCAGTACTGCTCCAGAGGATCAACCGCCAGGGTGATGTGCCGTCCAAGGTCGCTGCCATCTCCATCGAGCCAGATCAGGCCGCTTTCACCGTGAAGGTCAGCCAGGTTTTCCGCGACCAAGGCCGGCTCGAGCCAGGGCAGACGCCTGCGCAGCAGGGTCATCGGCTTGCGCTGCTGCACAGATCGGGGCGACCTGCATCGCGCAGAGCCGCATCACGGATGCGACAGCTGTCGCAGACGCTGCAGGGTCTGCTTCCTCCGCTGTAGCAGCTCCAGGTGGACGCAATCGGTACCCCCAGGCGCAGGGCTTCTTCCACGATGCGTTGCTTGCTCCATTTCACCAGTGGTGCCCAGAGCCGGGGGCCATGTCCCTCGCGGCCAACCCTGCTGCTGAGATTTGCCAGGGTCTGGAAAGCCTCCAGATAGTCGGGCCGACAATCGGGATATCCCGAGTAGTCCACGGCATTGACCCCAAGAACCACTCGCTCGGCGTTGCGAGCCTCGGCCAGGCTGAGGCCGATGCTGATGAAAACAGTGTTTCTGCCTGGGACGTAGGTGTTGGGGATGACTCCCTCCTGCACCCCATGGGTCGGTAAGGCCTGCTGCTGGTCAGTCAGCGACGATCCACCCCAACTGGCCAGGTTCACGCTGATGGTGTGGTGCTCGGCCAGCTTCAGAGCTTCGGCGATCGTGTTGGCTGCCTGCAGTTCCCGCCGATGGCGTTGGCCGTAATCGAAGGAGAGCCCGATCACCCGCCCACCTGCTTCAATCGCCAGGGCTGCCGCTGTGGCGGAATCCAGGCCGCCAGATAAGAGGGCAATCGCTGTGAAATCGGTCATGCTGTGCATTCTGTTGTCCATGGGGTGATGACGAAGCCTCCGCATCAGCTGTTGAAGCCAATCACCTGCTTTGGAGCTGCTCTGTCGCTCTCCGCTGTTTCTGCGCTGCCCGGTGTTGCGATTCCGCGGCTGAATTTGACCGGCTATCCGGAGCCAGCCCCTGGCCTCAAACGTTGGGTGATTCAGCCGTCGGGTCTGCTGCCTAAGAGTTCAGATCCATTCATCTCTGCACAACCGATCGACTGGCGGATTCAGCTGATCGTGGGCCTAACGGTCACCCTTGATTGCAACACCAAGCGCCTTTCAGGTTCTGGGATGACCATGCGCATGCTGCCCAAGGCATCTGGCAAGGCCCTTTTTGAAGTGAAGGCTCCAGTGGCTGTGATCAGCACCAAGATGGCCTGTCCTGATGATCAGTCCACCGGTACTTCTTTCCTATCGCTCGGCAAGCAACCCTATCTCGTTCCTTACAACGCCTCCTGGCCGATCGTTGTGGATCTGCCCGAGACCTTGCAGCTGCGCTGGCGGATCTGGAAAGCGGAGACCCGCCAGCAGCCTGGGGTCAGGCTCTGATCAAATCTGTCGCAGTGAGTCGGTCTTGCTTCGGAAGGTGTTCAGCATCAGCTGCAAATAGCTGACACTGCGCAACTTGATGTTGGCGGTGAGTGACATGCCCACCTGAAGTGGCAACTGTTTGCCGCTCTTGAGTTTGAGTTGCTGGCTGTCCAATTTGATCACTGCTGGGTAGGTGTACTCCTGTTCCATCTGCTGTGGGTTAGGAGGAAGTGCGTCTGATCCCACCGACTGAACGGTTCCTTCAAGTACGCCGAAGTCAGTGGCTGGAAAGGAGTCGATGCTGATGTCTGCTGGCTGACCAGTTCGTACGAAACCAATCTTGTTGCTTGGGATCATCACGTCCGCCTCGAGGGTGTTGAAAGGCACCACCTTCAACATCACATCGGACGACATGGCCTGGGAGACGAAACCGGGATTGTTCAGTTTCAAATCAAAAACAATTCCGTCAACAGGTGCTCGCAGGATCTGATTTTTGTTCGTAACCCTGACTTGCGTCAGCTCGGAATTGAGCCGAGCTCTCTCGCTGCGTAGGCCTGCAAGCTGTGCGTTAATTAATTTGGTTTCCTGGTCGAGCTGATTCATTTGACGGCGACCATCGAGCTTCAATTTGATTAGATCACCTTTCACCTCCTCTACCGTGTTGCGTTGCTGCAGATATTGAATATCTTTGATGCCTCCTTCTTCGGCCAGGGTACTTAATCGTCTCAGGATATCTTCTTCAAGAGCAAGTTTGGCGCGCGTGGTGGCTACCTGTTCGCGGTTTAAATCCTTGGTGCGCTCTTTTTCCTGATTTTTCAGAACGAGCTGTTGTTCTCTCTGGTTGATTTCAGTGGTTTTTTCTTCCACGCCCTGGATCGCGGACTTGAGTTGTTCCGCTGTGCTTTCCTGATCGAGGCGGATGAGGGCCTGGCCCTTGGTGACGCGTTCGCCGCTTTCTACCAGAATTTCCTCGACGACTCCGCCAGGTGGGACCCGAACTTCCTTGACGTTCCCGATCGGTTCGAGTTTGCCCTTAGCAACCACCACTTCTTCAGTACGAGCTACCGCCAGGAAGCCGATGCCGAGCAGGGTGGTACCGATCAGCCCCCAGGTGACTGTCTTCATCCACAAGCGACTTTGCTGCAGAACGTTCTCCTGATCGCTGACCAGGGTGATGCGGTTCTCCAGTGCTGAGCGTGCCTGCCTGACAAGCTTTCCGGGAGCACTTTCCTTGTTGCTTCCGTTCTCCTGACTGCCAGTGTCGTTCTGAGAGTTGTTGTTGTTGGAATCGTTCTTCATCTCAGCTGGCCTCCTGCTGGCGGTAAAGGGCGTAGTAACGACCGCGTTGGCTCATCAGTTCGTCGTGCGAACCCTTTTCAACCACCGCGCCCTGGTGCATCACAACAATCAGATCTGCCCGACGCACGGTGGATAGGCGGTGGGTGATGAAGAAAACCGTGCAGTCGTGCAAGGCCTGGATCATGTTGTCGCAGACCCTGCGCTCGGTTTCGTAGTCGAGTGCGCTCGTGGCTTCGTCCATCACCAGCAGCTTTGGATTGGCTAGGAGTGTGCGGGCGATGGCAATGCGCTGACGTTGTCCTCCACTGAGAGAGGCTCCACGCTCACCCACTGAGGTGCTGTATCCAGCCGGTAGCTCCATGATGAAGTCATGGGCACAAGCAACTTTTGCGGCCATCACAATCTGTTCGCTGGTGGCATCCGGCTGTGTCAGAGCGATGTTCTCGCTCACGTTTCCCGAGAACAGCAAAGGGTCCTGGGGAACGATGCCGATCTGGCGCCGCAGCGAGTAAAGCTCGACTTTGTCGATGTCATATCCATCGATCAAGATCCGGCCCTTGTTTGGCGAGTAAAGCCGTGGCAACAGTTTCATCAGCGTGCTTTTGCCGCTTCCGCTTTGTCCAACGATTCCGACAAAGGTGCCGGGTTTCACTTGCAGCGATACATCGTTCAAGACCGGAGCTGAGCCTGGATTGAAGGCGAAAGTGAGGTTGTCGAAGTGCACTGCACCTTCAATGGGGGGCAGGGGCACCTTGGCTTTGTCCTGATCGTCAGATTCCTGTTTGGTGTCGATCACATCAGCCAATCGCTCGAAGCTCACCCTTAATTCCTGGATCGTCTGCCAGATCGTTGAAAGGCGCAGAAGTGGTTGAGTCACATAGCCGGAGATGATTCGGAAGGCAATCAGCTGACCGAGGGTGAGATCTCCAGAGAGAACCAATATGGCGCCCACCCAGAGCACCAAGAGCTGGGAGATTTTCTGCAGAACCTGTGATGTTTGGCTGAGTGCTGTTCCAGTAATGGTCTGTTCAAATGTGCGGCTGATGTACTTGGCATAGCGTTCTTGCCAGGTCCAACGACTCACCATTTCAACGTTTTGGCTTTTCACCGTTTGAATTCCGGTAAGCACTTCAATGAGATGGCTTGACGTTGAAGCATTGGCTTCAGCCGCTTTGCGGTACTGCCTCCGGAACAGAGGTGCACCCAGCAGGGTGAGTGCGATCTGTATCGGCAGAACGGCCAGGGCGACCAAGGTCAGCACCCAGCTGTAGAAGAGCATCACCACGATGTAGATGACTGAAAAAGCCGCATCAAGAACAGTGGTCAGAGCCTGACCAGTCAGAAAGTTGCGGATCTTTTCAAGCTCGGCGATTCGGGATCCCAGCTCACCCACCGGGCGGCGATCGAAATAGCCGAGGGGGAGCCGGAGCAAATGGTCAATGACTTCCGCGCCGAGGCGCTGGTCGATACGGTTGGTGGTTTCGGTAAATAAGTAGGTCTTCAGACTGCCCAGAACTCCTTCAAGCAGCGTCACTGCCACAAGTGCGATGCCAAGAACCTGCAGGGTGTCCAGGCTGCGCTGGGCAATCACCTTGTCGACGATCACCTGGATCAGCAGAGGATTGGTCAGGGTGAACAACTGCACCACGAAGCTGGCGATCAGCACCTGAGCCAGTACACCGCGGTAGCGCTTGAGAGCAGGCCAAAACCAGGAGGGACCAAAATTTTGCTCTTGTGTGGCGCTGGTGCGGTCGATCAGCAGCAGATCAATTCCCTCTGGGAAAGCGTTTTCCAGTTGGGTTAAATCGAGTTCCACAAAGCCCTGGCTCGGCGACGCCAGCACAAGGCCTCGTTGATCGCTGCGCACTGCCAGGGCAAAGGCCTGTCCCCAGGGCACCAATGTTGGCGTCTGCAGACGCAGGCCCATGCTCGCCGCCACCTTGGCACCCGATACGTGCAGGCCTAAACCGGCTGCGATCTGGCCACAGAGTCGCAATGTGGGTGCCTGGTTGCGGCGCAGCTGATCGCGTAGGACCCGTTCAATGGCATCGCGCCGGAATGGCAGCTTCATCAGCTTGGTCAGCATCTGGAAGCAGGCCAATGTCTCTTCGACAACGCCTTCACCCGCCACGAAGAAGTCGCGGTTGTCTTCATTGGTTTGGTTGAAGCGGCTCACCGGCACGTGCCGAGGGGCCTGCGTGATCTCACTGCGAGATTGGGAGCTGTCAGTCAGGTTGCTGACGGCCTCGGGTTCGACTTTTTGCTCTTGTATTTCGGCGTCGATCGCTGCAAAAGCCCCGCCTGGAAGGGCGATCACCCGCATCGGCAAGCCGTGCACATCGACTGGCATCGCAGCGATGAGACCAGGATCGATGAGCTCATCTCCAAGCGCAGCCTCAGTTCCCTCAGGGGGTTGACTGGCAAGGAACAGTCGCTCCCCTTGGTTCAGGGAGGTGCGGATGGCGCCGTCGTTCGAGGCGTCCAACAGTTGTGCTGTGGGCAGGAGCTCCGTGAGCAATTCGCTCAGAGACAGTGATTGCTTGGCGACACGATCGAGTTGCTGCTGCAGAAGCGCTGCTAGCTCCGCTTCCCACAGATGATTGCGGCAAGCAGCAGCGATTGTTGGGTCACTGTTCACAAGTGCAAGCAGCTGTTCGTCGCTGAGGCTGATGGCGACCAGCTCTGAGGCAGCTCTGACCTCTTCGCAAGCAGCGGCACGCAGCAGTGAAGCCACACCCACAAAGCTGCCAGCCTCAAGACGGATCAGGGTGCTGAGTCGACCCCCTTGTTCTCCGAGCAGTCGGGCACTGCCACTCTCGATCAGCAGCACGCGACCAGGGATGAACTGCCTCTCACAAAGGGGCTGACCCAGGGCATACCGCTGGGATTCACCCTGTTCGCGGAATCTGGTACGCAGGGCTTCGAGCCCGATCGACATTGCGGATTCCAGAATCGTTAGGGCACGGCCGGATCATTTTCCATGCTTGAGAGAGATTTGACCAGTTCCTTGGTCTCAATCCGCAGCCAATCCTCAAGCATTTCGCTGGCCATGCGCTGACGCATCGCGTCATTGAAGCTGGCTTCATGACGCTCATCAAGGCGGCTCACCACCCACCATTGATCGATGAGTATGGGTTCCATGACCACACCAGGGGTGGCTGTACGCAACCGATAGCGCAGTTGAGGATGCGCACGCATCAGGCTTCCTGGGCCGATTTTGCCGCTGCTGCGTTTTTCAGGTCCTTCGCTGTGATCTGTGGCCAGGTTCTCAAAGCTTGCTTCACCTGCCTCCAACTGCAGATACAGCTCATGGGCCATTCCGGAATCCTTGACCCGCAGCAGGCTGTAGGTCACTTGATCGAGCGATTCCTTTCGCTGCAGAAAACGTGCTTCTGCTTGGATGCCAAAACTGTTCAACGCCAGTTCAGCGAGCTTGAGAGGCATACTTAATTGCACGAGCAGCTCATCCCTGCTCAAACAACGCTCTTCCAACCAGATTTTCAGAGCTGCTTCATCTTTGATCTGGGCCTGTTGGCAGTGGTTGACCAGCGCCTTCTGAATCAGTTCTGCTGAGGGGCTGAGGCCGGTGGTGGCCTCGTGCATGAGCTGCTTTCTCACCAAGGAATGCAGCAGGTCATTGCGACGCAGCAGGTCGAGGGTGTCGGCACCCAGGTTGGTCAGTGAGGCCTGAACAGCGGGCCGGAAGTCATCCATGCATCAGAAGCTAGCTGGCGGGCCAGTGATCTCTGAGAGTGTGGATTCTGGCGGCAGTAATGGACCAAGATCCAGCGCAAAGGCCTGGCGTCCTTCCAGTCGTCGCAACTCCACATGCAGATGGTCGGTGCTGGCGGAGCCGCTGCGACCAACGCGGCCGATGCGGTCACCGGCACGCAGCAGCTGACCGGCATGAACGTCCGCGCTCTGCAGATGGGCGTACAGGGTCTGCCAGCCCCGGCCATGGTCCAGCAGCACCGTGAGTCCATAGCCACTGATCGACTGCACCAGATGGACCCGTCCTGAAAGCATGGCCAGGACCGGGGTGGCTGCAGGAGCGATCAGGTCATGACCCACGTGCATGCGCCAGCGTTGGCGACGGTCTGAGTAGCGCCAGCCATAGGGCTGAACCTCCTGCGCAGGCTGAGCGAGTGGATAAACCAGACGCAGAGTTTCGCCTTTGCGGAAAGGACGGTGGGTGTCGGGCAGCCGTCGCGGGCGGGATTGGCTCAGCAAGGCCAGATTGGAAACACCAGTGCGTTCTGGGACCTGTTCAGGAGGAAGAGGTTGTGCATCGATGGTCGATGCCATGTCTGCAAAAGCCCATGTGATCCCAATCGCCGTGGCTGCGAGCATCAGCAGACTGTTCCGGCGCATGGCAGAAGGATCTGATTCCGCTGTTGTATCGATTCAGCGCACGCCAAGCCACTTGTGGTTCTGCAGGCTCAGCCGCCAGCGTCCGTCTCTCTGTGCTTTGGTCACTGCCAGCTTCTGGCCTTCCTGGCTCTCCCATCCCGGTTGTACAAGCCAATGAGCCTGAGGAGCCTGAGAGGCCACCACATCGGCGAACAGCAGATCTGCAGCTTCATGAACCACCACCTTCAGTTCATGGCAGCAGGAGAGCAGATCCTGCCTGGGTGGTTTGTGTCGTTTCGGCGAGAGCGTGATCCAGTCGGGGCTGCCGCTGAGGGGATCCACGCCACTGGTCTCAAGGTGGATCGGAAGTGAACAGCTGCTGTGGATGGCGCTGGTGAGCGGTTCAAGCTGGTGATGCAGTGGTTCTCCGCCGGTGATGACCACGAATGCTGCTCCTTCCTTCGCGGCCTGCAAGGCATCCTGCGCCAGGTCTTCGACGCTGCGTTGCGGGTGCACGTTTGCTGACCAGGAATGCTTGGTGTCACACCAGCTGCAGCCCACCTTGCAGCCGCCGAGGCGGATGAAGAAGGCGCTGCGACCTGCATGCAGACCTTCCCCCTGCAGGGAGTGGAAGGTTTCCACCAACGGCAGGCCGTTCAGGGACTCGGCAATGCTCAAGGGTTGCGGCTGGCTTCAGGGAAGTCGCGGCCTCCGATGGCAGAACCCTGTTGACGCAGAGCTTCGCTGGGACTTGAGGGCAGGCGCTGCTGGGCTGCCTCGATCAAACCGCGGAACAGGGGATGTGGTCTGCCCGGGCGCGACAGGAATTCCGGGTGGTACTGGCAGGCCGTGAAGAAGGGATGACCCGGCAGCTCGATCAGTTCCACCAGCCGGCCATCGGGTGAGCTGCCGCTGATCCGATAACCCGATTCGAGGAACAGGCTGCGGTAGGCATTGTTGAACTCATAACGGTGCCGGTGTCGTTCGTAGACCACCTGATCGCCGTAGAGGTGTGCGGCCATCGAGCCCTCTGCGATCCGGCACGGATAAACCCCCAGACGCATCGTGCCGCCGAGATCGACGACGTCCTGCTGCTCAGGAAGCAGGTGAATCACCGCATGTTGGGTGTCGGGATCGAGCTCAGCGCTGGATGCATCCGTGAGACCGGCCTGATTGCGAGCCCACTCGATCACCGCCGTTTGCATGCCGAGACACAAACCCAGGAAGGGCACCCGTTGTTCCCTTGCCCAGCGAATGGCGGCCACCTTGCCGTCAACACCCCGATTGCCGAAGCCGCCCGGTACCACGACGGCGTCCATGCCTTTCAGCAGGCTTTCGGCTCCGTCGTTCTCGATCTGCTCAGCGCAGACCCAGTGCAAATCCAGGGAGGCATTCTGCGCTAAACAGGCGTGGCGCAGGGCTTCGACCACCGAGAGGTAGGCGTCGTTGAGTTGCACGTACTTGCCGACCAACGCCACCTTGACGGTCGGTCCTGGGTTGCGCATCTGATGCACCAGCTGGGCCCAGCCAGCCATGTCGCTGTCATGGTCCTCCAGTTGCAGAACATCGAGCACTTCGCGGCAGAGGCCTTCGTCCTCGAGGGTCAAGGGCACGGCATAGATGCTGTCGGCGTCGAGGGAAGGAATCACAGCTCGTTCGGGAACCCCACAGAAGCCGCCGATTTTGCGTTTGAGCTCCTGGTTGATGTCCCGGTCGCTTCGGCATACCAGCACATCGGGTTGGATGCCGATCGATCGCAGCTCCTTCACCGAGTGCTGGGTGGGTTTGGTTTTCAGTTCTCCAGAGGTGCCGATGTAAGGCAGCAGGGTCACGTGGATGTAGGCCAGGTCATGGCGACCCACATCGCCGCGGAATTCTCGGATGGCTTCCAGAAAGGGCAGCGACTCGATGTCACCCACGGTGCCGCCGATTTCGGTGATCACCACATCGGCGCCACTGTTGGCGGCCACGCGGTGGATCCGTTCGCGGATCTCACCGGTGATGTGGGGGATCACCTGCACCGTGCCACCGTTGTAATCACCGCGGCGCTCCTTGTTGATCACCGACTGGTAGATCGAACCGGTGGTCACGCTGTTGAGGCGCGACATCGCTGTATCGGTGAAGCGTTCGTAGTGACCCAGGTCGAGGTCGGTCTCAGCCCCATCTTCGGTGACGAAGACCTCGCCATGTTGAAACGGGCTCATCGTGCCTGGGTCCACATTCAGGTATGGATCCAGCTTCAGAATCGAAACGCTGTAGCCACGCGATTTGAGCAGGCGTCCCAGGCTGGCGGCCACGATTCCCTTGCCGATGCTGGAGACGACACCACCGGTGACGAAGACGAACTTGGCCATGAACCCCTGGTCGATTCTTCAATGTACCCATTGCACCAAGGGGTTCGGTTTTGGCCGAGCCTCAGTCCTCCAGCAGGCTTCTGAGCATCCAGGCGGTTTTCTCGTGAATCTGCAGCCGCTGGGTCAGCAGGTCAGCGGTGGGTTCATCGCTGGCGGCCTCCGCCAGCGGGAAAATGCTGCGAGCGGTTCTGGCCACGGCCTCATGGCCAGCCACCAGTTCGCGCACCATGTCGAGAGCAGCAGGTGGTTGGCTGACTTCCTTGATCGATGCCAGTCCGGCAAGGGTCGCGCCGCCATAGGGGGCCACGATGCCCAGAGCCCTGATTCTCTCGGCGATCTCGTCCAGGGAGTTCCAAAGCTCGGTGTACTGGTCCATGAACATCAAATGCAGGGTGTTGAACATCGGACCGGTCACGTTCCAGTGGAAGCCATGCGTTTTTCCATAGAGCACATAGGTATCAGCCAGTAATCGACTGAGCCCAGCAGCGATCTGCTCGCGCTGTTCCTGAGGGATACCGATGTTGATCTGGGGTGCGCTGGCCATGCAATTGGTTTGGATAACGGTGGTTGAGGTCAGGAATCCAGGCCCAGGATGTAGTCCTTCACCTTGGATCGCCGCTGCGGTTGGCGCAGCTTGAGCAGGGCGCGCGTCTCGATCTGGCGAACCCGTTCCCGCGACAGCGCCATCGCTTCACCGATTTCCGCCAGGGTGCGCGGGTGATCGTCCTCGAGGCCGAAACGGCTGCGAATCACTTCCGCTTCCCTTGGTGTCAGCTCATCCAACAAGTGCTCCAGATCGTCATGGAGGGAGTCGCGGGTGAGGGTCTGCTCAGGTGTGGCACTGCCGTCTTCCAGCAGGTCTCCCAGCTGGGTGTCCTGATCCTTTCCGACCCTGGTCTCCAGGGAGACCGAGCGAGGAACCCGCATTAGCGTCATGCGCACTGTTTCTTCGCTCAGCCCCAGTTCCCTGGCCAGATCAGTCACCGATGCCAGTCGTCCCTTTTCGGTGGCGATCTCCTGCTGAACGCGCTTGATGCGGTTCAGTTTTTCGGTGACATGCACCGGCAGACGAATCGTTCGGCTCTGGGTGGCGATGGCTCGGGTGATTCCCTGACGGATCCACCAGTAGGCATAAGTGCTGAAGCGGAAGCCTCGGGTGGGGTCGAACTTTTCAACCGCCCTCTCGAGGCCAAGCGTGCCTTCCTGAACCAGATCCAGCAGCTCCATGCCCCGCTGCTGGTATTTCTTGGCCACTGCCACCACAAGGCGCAGGTTGGCCTGGATCATCCGGTCGCGTGCCCTGCGACCCTCCCGAAGCCGTCGCTGCAATTCCTTGGCCTCAAGGCCCACCTCCTCGGCCCAGAGGCTGTAGCCCTCATTCAGCTGTCGATTGAGTTCCTCGAGGGGCAACTCAGCCGCCCGAGCCCATTCCTGACGTGTGGGCCAGTGGCTCACCTGATTGGCCTCACGCAACTGCAGTTCCTCCAGATCCAGCAGGATCCGGATTGCCGCATGGTGATTGCTGAGGTCCCGCTCCTGCACGAGCAGTTTTTCCCGCGCCTGGACCTGACGAGAGAGGGTGACTTCTTCTTCGCTGGTGAGCAGGTCGACTCGACCGATGTCCTGTAAGTACAGGCGCAGCAGGTCGTTGCCACCGCTCCAGCGGATCGGGGCATGCCCCGTCGATCGGGAGTGTTTGGCCAAGGAAACCCTGAATGGCTCACAGTCCTTCCAGGGTTGATGCTTTGAGAGCCCAGTGCTCCGAACCGCTGGTTTCTGTTCGGGTTCTAGTTCGCGGTCTCGTCGTTCTCTTCCACCCAGGTGCTGGCCACATGCAGCTCCTCAAGCTGTTTGTCGGCAACACCGCCGGGAGCGTTGGTCATCAGACAACGCGCCTGCTGGGTCTTGGGGAAGGCGATCGTGTCGCGGATCGATTCCTCGCCTGCCAGCAGCATCACCATCCGGTCGACGCCGAAGGCCAGGCCTCCGTGGGGGGGAGCTCCGACATCCAGGGCATCCATCAGGAAGCCGAACTGCTCCTGGGCTTCCTCCAGGGGCAGACCCACGGTCTGTAACACCTGTCGCTGCAGGGCCGAGTCATGGATGCGCAACGAGCCACCACCGAGTTCGAGCCCGTTGAGCACGAGGTCGTAAGCCTGAGCGCGGGCTTCCGGCAGTGTCTGGGCCCACTTCGAGGGGTCGTTGCCCAGGTCTTCGGCGTTGGGAGCGCAGAAGGGGTGATGCAGAGCCTCAAAACGATTCTCATCACTGTTGAACTCGAACATCGGGAAATCCACGACCCAGAGGAAGTTCCACTGGTCGTTCTCCCTGTCGGGTTGGACCATGCCCAGCTCTTTGGCGAGGTATTGACGCACCCGGTCGAGGGCCTTGTTCACCGTGGCGGTGTCACCGGCACCGAATAACAGCAGCGTGCCTGGTTGGGCTCCGGTGCGACTGAGCAGCTCCTGCTTCTGCGCATCGCTGAGATTGTCCTTGATCGCACCGATCGTGTCGATTTCGCCACCGTCGCGCACGCGGATGAAGGCCAGGCCACCGGCACCGGCTTTCTGGGCTTCGCTGAACACGTCGCCGCCGGGCTTGATCCGCACGTTGCTCACCGCATCGTTGCCGCCGGGGACAGCGATGCACTTCACCGATCCGCCGGATTTCACTGCACCGCTGAACACCTTGAAGCCCATGTCCTTGACGATGTCCGAAACGCTCACCAGCTCCATGCCGTAACGGGTGTCGGGCCTGTCGGTGCCGTAGCGCTCCATGGCCTCATGCCAGGTCATGCGGGGGAAGGGCCGCGGCAGCTCGATGCCCTTCACGGCCTTCCAGATGGCGCAGATCAGTGATTCGTTGAGCTCGAGGATCTGCTCTTGATCCATGAAGCTCATTTCGATGTCCAGCTGGGTGAACTCCGGCTGGCGGTCGGCACGCAGGTCTTCGTCGCGGAAGCAGCGGGCCACCTGGTAATAGCGCTCGATGCCACCCACCATCAGCAGCTGTTTGAACAGCTGGGGGGATTGCGGCAGGGCGAACCAATCGCCGCCGCAGACGCGGCTTGGGAGTACGTAGTCGCGCGCGCCTTCGGGGGTTGAGCGCGTGAGCACCGGTGTCTCCACCTCGATGAAGCCTTCGTCTTCCAGGTAGCGGCGGGCGGCCTGGATGGTCTGGGCCCGCAGGCGCAGGTTGTCGTTCATGCGCTTGCGGCGCAGATCCAGATAGCGGTGACGCAGTCGCAGCTCTTCTCGGGTGTTTTCCTCGTCGTGCACGGAGACGGGGAAGGGAAGGTTTCCTTTCACGCTGTTCAACACCGTGATGCCGCTGGCCAGCACTTCCACTGAGCCCGTCGCCAGCTTGTCGTTGAGGGATTCGGCCGGCCGGGCTCGCACCTTGCCGTTCACCTGCAGCACGGTTTCGCTGCGCAGATGTTCGGCCACAGCAAAAGCCTCAGTACCCAGGTCGGGGTCCACGGTGATCTGCACGGTGCCGCTGCGGTCGCGCAGGTCAATGAAAATCACACCGCCGTGGTCGCGGCGTCGATCTACCCAGCCGCACAGCTGCACCTGCTTATCAATGTGCTGCTTGCGCAGGTCGCCGCAACCGTTGCTGCGCATGGGATTTATCAGCTGGTGACAGGCGAGTTTCCCATAGCCCGGGCCCTTTTAACCACGTCGGTAGAAGGGTCGCTTCACCACAGTGGCCGGTTGCACCTGCCCTCGGATCTCCACACCAAGTTCGCTGCCGACTTTCGCCAGTTCCTTGGGTACGAGGGCAAGGGCGATGGCCTCCTCCAGGGTGGGTGACCAGCTGCCGCTGGTGACCACTCCCACCTTTTCACCGTTGTGCAGCACCGGGTAGTCATGGCGGGCGATGGCTCGTCCTTGCAGCTTCAGCCCCACCAGCCGCCGGGAGACTCCATGGGCGGCGACCTGCTCCAGAGCGTCTCGGCCGATGAAGTCCTGAGGCATCTCGAGGTGGACCAGCCAACCCAGGCCTGCTTCAAACGGGTTGGTGTTGGCGTTCATATCTTGGCCATAAAGGTGCATGGCGGCCTCAAGACGCAGGGTGTCGCGTGCTCCCAGGCCGCAGGGCACCACATCCAGGTCCAGCAGTTGCGCCCAGAGTTTGCGTCCGTCTGCCCGGCTCAGCAGCAGTTCAGCACCGTCTTCTCCCGTGTAGCCGGTTCGGGCGCAGAACACCTGTTCGCTGAGCCCTTGCAGTTGCAGCAGGCGATGGCCAAAGCGGGGTAGCTCGTGCAGTGACTCCCCGCTCAGTTTTTCGAGAATCCCAATCGCCTTTGGACCCTGCAGGGCGAGCAGCACGCCATCCCGCTTTTCATCTTGAACACTGAGACCTCGCGGTTCCAGCTGCTGTTTCAGCCAGGCCGTGTCGCTGTCAGCGCAGGCAGCATTGATCACCACCAGCACGGTGCCGTCGCCGGATGCCGCTTCCCCCTGGTCGTAGACGATCAGGTCGTCACGGATGCCGCCGTTGTCATTCAGCAGCACGGTGTAGCAGGCCTGCCCCACACCGATCCGGTGCAGGTCTGTTGGCACCAGAGTCTGGAGTGCGTCCTTGGGATTGCTGCCTTCGATCCGAAGCACGCCCATGTGGGAGATGTCGAACATGCCCACGCCTTCACGCACGGCTTTGTGTTCGGCGATCAACCCCGAGAATTGCACCGCCATGTCCCAGCCAGCAAAAGGAACCATGCGGCCCTTGGCTTCTCGGCAGAGGTCATGAAGCGGCGTGCGTTGCAGATCCATGACGGAGATCAGGCGTTCACAGCGGATCCTATGGATGCAGTTCCGGTTTGCGTTGGAAGTGGAAGCAAAGCCGCAGATTGAGTCATCAGCGTCGACCGCTACGGAAAGCGTCCTTAGCTTGAACTCCTCCGTTCAGAGTGCCTTCTGTCCAAGTCTTCCTGCCAGTCCTGTCAGCACTGCATCCCTGCCCAGGGTGGTGGGGGAGGCGGATGGTGCAGGTTGCGCAATCTGACGGTGCACGTTGAGCTTGCACGGGTGATCTGGTGCCATCACTGGACAGCGCGTGCTCCGGTGCTTCCTGGCCTCGTGTCCTCCGATCAGCCTTTGGTCGGAGGTGATCGACAGCTGGACCTGGGATCTTCCCTGGATGGTCTTGGTCAATCCGAAGAGCCAGCCCAGGTCTTGTGAACAAAGATGGTGTGTCGTTTCAGTTACAACACCCCTTGAATCGGTCGCAACAATGAAGAGACTGATGATTATTTGCGTCTCCGTTGTCGGTCTCCACATCCATGCCGACCGCTGTTCAGCTGATCGCTGAACATCGCAACGTTGATCAGTTGTTGCTGCCCACGGGCAGCATCCTGTTTGAACGGGGTGAATCGGCGACTGCTCTCTACGCGATTGAACGCGGGCTGGTGGAGCTCACGACCGGTGGTCGTGACCGCCTTCGCTATGGCGATGGAGAAGTGTTCTTCTACGAAGACCTGGTGGCGGAAGACGCCCATCACAGCCGAACAGCGCGAGCGATCACTCCGGTTCACGTTCTTCGACTGGATCGCAACAGTTTTCTGGAGTTGATTCACGGGCATCCCACACTCGTGCTCAGTCTGCTCAGCGGTCAGCACCGACGACTGCGGCAGCAGCGTCTGGAAGCTGCTCACTTCTACTGAGCCATCAGCAACAGCAGGCTGCGGGTCACCTTGGCTGCCAGAACGCTGCTGATGCCACTCGGGTCCAGTTGAGGAGCCAGTTCGACAACATCGGCTCCGACGAGGTTGTGATGGCGTAATTCGCTTATCAGTTCGGCGAAGTGTTGCCAGAGAAAGCCACCTGGTTCAGGGGTCCCTGTGCCAGGAATCACGGCCGGGTCAAACCAGTCAAGGTCAACGGTCAGATAAAGAGGCTTGCCGCGCAAATTCTGCAGACGTGAGCCCATCTGATCGAAGGGGACCAGGCGGTTGCTGCTGTGCAGTTCCGAGAATTCCTCCCTGGTACCGCTGCGAATGGCGATCTGCAGCAGCTCCCGACTGGGAAGCACCTCCAGGCAGCGTCGCATGGCGCAGGCGTGGCTAAAGCGAGATCCCAGCCATTCATCGCGGAGATCTGCGTGGGCATCCAGCTGCACCAGTGCCAGATCAGGATGTCGTTCGGCGACAGCAGCCACCGCTCCGGAGCTGATGGAGTGCTCACCACCCAGCATCAAGGGCTTGAGCTGCAGGTCCAAGGCATGGATCGTGGCCTTGTGAACGGCCTCCACCACGGGTTCAGCGGCGCCAAAGGGGATATCAACCGCTCCAAGGTCGGCGTAGGCCATGGTCTCGAGGTCAAGGTCAAGCTGGGGGCAGTAGGTCTCAAGGCCAGCACTCACATCCCGTACTGCTGAGGGTCCGAAACGGGTGCCTGGCCTGAAGGATGTTGTGCCGTCGTAGGGCACGCCGAACAGGCCTACCTTGCAGCCGTTCGGATCCCGGCTCGCGCCCATGTAGACCGCTCCCTCCCGGTCAAACAGTGAATGGACCGGGATGCTCACGCCAAGAGCTCCCGTTCGATGAAGGCAGGTATCGCTTCAAAGGCACCGGCTTGCCAGCGAGGGCTCCAGATTTCGCAGCCTGCGGCGATGTTGGCCGCTCGCTCCACAATGGCTTTTCGGTAGCGGGGGCCCTCCACCGCAGCGAAAGTCCAGCTCCACCAACCGCTGGGATACATCGGCACCCAGCCGTAAAGGGGATCGGCATGGCCGAACACATCCCTCAGCAGCCGAACGATATCGATGTGAACCTGCCGGAAGGCCTCAGGTGATTCGCTCTGGGTGGCGAAGATGCCTCCCGGCCTGAGGATGCGCCGGCAGTGCTCGAAGAAGCTGCGGTTGAACAAACCTTCGGCCGGACCTGCCGGATCGGAACCGTCCACGATCACCACGTCGTAGCTGGCTTTAGTGCAGTCCGCTGCCCAGGCAATGCCATCTCCCACCGTCAGGTGAAAGCGGGGGTCCTGCCAGCAGCCTCCACCAATGCAAGCCAGATGCTTCTGGCTGAGTTCCACCACCCGGCCATCGATCTCCACCATGTCGAGATGTCGCACGCCCGGATGGCGAAGGCATTCGCGAGCAGTGCCGCCGTCGCCACCGCCGATGACCAGGACGCGTTCAATGGCCGCGGCACTGCAAAGAGCCGGATGCACCAGTGCTTCGTGGTAGTGCCGTTCCTGGTGCTCGGCGGTCATCCAGCAACCGTCCAGCAGCAAGCCTCTGCCATAGCGCTCGCTCTCGATCACGGTGATGCGCTGGAAGCTGCTCTCTTCATCCACCAGCACCTGTCCAGTGAGTCCATAACGAACCCCTTCATGGTGTTCATCGATCCAGCGGCCTGTGGCCGGGGATGCCTTGGTCATGAAGGTTGTGGAGGAATCCTTCCTCCAGCTAAGAACAGCGTTGGCTCATCGTTTGCGCGGAGCGGACGCAGACTGCTGTTACCACCTCCAGTGCTCGTCGGAGTCGGCGCGTGATTCAGGATCTGCCGATCAACGACCGTTTGGTGATCCCAGCCGCTGAGCTGCAGTGGCGGTTTTCCCGGTCCTCTGGTCCGGGTGGGCAGGCTGTGAACACCACCGATTCCAGAGTGGAGCTGCGATTTGACCTGGAGAGTTCCCAGGCTCTGGGTCCCTTTCGCAAGGCCCGCCTGCGTGAGCATTTGGCGTCGCGTCTGGAGGGGAATTGCCTGCGGGTGGTTGCGGCTGAGGAGCTTTCGCAGTGGCAGAACCGTCAGAGGGCCATGGCGCGACTGGCCGATTTGTTGAGGGAGGGGCTCAAGCCGCCGCCGCCGAAGCGCAGGCCCACACGTCCAGGACGTGCTGCAGTCAAACGGAGATTGGAGGCCAAAGGCAGGCGCAGCGAACTCAAACGTCGTCGCCAAGGCCGGCCCTCACTGGATGACTAAGGGTTGGTTCAGATGGATTGCTTGATTAAGGTGCGGTTAACCAAGCTGTCTTGGAGGTGGATTGATGAATCAATTTCATGATCAACACCCCGCAGCGGAATTGGTCAACCTGATGCGTCTGGAAGAAGGGGCGCGGAGCTGCACAACCCGTGATCAGGCGCGCGCCATCATCCGCGAAGCCGACCAGGTCAAGCGCCATCTCTGGGGCACAACGGAAGGCACGATCGCTGCTCACGATTGATCCAGGCCTCAGAGCTGGTTTCTGTCTACGGTCCGCGCAACGTCGCTGATCATCGTGCAGATACGCAAAGACACTGTGGGCCTGACCGTCGACAAAAGCTTGATGCGCCTGCACGTTGTGCGGCCCCAGAGCGATGGTCGCTGGCCGGGCATCCTGTTTTATTCGGATATTTATCAGCTCGGTGCGCCGATCACCCGTCTTGCTGATCGTCTTGCCGGCTATGGCTATGTGGTCGCTGCGCCGGAGATCTTCCATCGCCGTGAGCTGATCGGCTCAGTGATCGAGCCTGATCCCATCGGCCGATTGCGAGGCAACGACAACGCTGCGCACACGTCAATCGCGGCCTATGACGCCGATGCGTCGGCGACATTGGCCTGGCTGGCTGAGAATGCGGATGTGGATAGCGGTCGCCTTGGGGCCGTTGGCTTCTGCATCGGAGGTCATCTTGCCTTTCGTGCTGCGCTCCTGCCGCAGGTCAGGGCCAGTGTGTGCATCTATCCCACCGGTCTTCAGGACGGCAAACTCGGTCTGGAAACGGCTGATTCATTGCAACGGGCTGCAGAGATCCAGGGGGCTCTGCTCACGATCTTCGGCCGGCTCGATCCCCATGTCCCTGGCGAAGCCAGGGAAGTGATTCTTGCGACGCTCGCGGCGATCCCTCACCTGCGGCACGAATCCATTGTTTATGAGGCGAACCACACCTTCATGCGCGATGACGGCGAGCGGTGGGATCCGCAGTGTGCTGATCAGGCCTGGACAGAGCTCACTGGTTTCTTGGAGAGGGAACTCAGCTGATCAGCTTCCCTGATCTTGAGACGCGCTCTGGCTCCGGATGGCTTGTTTGGCCTGCTGCCAAAGCCCCTCCAGTTCCTGAATGCTGTGCCCGTGGAGATCACCGCCCAAGGCTGCTTCGACCCGTGAAAAGCGATCCAGGAAGCGGTGATTGGTTCCTGCCAGTCCTTCCTCCGGACTGATCTCACACCAGCGAGCCACATTCACCAGGGTGAACAACACATCCCCAAGCTCCTCCTGGGCATGGGCCCTGTCGCCTGAGGCAACGGCTTCCTTGAGCTCTTCGAGTTCCTCGTTCACCTTGCTCCAGACACCGGTCATGTCCGCCCATTCGAAGCCGGCCTTTGCGGCTTTTTTGGAGATGGTCATCGCTCCAGAGAGGGCCGGCTGTCCACGTACCTTTTCGGCGAGCTGATCGCTGAGGGGAGAGGTCGAGTTCGCGGCAGCTTTTGCTTCTGCTCTTTCCTGCGCCTTGATGGCCTCCCAGCTGATGCGAACAGCTGCACTGTCGCGGGCTTCGGCGTCAGCGAAAACATGGGGATGGCGGCGAATCAGTTTCTCGCTGATGCCGACTGCCACAGCATTGAGATCGAATCGTCTGTCTTCTTCGGCGATGCGGGCATGAAGCACCACCTGCAACAGCAGGTCACCGAGCTCCTCCTTCAAGTGCTTGTCATCGCCATGACGGATTGCATCGGCCACCTCATGGGCTTCCTCCAGCACGTAGGGGGTCAATGACTGGTGGGTCTGTTCGAGGTCCCAGGGGCAACCTTCTTCAGGATCGCGTAACCGTGCCACCAATCCCTCCAGCTGGCGCAGGGGGTCCTGGTGCTGGGTCATTTCGGAGCCTGAGGCCATGGAAACCACAAAAGGTTGTGGACACCCTCTCATCGACGTCGATGCCTGCGCCATGGTTTTGACCACTCCGCAGGCAGTGGATCCCCATCCAGAATCAGATGCAGCCAAACGCTGCTTTCCAGACCCACCAGGACGCCGATCCAAGTTCGGGGATGTTCTCTCAAGGTTGTGAGCAGGTCTGGCCATGCCTGGGATGGAGTTGGAATGGCAGGGGACAACAGCGATGCAGTGGCTGTCCAGCTCAGCAGCATCAGGGCTGACAGCCATGCCAAGCGCAGTGTCATGCCGATCAGGGGGCCGTGGGATAAGAGGGATCGATGCGGAAGCAGCCGCCGATAGGGCCACCAGATTCCACCCAGTACTCCCCAGCGCCTGAGGGCGGTCGAGCGCACGTCAAGGTCTGGTGACAGCCAGAGGCCTCCCACCAGGAAGGCCAGCGCTGTTAGAGCACCGTTGATCCATCCCAGCCAGCAGCTCGTCAGTAGGCCAACGGGCAGGCACCAGGCCAGGGTGGCCCGGTCATGGTCTTGGCCTGAGGCCACATCAATGGGTGTTGAGCTGCTCCAGCCTGCCTCGATCAGGCAGAATCGTCTCACCGGGCGATTAGCTCAGCGGTAGAGCACCTCCCTTACAAGGAGATTGTCACAGGTTCGATCCCCGTATCGCCCATCAGTCACCGCAACGCATCTCAGCGAATCCTCACCCGCCACTCGGCGTGGTTTTTGCTGCCCTGGAGCCTTGGCGTCACCGGCTTCCTGGTCAGCTGAGCCCTCTCAACCACCGTGTTCTGACCCAATCACCAGAGTCTCACTAGAATCTCGTGGGGTCTACACCAGAGCTGTGTAGTGGGGTTCACCAGTAGGGCTGTGATCTTGAAGGAGTCGAGGGGGCAACACCCCACACATCACTCACTCACTTCAAAACCATGACTGCACTCAAGAAACAAGCCCAAATCATTGAACTGACTGACGATCAACTCGAAGCAGCTCAAGGAGGCAATTTCGGGCGAGATGTCGCTCAGATCATGTATGAACACGCCCGGAGGAAATCTCCCGGGATTGCGCTTTTGGAATGGTTTGGCGGTGGTCGTGCTCCCTGGCAATGATTGCGGAGCAGTCAGACTCCTCGTTCACAACCTGATCATCAACCCCGCCAAGTGCGGGGTTTTTTATTGCCCTAGTGCCTTGGCGTGACTGGATTCAGGGTGAGCTGAAAAGACCGCGCTAATCGGGCAGTTATTGTTGACATTGTTTAAAATGAAAAGCCTGGAAAACAAATGAAAATCCTAGTTCTATTAAGTGCCTTATTGGTTTCGGTTGGATCTGTTAGAGCACAATCGAATGAAGCTAAATATTACTATTGGAATGGTGTTGCTTATACCGCAGGAAATATTTTATGCGGTTTGGCGAAGGAGGGCAAAATTGATAAAGAATATGCAAGAAATTTTTTATCTGCAATCACTGAATCATATTCAAGAGATCCGGAAATGGAGCGGTATATAAGTGCAATTGAGCAGGGTATTAAAAGTGCCAAAGATGAATGCCCTGAAGTTTACTGATAGCAAATTTTGCTGCACTGGAGCCTCGGTGTCACCGGCTTCCGCGTGAGCTGACCCTCTCAATCACCCCCATGAGGCAATTAAAGCAGGCTATAGAGGCACGTAGCCACCTTAGAGAGGATATATGAGTTAATCCTCGCCCACCAAAGCTATCGACACTCGACGAAATAGGGATTGTTGATTGGTAGTTGACAAATCACTTCAGAACTTTATGCGCGGTTCCGTCGCCGTCATACTTGTCTGTGTTGTAAAAACCATTCCTAGTGCCGAAGTACAGGGTGACTAACACAAAGGGTATGGAGATATAAGTAAGCACCGTAGCTAAATCCATTTTTTGATCTGTAACTCAGTTTGATATTTCGATGTTAGTTGCAGGGTTTTTGATGTCGATGCTTTGCTTGAGGTTGAACACCAAGTGGGCCTACCTGCCTTCAACAGTCCGGGATGATATGAGTGACTAGGTCGGCGTTGACCCAGCGGATCACGCCGGAATCCACATCCGCGATCTGGAACAGGTTGTGAATGCTCGGGTCACGGGCACCACCGCCGCAGTAGATCACCTGCCCCATCCACCAATCCTTATCGGCCTTCTCTCCGGTCAGGTGGTCATGCCGCACCACCACCGTCATGCCCGTAACCACGCTCAGGAAGATCGGCTTCTCCGAGGGGTTCTGCTGGTTGTAGATCCCGTGGTCGACTGACACGCCCTCGCTACTAGGACACCAGTACTAGCCACAAAACAGCAGGTCTGCCCCAAGTTCCTTTGGCAAGACCAGGCCGGATGGCGCCCGGAGTACGGGTGACGCTGCAGCCTGCCATGGCTAAGCCTTCTGTACTGGCCAGTCAAGTCACCCATGTCCCTAGAACAACTCTAGGCATTCCTCGCCAAAGTCAAAGACGATTCCAATCTTCAGGAGAAACTCAAAGCAGCTAAGTCGCTTGAGGATGTTGTGGCTATCGCTAAAGAACATGGTCACGAATTCACTGCTGATAGGATCAGTAAGCTCAGTGAAGAGGAGCTGGAGGACGTGGCTGGGGGCAACAGTGTGGTTGTGGCTCTGTGCCCCTTTTGGGAGATACCAAGGTAGGTCCACAAACAAGCCTCAATCACCTGGCACAATTGAGTGCAGCTGAGCAGAGATAGATAAAACTTGGCGTAGCTAAAATAAGTTGTCTTCTTGCGTAAGCATCTCATCGAGTGAGTGAAACCTTCAATCTGATGCTTGCTAGTCCTAAGCGGTATCGATTGCCCACGGAGCAGCACGAGTTGCTTATCAGCCGTCAGATTAGGGAGTTGCTTGATACCGAAAAGCCGACAAGATTACAGGTCAAGCGTTGGTAGCGTGCAAAGAGCTATCGCTCGATCATCTGAGGTACAGATCAGCTTTTGGATGTTTTGTCCTTGTCTAGAACCACATGGACGGCCAACTCGGTATTGATCCAGTGGGTCTCCTACCTCCTTGGTCTGTTGGCGATAACATTGACATTGTTTAAATCGCCTTAATTCTCTCCTCTCCTGAGAAAATTCCAATAATAGCCGAGGCAACCATCAGAAGGATTCCTGCCCATTGCGAAGGATGCAGATAATCTTCGAAAATCCACATATCACAGATCGCCACAATAGGTAAATTTAATAATAGAATATTTTCAAAGGGCAATGGTGGCAATGCAAATGCAGTCTTGGAGGTCATGAAACTTACGAACATGCTTAAGCATCCAACGATAATGAGAAGCGCCCATAAAATAGCTATTGAATGTGGTGATGAGGATGGTATTTTGAACCATATCAATATTCCAGCACACCCAAATAAGATTTTACTTAATTGTTTGGTGAAAACTACCTCTTTTGCGTCAATTTTCTCCCTCATCCTTCCCATTAAAAACGATGCATTCGTGGCAAAGGCTAACGCTCCAATGCCGCACGAAATGCCTATGAGCGAATATGACTGGACTCTGATTCCAAGCATTAGATAAACTCCTATTATTGCGCTCAAGCCAGATACTGCTTCTAGCAGCATAGGCTTTCTTTTTTCAATCCCGCAGGTTCTGAGGATCAGCAATAGTGGTGCCAATCCAAGGAACATCGCCATGATTGTTGCTGGTAAGAAATTCAAGCCAAGAAAAAAGCAAATGTTGTACAAGCCGCTAAGCATTGCCAAGACAAAAACCAATTTCCACTCCTTCTTGCTCCA
Source organism: Synechococcus sp. BIOS-E4-1 (assembly GCF_014279995.1). NCBI lineage: Bacteria > Bacillati > Cyanobacteriota > Cyanophyceae > Synechococcales > Synechococcaceae > Synechococcus > Synechococcus sp. BIOS-E4-1. The sequence goes on along the minus strand of NZ_CP047935.1, from coordinate 3,205,534 downwards.
CACTTTGTAAACGTTCCAATTCTTTATTGTCCTTTGCAGTAATAATACTATTCCTAGCCCTGATGCAAGCAATAGCCATCCTGCGGAAAAGTGTTGAATAAGGAATTTTGACAAAATCGTAAATGAGGCAATTCCAAGCGCAGAGGTAATTCCCCATTTCAAACCATTTTTCATAAAAGCGTAGGCGTTGTTTTGTGTCTTGCCAGATAAAGCAATATTTACTTGTTTTGTTTGTCCGTTCATGCCCCGCCATGTACAGAGTTTTTGTTGGTTGTTCCTGAATAATAAATCCTCTGACAAGTGAATGAATCAAAGTTTGGCACCCTTTGCTGATGATTGAGTAATGCTTCGTCCTTTCTTCCAGTCATTCCTTTCTTTGCAATATCTGGAGATTATCCCAGGTCCAGACAGTAAGGCAATGGCAAAGACAAGTCGTTACCACCTTGCAGCTAGGGCCTAATTCTCGACAGACTCGCCTCATGTCTTGGCCTGGGATGCCATCACAACTCACCCAAAAGAGGGATTTGCCAACAGGTAATCCCAAGAGATGGATCTGGGAACTCCAAGCAAGAGCTCAGCCCAAATATCCTTTACCCCTACAGAACTATGAGCAAGAAAAAGCCCAAGAAAGAAGCCACCTACTACTACAGCAACCTCAACCTGGTCGCTGACCAGAAGGTGTTAGAGCAGGTCTCTAACGAGAAAGCACGGCAGAAGCTGAAATTATGGAAAAGGACCGATGGAGCCATTTACACGAAAACGAGCGGTTCCACGACTGGCTCTTTGAACGTCACGAGCCAATTAGGAATCCTGCAAGGCACGGAATCAGAAATTATTTCGCAACACCTCCATCTTCAGATCGGTCATCGACATGCCTTGATTGTGAAACCCATCCCAGAACGGAACGTTCAGAAACCAGGCCAGCTGATCAGCGTCGCGACGCAGGCCGGCCAGATCAGCGTGATCAATCAGATTGAGGCGTCCACCACGACGATTGACCAGATTGAGTTCATAGCTCTTGTAAAAATATCGGTGTCGAAGATGCGAAAGCCCCTGAGGAGCAAATGCTCCTGAAGTTGAAACCCTTTCTCCAAGCAATTGAATGGCATAAATCCCCCTGAGACTGCCACCAACAGCTGCAGCTGATCGAGCCGGAGCGGCTGGGGGAGCGCCTTTCGGCCGGGCTTTCCATGCCATCCTCTGCTCCCAGAATCGACCGGATCGGAGATCGAATACAACCGTCCGCAGCGTTAGTGCATAGATGGGCATAAAGATCAGAACGATGGTCAGCCACGGGAGCCAGCCGGTCGTTACGACATCAGTGGACGACAGAACGTCTCTGGCGATCTGCCAGACGATCAGGATCAGCCCCGTTGCCTCACTCACAATCAGCAATGGTCTGTTGTGAGGAAGGTTTGGTCGCAATTCGGCCCAGCCTTCAGCCTCATGCACTACAAGGCGATGGGTGCGCCATGCATGACCGTTCATGGCCATAGGTGTCCAGGATGTTCGCTCGTAAACAGGGTCTGGCCGCATCGTCATTGACCTCTCCGGAATCGATCGACTGCTGCGGATTCCAACTCCTCACACCCGTTTTCTCGATTCTGACCCCGCCTAGGACTGACTCAGCGCCATACCAACCACCGCGCCAGTGGGAGTCTCCATTCAATCCACCTCTGAACCAGACCCAGCAACGGGCGTTCGGCTGCGTGGTGGATTCCTGCTTGGCCACGCGGGCTCCCTATGAGCACGGATTCAATAGCCAAACTGAAACCTGACATCAGCCGCTCATGCCAAAGATCACCACGACCTGCGTTGAGATGACATGTCTGCAGGGGTTGGCTGATCTGGAGCGACTGGAAGGTCCCTGGGTGGAACGGATCGCCGGTGGTGATCCAGAGGGAGCGATGGTGATTCTGCGTTTGCTGCTGGCCCATATGGCCTCGACGAGCAAGCGGCTGTGGGAGCGATGCTGCTCGATCGGCTGGATGTTGAAACCGATGCCGTGGAGCGAGCATCTCTGCGGTAGAGAGATACTCATTTGCAAAGTGGTCCCGCTGCCTGAAACGGGACCACTTTCACCCTTTTTCGGGCATACCTAGGGCACCCTCCGAATCCAACAATCCAGCTATTGCTTGAAAAACGCAGTCGCTGACTGTGAATTTTTCTCCCTTACAAGGAGATTCTCACAGGTTCGTTCCCCGTATCGCCCATCTCGGACCATGACTCCAAAACGCAGTTTTACAGGGGCTTCTTGGGGTTCATGTCACCGACCGTCCCTGACGCTTGAAGTGGCTTGATGCACCGTTTTGGTTCACCTGTGAACACGTCTCTGAGCACGAGCTGTGACGGATGAAGGCCGATGGCAGAAGCGGAAGTGCTGGGAATGGCTCGGGAGACTCAGTTGCGGTCCAATGAATCACTGCACACCCAGGCTGAAGACGATGCTGTCAGGCCATGGTGCAAACAGTTGATTGATGCTGGTGTCGATGCAGTCGACCGGCCTATGAGGAAGCGCCATCCAGAACGGCAACAGCGCTTAAGGCGACGCCAATACCCAGGAAAAGAGCAAGAGCTAAGAACACAGGACTAGAGAAGAATCCAATCCGATGAGTATTAACGCTTAAGTACATTTACTCATGTCTTCGGGAATACGCTGTTTGCTTGTTCTCACGCAAGGAAGCTCCTTCCTTCGAGGCAGGTGCACATCTGCAAAGTGGCCCGCCCTATCAAGCGGGATCAGTTTCGCCATTTCAGGGGAATGCCTAGGGCGCTCTCTGAATCCAGCCACCCAGCCACAGATTCAAAAACGCAGTCGCTGACTGTAAGTTTTTCTCTCGTACAAGCAGACTGTCACAGGTTCCATCCTCCTCTCGCCCCACCAGTCACCTCAATGCATCTCAGCACCACCACCCGCCAGCCGGCGGATTGTTTATTGGTGTTCCCACTTAACTGAGCAAGCGGCTCAAGACCGGCTTGTGGGCTCAGCTGATTACAAACCGGAAGGGACGTAGCCCGTTCGACCTGGCGATCTTTGCGAGTCACAACCCAGAAGGACGAGAGAGAGCCCAGCCACCGATGAAAACCAACATCAATGAATTTTTTGCTTAAAGATTTGCTTTAAACTGGTCGCAATTGATTAGTGCAATTTAGCTCAACGAGCGCTGCAAGGTAAGAGTGAAGCGACTGCCAACCCCGATTTCTGATTGCACACTCACACTGCCGCCCATGCCTTCCATCAACATCTTGACGATCGATAAACCTAGCCCTGAGCTGGAGTCGCCACGGCGCAGAGCGACTCCATCTGCACGCACGAAGCGCTCAAAGATTCTTTTCTGTTGATCTTCCGGAATTCCCTGGCCATAGTCTTGAACGGCGAATAAAACACACTGATCCTTGACATCAACGACAAGATCTATCGCGCTCATTGGTTCTGAGTACTTCACTGCATTTCCAATTAGGTTTTCAAGGCACTTAACAAGGCAATCTGGGTCACCTATGACCCAGATAGAGTCTTCGAATCCACTGTCATCAAATCTAATTGGATTATTCGGAAAGGCAAATTGTGCAAGACGCAGTGCTTCGCGACAGCTCAAAATACATTCGAAGGGTTCACGCAAGACCTTGAGTTGATGATTGTCTGCACGGCTAAGATCTAATAAGTCGCTTAGCATTCTATTCAGTCTAAAAGCTTCTTTGTCAGCAATCGATAAAGACTCGCGATATCGCGAATCCAGGTCTTGGGCGCGATTTAAGACTGACTGAATAAATCCGGAGATTACCGTAAGTGGTGTTCTAAATTCATGTGATATGGTTGAAGCAAATTGCTTTTGATTCTTGGCAGAAGCTTCTAATCGCTGAACCATGCGATTGAACTCAGTGAGAATGGGCTGAAGCTCAACTGGCTGCCCTTCCAAAGAAATCAGTGCAGTATCAAGGTTGTCTGGTTGAATATTGGATATCCGAGAACGCAATGACTGAATTGGCTTGAGAATATAGGTGAGAGCAATAGCAAGTAAAACGACCAAAGAAAGCATTAAAACAATCTCAGAAAAAAGTCTGACCCTATTCAGTGCATTAAACAATGACATGTTGTAGATAGGTCTGATATAGATCAGTGATCCGGTCTCTGGACCACCAGACAGATTCATAGACTTCACAGCGACGGCGTTTTTATCCCGAAAATCAACCAGCGAAAAGCGGTTCTTGCTGGTCGTTGCCAGGTGAGCAAATTCACGCAGGCGTTCGGGGCTATAAAGCGATTGGGCTCCTTTCCCCGGAACAAGACCAGCACTTCCCGAGATCATGACCGCCTTGCCATCAGCTAAATCAATATCCGACAAAAAATATTCGTAATCCTCCCTAGTGCAGCATTCCATTGCTTCTTGAGCAGAAAGAGAATCTAATTTGTTATCAACAAGATTTAATGGACGCAGGAGCTCCCTGGAAAGGGCAAAATTCAAGTGTGAAGCGGTGAAATCTCTCCAAAGCTTTCCTGAAATTGCCAGGCTGAGTCCAGACTGGGCAACAATCAGAATAAAAGACGTAAGAAAAAAGCGGCGTGCGATGGACCATGAACGGTCACCAGAAAGCGATTGCGATGAATCTAGATCTGATGACCCCACAACAAGAATGCCCCTTTAACGGAAAGATAGCCAGTGGAAGCAGTTTTTTCTGGTGAATTTCTGGTGAAAATGCTGCCAAACACAAAGATGCTCCAGAAAGGATTAGGTCTTTTGATTCGATGTGCAACGTGTCCGCGCTCCCAAGGTCTTCACAAATTCCTTCATCTCCTGAAACGACTTAAGGTCTTCCTTGCTGTTCGGTAACTCAAAACCGGTGACCCAGATATCTTTTAAAAGTTCTCGATTGGATCGAGACTCTTTGTTCCACGCCAATAGAGCTTCTTGTATTTGTATAACCATTGGCGAAACTGACGGCTTTAACAGCCTGGAAGAGGCCAGGATATAGTTATTCCGTTTCTTGTCACTGGCCCAGCCAACAATAACTTCTGATTGTGCTGCTGGAGGAACATGCTGCAGAGGATTGTCGACAGTGCCAGGAACAAATGCAAAGTCTTGATCATTACTGTCACCAAGAAACATTGCACGAAGCTCATGTTTTTGCTCATGCGTACAGCTTCTCAAATCCAATAAAGTAACTCCTTGAGATTTCATCTCCAGTAGAGGTGTCAGAAACGAAGAGCCAGAAGAGCTGTTTCCAAAAACAACACTTCTCCCTTTCAATGCCTGAAGTGGCTGCTTGCTATCAAGCCCACTTTTAACTTGATCTAAAATTTGACGATTAACAAGCAGTATATTGGCGAAAGATTTTTCCTCAATTGCTATTGGCTTCGCGTCTGGGTCTGCATTTAAAATCTTTGCGGTGTTCAAAGATCCAGACCAAAACAAATCCACCTTCCCAGAGGCGAATAGCTCATAAGCATGGGAATAGTTAATTGCGGGGATGTATTCGATGTTAAGACCGGTTTGTCTGTGAAGGTATTCAGTAAATATTTTCATTTTTTCATACATCTTGTCCTGCGAATAATTAGGCTCTTCTGTGATGCGTAGATCGACTCGTTTTGCTTTTGACTTCGGTTGCTCAATTGCGACTCTTGAGCCGTCCTGACCGCAGCCAAATAAAAGAAGCCCAGCGATGATTGGGCCAACTATATGTTTTTGCCGTAAGCCCAAGGCCGATCGTGCAAAATTTTACTGTAGTAACATTGGCTTACTGATTCTTCACTCTTCATTAAATCAAAAGAGTTAATTCGCCACAATGCCTCAGATCCTTTCAGACTGAAACCGTTGGCGACGAGAGATGGACGCAAAAAATGATGTGGTGCTCATCGCTGATGATGAAGCCAACATTCTCATGCTTCTCGAAATGGAGCTTCAAGCCGAAGGGTTTGAAACCATCGTCTGCGAAGACGGTGCTAAAGCCCTGGCGCAGATCAGGGAGTCCGCCCCGGCGATCGCACTGCTCGACTGGAATATGCCCATCATCACTGGGCTTGATGTCTGCCGCAGGCTGAGAGATACCGGTAATGGCCTGCCCGTGATCATGATCACGGCACGGGATGAAATGGACGATCGCGTTGCTGCTTTGGAAGCTGGTGCAGACGACTTTATTGCCAAGCCATTCAATATCCGTGAGGTTTTGGCCAGGGTTAAGGCCTTACTGAGGCGTAGCGCTGCTGTTAGCCCCGATCAGCTCAGCTTTGGAGATCTTCATCTCAATGGACCAGAGCGCCGATGCAATTACGCAGGGGTGCCTTTAAACCTGACCGTCAGAGAGTTTGACCTTTTGGAATGCTTCATCCGTAACCCGCGTCAAGCGATGAGTCGATCTCAGTTAATTCAGAATGTTTGGGGCGATGATTACTTTGGAGACGAGAATGTGGTCGATGTGTATGTGCGTTACCTGCGTAAAAAACTCGAAGACGTTAAGCCTGAACGCATCATTCAGACAATCCGTGGCATCGGTTTTGCTCTGAGGCTGGATGATCAGTCATGATTAATATCAGCGTGCTTCTTATGCTGCATCCTTGAAATCAATGATGCTGCGGTGACTCAATAGTGTTGTTCAGTGGAAGTTTTGTTGTGTCCATGAGACAGGATGATGCCTGTTGAGCGGTCCGAGATGTCAACGGCATTCGAGTGAAAAGGCACGGAGATCAGCTGTGCTTGCGAGCTTGATCGCACTTGTTGATCAAGGCCGTTGGAGAGGGGGATGCTCTCAATCGTGAATCAGGCTGGTCGGCCAAAGACCCGTTGAGAAACCTGGTGTCTGGGTTTCACCAGCCCTTCACCAGAAATCTTCAGGTCGTGCACCAAAGCTGTGCAGCTTGGTTCACCAGAAGGACTGTGATCTTGAAGGAGTCGAGGGGGCAGAACCCCCAAACATTCACGCACACCAGTCATGTTCATCAAGTCCACCTTCGTCTACACCCTTTCCCTCACGCTGGGCATTGCTGCTGTCACCCATGCAAAAACGCTGTTAATCGAGCAGGCACCTCAGGAAACCGCTGAAAACGAGGAATTGGTTTATCGCACCTGTGATGCGAGCCGCCATGGATTTGATCGCTCCAGAGGCCAGCGCATGAGCCCCTTCATCAGCTATGTCCCCGAGCAGTGGTCCCGTTGGACTGTGTGACTTGTCTTGATCGGATTGAGCTGATCAATCCGGTCTGAGCAATCGGAGATAGCTTGAAAGTCCACTCTCTGACTTTGATTTTTATCCTTTTTAGGAGATTGTCCTTGGATCGATTCTCCTATCGTCCATCCTGAGACGCCACATAACAACGCAGTTCTGAACGGGGCATACGGTCTCTGCATCGAGACTGGTCTAAGCAGGAGCCAAGGCAGGTGCTGGCTGTTGGATTCCGTTCATGGTGTCTTTGAGCTCGGCAACATCAAGCAGGCCTTCAGCACTGAACCATGGAGAGTTTTCCCAGCTAAAGCCTTCGCCGAAGGTGTTGTCTGGAGCAACGACATACCAATGGCAATTCACATCCGGCGCATCGACGGAGCATTGCGACCAGTCGGCTTGCCATTGGGGAACCTGCACCCACATGACAGCTGCAAGCACGACTGAAAACAGGCTTTGCAGCATTGCTTTATCAATTGAGGAGGTCGACCCTACTCGCCTGTGCCCTCGGCAGGACGTTCACCTCTTGAAAGGGCAGACCGGGGACCAAAAAAAACGCCCCTTTCTCAAGGGGGCGTGAAGTGAGGTCCGTGACCATTGCATTCAACGTCAAATCTCTGCGCTGTCCAGCCAGTCATTGATGACCAACCATGACTCAACACGGACACAAGACCGATGGAGAAGCTCGAACCGGACAATCAGGACACCCAGCCCGGAAGCCGCCGCTTGTTTCTGCTCGTGTGCAGACCTTATTGGGCGGGGGTGCGTCAGCGTCGCGCTTTCGATTAGGCATGGCTGAGAGTCTGGCCAACGGTCTGATGGCAGCGGATCAGAGACCCAGCGCTATCAGCAGTCCCTGGTGAAGCAAAGCTTCGGTGCCGATCAGCGCAATGAAGCCCATCATCGCCAGACGTCCGTTCAGGCGTTCAGCTTTCGCCAGTCGCTCACGGCGCATCTGAGCTGCGGCAAGGTCCTGCCAGTAGCGCTCATCAGCCAGAAGGGTTGCAGTTGTCATGGGTGTCTCCGTGTGGGACCAGACAGGTCTATGCCCACCGGAGCTGGCTCGGAAGCAGGGACAGCCGCCCATGCAGGTTCGGATTTAGGACTTTCTCCCGTCGGATTCAAGGGGGTCAGTTCAGTAATCGGGAGCCACGGAAGCACCCATTCGATTGCCATCATTTCGCCGCGGGGAAATGAAAGGCCCACGCGCGTCTCGACAAACCCGGCGGCGTAATGCGGATTGCAGCGTCGGGTTAGTCAACGTTGCTGATCAATGATGCCACTGTTGTTAACCGCTGGGTCCTGCCAGTGCAGCCTGCGCCTGGTTCACAGGGAAGAGTCATGATTTTCTTTTGGAGTTGATGAAGGCATCCAGCTGATCATTTCGACCCGTTGTTGTGGTTTCTCTGGTGAGCGTGGTGGAGATGTTTGCCAGGTTGAGGCTGCTGAACAACGTGTTGGGCTCTTCAGCCAACTGCTTCTGGACATTGGATCCATTGCGGTTGAAGCCACCATCACGGAAATCTGTCGCTGTGTCTGTCAAGCAGGGGACACATGTCTCGCAACGCTCAGCTGCAGTGCCCATGTTTGTGCGGATTTGATCAGTGCATGCATGACGCCGATGCTTGCTGGAGTTGATCGAGCCTTTGCTCACGGGAGCCCCAGAGTTCAATCAGCTTGGGCCGGTTCATTTCTGGCATAACGGAGAAGCGATCATCGCGGTAAATCTGTTTAAAGATTGCGTCGACTTCTGCTCTGTAAGCAAGATCGACGGGTCTGATGCCGTCATCCTCCATATCAACTGGCCAGCGATCAGTCATTGGAACAAAAGCCACCAGATCAAGCTTCTGCAGAGTTTCCCTGACTCTTGGCACCATTGTGTTCACAAATGCATTATCAATATCGGTTGTTTTTTTGTCAGCTGTATATTGAGAGTAAGCAATGTAATCCACGGGTGCGCGATCGAATATCACACAGTCGTTGATTGATGAATAGAGATTCACGCGGCTAGCGTTGTAATACATCTGTATGCCGTTGTGAAGGCGGTTGCTTTCTTGGCGGAAGCGGATGTCATACATCTCTGCATCGAGGGCACGGAACGGCTCCTCTTCGCGTTTGTATTGGGGATGTCGTTTCACCCAGTCCCAGACCAAGGTGCTTTTCCCGAGGGAGTGGGATCCACTGATGGCGATGCGCATGTTGAGATCTGTGGTTAATCGCGCCATTCATTATGTTTCGACTTCAACGCAATGGTGCGTGGCTTAATTGCTGAGCAGGGTTGTCCATTGATGGTCCGCAGGTTGAGCCGAGTCTGGATTGCCTGGTGCGATGCCAGATCTCGCGAGTGCCTGAGACTCTGGTCAGCAGTGGACACCCCTGTTGGGGGATTCAACGGTGCGAGCAATCACACTTTTGGGTGATGTGAGTTCGGCTTGTTTCAGCGATGGTGGAATCATCACAGAGATGATCTTCACGAGTGATGACAAACAAATGAAAGTCATTCCCTTGATTGCCTCAGAAGCCTCTTTGCGAGCAGCAGAGGACTAAGCGGAAGCCACTCATTAGCGCCGACCCTTTCGCCATTCCGGCGACTGCCGCTGATCGAGGGTTCTGGAGTCTGAAGCCATGATGAGCTGGTTGAAAGTCATACATAGCCCTTTCAGGGAATAGCAGGATGGTCAAGTCGTGCTCATCCATCTCCAGGCAAAACCTTTCAAACAACAGGTTGATTTGAATGAGAAAATTAATGACCGGAACTAGTGCCAAATCCCATTTGCTTGAGCTGTTGCTCGAGCCGCTGAAAGGCTGCAAAGGGCTTTACAACTACAAGCAGGATTTGATGAAAAAGATCATGCAGATGTCAGACCTGCAAGTGAGGGAGTATCTCGACTACCACCAGCGCTGTGATGCTTCTGGCTGATGCACCAGTTTCAGCACAGCGAGCTGTATTGATGCTTGGATCCAGATCAACGCGAGATGGAAGCATCACTGTCAGATCACATCTTCACCCTGGATCAAGCAAGCTCTGCTGCGATCTCTGGCGCTGAGGCTTTTTGACAAAACAGAGTCCAAGCCTGCCTTATACGTTCTTAATGACGTGAACGCCACAATCAAAATTGTGAGTTGGCTTGAAAGGTCAGGGCAAGTGTTGATTCTGACGAAGTTTGTCCTCCAGGGAGGTCATGCCTGGCCCTATTCAATCGGATGTCCCGAAGCTGGTGAACCCTTTAAATGACGACTTGCGGCAGTTCCATCACGCTGCAATCAAGTCAATGATCTCTGCTCATCGAAGGATTGCGCTTCACCATTGATCAGCCAGACATCTTGGCAGTATCGATATCTGGCATTGATCCTGATTAAAGGCCAATGGTGTGAAGCAATCCTTCGCCACTGATCAATTCTGTTGCGATCGCTGCAATGAAGCCGAGCATGGCCAGGCGACCGTTCAACTTCTCTGCCCGTTCGTGGAACCCCCAGCCGGCGTCGGGTCCAGCCATTTCCATGGGTGGCTCCTTGGCATAGACGTTGTCATGCCCCTCAAGATCGTGAGTCACCAGTCCGGTTGGTGCCTGAAGTGTGGTTGCTGTCATGGATGTCTCCGAGTGGGACCTGTTTGGTCTACGCCTCCTGTTGGCTGCCTGGAAGGCAGGACAGCCGTCCATGCAGGTTCGGTTTCAGGACCTTCCCAGACGGGTTCTACGGGAGCACATTCACCCACTGTCTGCTCTGGCTTGATGCCGTGCTGATGCGTGTGCAGGCTCTGCCCTAACAGCCTGCAGTGAGCTCAAAGCGCAGTTTGTGGCCCCTTTCAATATCAGCGATCGTTGAGTCGTCCCAAGTGCGGGACACTTCACTCCGATTACTCAGGCAAGTTTTCGACTGCGCGGTGCATGAAACGCTTCACCAGCGGCATTGGCCAACCCTCGCGCTGCAGGGATTCCGCGATGTGATCAATCTGGAGGGCAATTTCCTCTGCCACGACATCTTCCAGCAGGGATTCGGAATGGTCTGTGCTGCTTGTCATTGGGATGGATGCCGTCCTTTTGCTCTAACCCTGGTTCAGACAGGCCTGCAAATGCTGCCGGAATTCAGAAAACAATTGCGCATTTGCTGGCCTATGTGATCTGGGTTGGCCAGAACTGAACCATCCGCGCAGTCTTGATGGCACCGAGCTCTCCCCAGCGGCATCCCGACGACATCACACACCATCTGCTTCGGGCTTTTGGGGTTCTGGTAGGGGTCAGCATTGTGGCTGTGGTGGTCTGGCTTGTCACTGCTTCGCAGGCCACCAGCTCCAGACTGCCAATGGACATTGCGCTGGATCGCGTTGAGTCCTCCGAAGCGACTCCTGTGCCATGACATCGCTAACTCCCCTGGCCTGCGCCTGTGGAGAGTCACTGGAGAGTCATGCTTCCTGTGGAGATTCACATTTTTGAATCTCTAGTGCACCGGCAGTGAGCAGCGTCGCCAGCCGGTCTTGAGCATCGTCTCCCAGGTTTCGATGGCGTTTGAGCTGAGCAAGGTCGTCTTGACTGAGGCTCAGGGGGATGCCGCGCGACCCATCCATAGGTTCTTATGGATATCCACTGCTCCTGAGCTGCTGGCGTGTTGGGTTTGAACTGCACCAGCAGCTTTTGCGCAGCATTGACCAACCACCCTTCTCCTCCGGACTTCACTGGGGGTTTTTTTGTGATCCGATTGCGGCTTGGCATGCTCAGCAGTCTGATCAAACCCTGTTCAAAAAATGTCGGACCTAATGGGTGATGGATTCCAGTGAATGGAAAAGTGTGAGGTCCGTGAGGGATTCAGCGCTTGGTTCGACAGATGTTGCAAAGCCCGAAGAATTCCAGCGTGTGAAAGATCAGCTTGAAGTTGTCTGTCTCCGGGGCCTGCACGTTCAATTCATGCATCGGGCATTGCTGCAACGTCTGCGTGGTGCCGCAGCTCACACAGGTGAGATGGTGCTGATCACGCTCCACTGGTGCGTAGAGAGCTTCGCCCGTCGGCAGATGTCGGCAGCGGATCTTGCCTTGTTGATGGAGTTTGCGCAGATTGCGATACACCGTTGCCAGCCCCATGGCTCCCGGTTGCCCCTCCAGGCAGCGATGCAGCTGCTGGCCGGTCATTTCGGCCTCACTGTTTTGCAGTTCTTCCAGCAGCAATTGCTGCCGTTGCGTCCCCGTAGATCCCTGTTGCTTCATGGTGAATTCTGACCTCATACTGCTGCGCTTCTGGTTTGGATCAGTTCGGCACTGACGGCCCAAAGACGTGATCGTTGTTCCTGGCTGCGAGCGGCGCGAGCCACGGGCTGCCGTTTGGGAGCACCACGCATACCTCCAAATTTACTGGGGCCGTAATGCTCTCCACCTTGTACGGCCGGAGAGGTTGCCGCCATGAGCTGCGGCAGTGCCCCCTGGGCTGCGCTCTGGAACATGGGATCCATCAATCGGTAAGCCAGGGCTTCCTGCCAGGCGCCATTGGCTGCCACCGAGAGTGGTTGAAGATTCGTCCGCGCCAGCCCTGGATGGGCTGCCAGCGATCTCACGCTGCTTCCCGACTGCTCGAGACGATGATTCAACTCCAGTGCAAACATCACGTTGGCCAACTTGCTCTGGCCGTAAGCCTTCCAGCGGTCGTAGCGCTTTTCACCGTTCAGGTCATCCCAGGCGATCGCCCCGAAATACTGTGCTCCCGAGGTGACGGTGACGACTCGAGCCTGTTCGCGGCCCTCCATCAGAGGCAGAAGCGCCTGGGTCAGTGCGAAGTGGCCAAGGTGGTTGACGGCGAACTGCATTTCATGTCCCTGCTGGCTCAGCAGCCGTGGAGGCGCCATCAGTCCCGCGTTGTTGATCAGAAGATCCAATCGGTCGTAGCGCGACTGAACTTCTCGGCAGCAGGCATCGACATTGTCGAGGTCAGCTAGATCCAGGTCGAGCAAATCCACACCAGAGGACCCCTGCTCCAGCAGTTCCGCGCGAGCCGCCTCTCCCTTGCGGCGGCTGCGACAGGCCATCAGCACAGTTGCCCCGGACCGGAGCAAGGCCCGCGTGGTCTCCAGGCCAAGGCCGCTGTTGGCCCCTGTGACGAGGGCTATCCGTCCTCGCAGGTCAGGCATGTCGTCGATGGTCCAGCCCATGCGGCGATGTCAGCGCCCATCCAGTCTCGCGGGTTCGCTCAGTCTTCGGGGAAGAGCAGGCCAGCGAGTTCGTCGGCATCCACGTCATAGACGCGCGCCAGCGAAGTTTCGATGGCGCTTGTCACCTCACCAGGCAGGAAGCGCATGGCATTGAGAGCGTCTTCAGCGATCTCGTCGCTGAGCAGGATGTCCTCGGAATCCAGTTTTTCGTCGTTGATGATGGCCATCACCCAGCTCTGATAGGCATAAACCAGATCCGAGAACTCGAGTTCGGGATCATTGAGATCCAGGGTCATGGTCAGGCGTAGACGCGCAACACCAGTCTGACCTCCGGGGGAGAGGATGTCTTCAAGAGAGGGTCAGCATGAGCCGTCCGGATCCCGAACAGTTGCAGGGCACGCTTGTGGACTTCGCTCTGCTGGAACTGATTCGCCAGCACCGCGAAAGCTTTCAGCCGCTCTGGAGCGTTGACAGCTGGGCCAAGCTGATGATCTGGCTGTCGCTGAACTGCGGGTTGTCGGGAGAGCGCGACAGCCTTGAACATTTCGCTGCTGCCCTCGGAGAGCGCATCACCTCGCGGCTGCGTCGAACCTTCTTTGAGCGGGAGTTGGCGGATCTGGAGCTTCAGGTGCTGGCGGATCCCGCTGAGCAGCAGGTGCTGTTGTTGTCACAGGCACCTCCGGATCCCGCTGTGCTGGATCCGGAGCGCCTGGCCAGGGCTTTGGAGCGGGTGGAACTCACCGACCTGGTTGTCGCTGATCGCAGTCGCTGGCAACAGCTGGAGGCCGTGGTGGCGATTCCCTGGAAGGGCTGATGTCTGAGCTGAACGACCTGAGCCTGATCGGTCGCTACGGCAATGCCGGTTTTGAAGCGGTCGCCGATGGCGTGATGGCCTTTTTTGATCGGCGCACCGACCTCCACCGTCCTGGCGTTGCCTTCGGTTCCTCCACAGATGAGGAACCGTCGAAGCTGAGCACGGATATCAGCCTGGTGGCCATTGATCGCAGTGACCCCGAGTCCTGTGCTTTGTCGGAGGTGATTGTGCGGGGTGTCACTGCCGGTTTGGATCGCTACCTGGAGGAGCGACCTTTGTTTCGTGACGTCTGCCCTGACCGGGAACTGTTCGTTTTGCCGATTTTCAACCTTCAGCGCTACGCCCCAGGCGAGGGATTTCGGAAATGGCACTGCGACTGGACCATCAGCGATGAGGCCACGGAACCCGTTCATCGCGTGCTGGCCTGGATTCTTTATTGCGACACCGTGGCTGAAGCCGGTACGGAGTTTCACTGGCAGCAGCATCACGAGGAGGCCGTGCGGGGAAAACTGGTGATCTTCCCTGCAGGCCCAAGTCACATCCACCGCGGTCGGGTGAATTGCAAGCACAGCAAAACCATCGCCACCGGGTGGATCAATGCAGGGACAAAGGAGGGTTATCTGCGGCGCCTGGCTCGCTCTTGAGCGGTGGTATCTCACGGACTGTGTTGACCTGTTGCGGGAAAGGAATTTCAATCCCTTCCCGTTTGAATGCTGTCCAGATCGCCTGATTCACTTCACTGACAATGCCGATGTTGCTCATCGGGTCGGAGATCCAGTAGCGCAATGAGTACTCGATGGCGGAGTCTCCGTAGTGCACCTGCAGCGCCCTTGGCGCTGGATGATTCAGCACTCTGGGCACGCTCAGAGCTGTCTGCTCAAGGATCTTCAGGACGAGCTGGGGATCATGGCTGTAGGCCGCGCCAACTCGGATCTCGCTGCGCCGCATTCGGTCTGTGGCGGTGTAACTGGTGGCCTGCGCGGTGAAAAACATCTGATTGGGAATCAGCAGTTCCGCGTTGTCTCGATCTCGCCAGAGCAGAGTGGCGCGCAGGCCCAGCTTGCGCACTTCGCAAGGATCTCCATCCACCATCAGGATTTCTCCCGGACGCACTGACCCTTCAAACAGCAGCCAGATGCCGCTGATGAAGTTGGAAAACACCTCCTTGATGCCGAAGCCGAGGCCCACGGACAATCCACCTGCGATTGCCACGAGAGCCGTGGAGTTCAGACCGATGTGAAACCCCACGGCCGTGATGCCAATGCCAATCACCACATAGCGGATGATCAGCTCCAGAGCTTTGCGGCTGCTGTCACTGCAGCTGAGCAGTTTTTGCAGCATCCAGGCCACCCCCGCGGCCGGAAGCTTGGTGCCCACCAGCAGCAGATAGGTCACCAGCATGGCGATGACCAGATTGTTCAAGGTGAGGATCTCGCCGAAGAGGCTGCCCAGCTTGATCACGCCGAGATCTGCGGGATTGTCGAACTTGCTGATCAGGTTCAGGCCCACCAGAACCAGGAACAGCGGCCTCAGCAGTCGACTTTCCAGTTGATGGATTGTTGAGGTGGGAAGCAGCAGCAGCAGCAGTTGGTTCAACAAGTTGAGCAGATTCCAGCCCAGCCAGCAAAGGCCGGCATAGCTCACCAGCCCAGTCTTTCCGCCGGGAAGTTCGATCAGCCAGGCGATCAACAACATGGCGATGGGCGCCACCAGCAATCTCAGTGCTGGGTGCAGGTTTCCAAGCCGCCGTTGTGGATTGATCAGGTGCCATCCCACGCTCAGTCCAAGGATCAGCAGCAATTGGGCGACGACAGCGCTTCGCTGCAGGTAACCCAGCCAGCCGAGGATTTCCCAGAGCAGCTGGCTCATGCTCCCCCCTCCAGGGCTTTGACCAGGGATTTCTGGCTGGAACGCGGGTTTGAGGCTCCGAACACTAGTTTGACCAGCACTTGCGACCCATCGCGATCGATGCTGCGGTGGTGAGCCAGCCCAGCCAGTGCTGATTCATGCAGCATCGAATCCTCTCTGGACTGCACCAGGGTGGCCAGCGTGCGGGAACTGCGCACCGGCACAGCCACGGCGGGATTGACTGGCAGGAATGCGAGGGATCGCAGCGACAGATTCCGCTGCACCATCGGGTTGGTAATGAACTGGGCCAGGCTCACGGCCATGTTCCGCTGCCTTGGACTTGAATTGGCTCCGAGCGCCAACACCCTCAAGGCATTCATGGGGCTTGCAGTTCCAGCAGGACCGCTGGGAAGCGGCGAAACCCCGAGGTTGTCGCCCATCAGTTTTCTGAGCCGCAGCAGGCTGTTGGAGTTGCAGCTCACCCAGTCGAGTTCCCCATCGTTGAGCAGGTTTTCCAGTTGCCCCTGGTCCTGGAAAAAGGTGATGTTCTGCTGGGCACTGGCCCGTTGTAACCAGGCCAGCCACTCCACCATCGCTTCAGTGTTCTGTGGCGTCAGTGTCTGGTCATCGTTGGCCTTGGCCAGACTTTGAATGGCCCCCAGGCTGCCTGCGGTCCAAAGCAGTTCCGAGAAGTTCACCGCCAACCCCACCCGTGTACCGGATGCGCCCTGTTGGAGCAATTCCTGCAGTGTGGTGGGAGGGTTCTGAACGATTTCGCGGTTGAAGCAGGCGATCTGCGGGTAGATGACCATCGGCTGGGCCGTGATTCGCCCATCGTCCAGCTTCACCCTTTCCCACAGGCCTTGATCAGTTTGATAACGATTGAATGACTTGACTGGAAGCTCGTCGGTGAGTCCTTCGCTCAGCAATTGATTGGCTTGAGGGGCATCCGTGACCACCAGATCGGGCCCCAGATCAGAGGCATTGCGGCGCTGGAGTTCCTGTTTGAGATTGGCGCGCTTGTACAGCGCGACCTGCACTTCCACGTTGGGTTTGATCTTGCGGAAATCGCTGATGATGAGCTGAATCCGCTGGCGGAAGTCGGTCTGTGTGGCGGTATCGATCTTGCTGTCCTGGTCGATCACCATCGCCAGGTAAAGCATCACCGGAAGCTCATTGCCGAGGCGGCTGCAACCGCTGAGCGCCAGGGTGGAGAGCAAGACGCTGGCTGCCAGCCGAGCACGCACGATCGAGAGTTGATTGGTCGATCCATTCTGATAATCAATTTCGTTGCTGTCTCGTCACAGCTGGTTCAACGGCCATCAGGCTGCCCCGTTTGCTCGGGAGGCCGATCTTGCGGCCTGAGTGTTGGTTCAGACAGTTGTTTTGCGAGCATGGATCGCTGTTGTTGAGCGCGTCCCGTGTCCGAACTGGCCAAGACCTATGACCCGGTGGGCACCGAGGCCCGCTGGCAGCAGGCCTGGGAGGACCAAGGTGCTTTTCATCCCGATCCCCAGGCGCCTGGGGATCCGTTCTCGGTGGTGATCCCGCCTCCGAATGTGACCGGCAGCCTGCACATGGGCCATGCCTTCAACACGGCCCTGATCGACACGATCGTGCGCTACCAGCGTCTGGCTGGAAAAAATGTGCTTTGCCTGCCTGGCACTGACCATGCCTCGATCGCTGTGCAGACGATCCTTGAGAAGCAGCTCAAGCAGGAGGGCAAGACCCGTCATGAGCTAGGTCGCGAGGCTTTTCTGGAGCGGGCCTGGCAGTGGAAGTCGGAGAGCGGCGGCCGCATCGTTGATCAGCTGCGCAGGCTTGGCTATTCGGTTGACTGGCGCCGGCAGCGTTTCACCCTTGATGAAGGGCTGAGCGAGGCCGTCAGAGAAGCCTTTGTCCGCTTGCATGAGCAGGGCCTGATCTATCGAGGCGAGTATCTGGTGAACTGGTGCCCTGCCTCCGGTTCGGCGGTGAGCGACCTGGAGGTGGAAATGAAGGAGGTGGATGGTCATCTCTGGCATTTCCGCTACCCGCTCAGCAGCGGCGACGGTCATCTGGAGGTGGCCACCACCCGGCCCGAGACGATGTTGGGCGATACAGCTGTTGCTGTGAATCCCAGCGACGAG
The DNA here is from genome assembly GCF_014279995.1 of Synechococcus sp. BIOS-E4-1. NCBI lineage: Bacteria > Bacillati > Cyanobacteriota > Cyanophyceae > Synechococcales > Synechococcaceae > Synechococcus > Synechococcus sp. BIOS-E4-1. The sequence goes on along the minus strand of NZ_CP047935.1, from coordinate 3,187,455 downwards.
CGCTATGCCTATCTGGTGGGCCAGACCCTCACCCTGCCCTTTGTGGGGCGAGAGATTCCGATCGTTGCCGACGATCATGTGGACAAGGACTTCGGCACCGGTTGCGTCAAGGTGACGCCCGCTCACGATCCCAACGATTTCGCCATCGGCCAGCGCCACGGTCTGCCCCAGATCACGGTGATGCGCAAGAACGGCACGATGAACAAGCATGCCGGGCAGTTCAAGGGACTGGATCGCTTTGAAGCACGCAAGGCCGTGGTGGCCGGTCTGGAGGAACTCGGTCTGCTGGTGAAGGTGGAGGACTATCGCCACAGTGTTCCTCACTCAGACCGTGGCAAGGTCCCTGTTGAGCCGTTGCTGTCCACCCAGTGGTTTGTCAAGACCGAGCCTCTGGCAGCCCGTTGTCGTGAAGCGTTGGAGCAGCAGGATCCACGCTTCATTCCCGAGCGCTGGGAGAAGGTCTATCGCGACTGGCTCACCGACATCCGTGACTGGTGCATCAGCCGTCAGTTGTGGTGGGGGCATCGCATTCCGGCCTGGTTCGTGATCAGTGAGACCGATGGCAAATACACCGACACCACGCCTTATGTGGTGGCACGCAATGAAGCTGATGCCCTGGAGAAGGCCAGAGCTGAATTTGGTTCAGCTGCGGAGATTGAGCAGGATGAGGATGTGCTCGACACCTGGTTCTCCAGCGGCCTCTGGCCGTTTTCCACCCTGGGATGGCCCGATGCTGACAGCGCTGACCTGCAGCGCTGGTATCCCACCAGCACCCTGGTGACGGGCTTCGACATCATTTTCTTCTGGGTGGCCCGGATGACGATGATGGCCGGCGCCTTCACGGCTGAGATGCCGTTCAAGGACGTCTACATCCACGGTCTGGTCCGGGATGAGCAGAACCGCAAGATGAGCAAGAGCGCCGGCAACGGCATCGATCCGCTGCTGCTGATCGAGCGGTACGGAACCGATGCACTGCGCTTTGCCCTGGTGAGGGAAGTGGCTGGTGCCGGTCAGGACATTCGCCTGGACTACGACCGCAAGAAGGACACCTCCGCCACCGTTGAGGCCTCACGCAATTTCGCCAACAAGCTCTGGAATGCCACCCGTTTTGCCTTGATGAATCTGGATGGCATGACGCCTGCTCAGTTGGGAGAAGCCGATCCTGCTGCCCTGCAGCTTGCGGATCGCTGGATCCTGTCGCGCCTGGCCAGGGTCAATCGCGAAACCGCGGATCGATACAGCCGCTACGGCCTGGGGGAAGCGGCCAAGGGGTTGTATGAGTTCGCCTGGAACGATGTTTGCGACTGGTATCTGGAGCTCAGCAAGCGCAGGCTTAATCCAGGTGAAAACGCCAGCGCTGGCGCTCTCGCGGATCAGCGCACGGCCAGGCAGGTGCTGGCCAAGGTGATCAGTCAGATGCACCTGATGCTGAATCCGCTGATGCCGCATCTCACCGAGGAGTTGTGGCACAGCGTCACCGCTGAGCCAGAGACAACCTTCCTGGCGCTTCAGGCCTGGCCGGCCGTCGATGAAGTAGCCCTTGATCACGATCTCGAAGCCTCATTCGCCGAGTTGATTGCTGCGATCCGCGTCGTACGCAATTTGCGTGCAGTGGCCGGTCTCAAGTCATCCCAGACCGTCCCGGTCCGTTTTGTGAGTGGCCGCGGCGATCTGGTCGCAGTGCTCCAGCAGGGGATGGCCGACATCACGGCGCTCACCAAAGCTGAAACGGTTCAGGTGATGACGCCGCCTGAGGCGGATGCAGCCCCGGTGACCAAGGCTCTTGCTGGCGTCAGCGGTGAGCTGCAGGTGCTGCTTCCGATCGAAGGACTGGTGGATCTCGCTGCTCTCGCTGCAAGGCTCGAGAAGGACATCGCCAAGGCCGAGAAGGAGATCAAGGGTCTGGCCGGTCGACTGGCCAATCCCAATTTCGCTGACAAGGCACCGGCCGCTGTGGTGGCGGAATGCAGGGCCAATCTGGCTGAGGCCGAGGCACAGGCTGATCTGGCGCGCAGGCGTCTGGAGGATCTCAGTTGAGTCGCTTGCGCTGTTCAGATCCCTAGCCTTCTCCAAGCGCTGCCCTTGACCGCTGGACTCTCCATTGATCACGGTCGAAAGGCTCAGCAAGACGTACCGCGTCGCTGACAAACAGCCTGGCCTGACGGGAACCCTGCAGCATTTTCTGCGTCGCCGGCAGCGTGACGTGTCGGCGGTGCGGGATGTGTCGTTCGCGATCGCTCCCGGCGAGATGGTGGGCTTTCTTGGGGCCAATGGCGCCGGCAAGACGACCACGCTCAAAATGCTGTGTGGCCTGATCTATCCCAGTTCCGGTCAGGTGTTGGTGGCCGGTCATCAACCCCAGCGTCGGCACCCCGATTTTCTGCGGCGCATCACGTTGGTGATGGGCCAGAAGCAACAGCTCATCTGGGACCTGCCGCCCATGGACTCGTTGCGTGTCAATGCGGCGGTCTATGGCATTCCTGATCGCGTTGCCAGCAGACGCATCGCCGACTTGTCGGATCTGCTGGAGCTGGGTGAGGAACTGACCCGTCCGGTGCGCAAGTTGTCGCTGGGTCAGCGCATGAAGGCTGAGCTGCTGGCTGCCTTGCTGCACGAACCCGAGGTGTTGTTTCTGGATGAACCGACCCTGGGGCTGGATGTGAATGCCCAGCTGCGGGTGCGCCAGTTTCTGGCTGAGTACAACCGCCGCACCGGTGCGACCATTCTGCTCACCAGTCATTACATGGCAGACATCACAGCGCTGTGCCCTCGGGTGCTGTTGATTCATCAGGGACAGTTGTTTCACGACGGTGCCCTGGATCGCCTCGCCAGTCGTCTGGCGCCGGAGCGTCATGTGCGCCTTGAACTGAAACAGCCCGCCCCTGCAGAAGCCTTCACCGGGTTAGGTCGCCTCGACAGCCTCGAGAACTGTGAGGTGAACCTGCGGGTGGACCCGGCCTCACTCACCAGGGTGCTGGCAGAGCTGCTGGACCGTTTTGAAGTGCGCGACCTGGAGGTGAATGATCCACCCATTGATCAACTGATCGGCGAACTGTTCCGCCAGGGAAGTCTCTGATGCGCGTTTTTGGGCTCAACCGCCGCATCGTGCGTGCTCTGTTGGGCAGTCAGTACGCCCACATGCTCGAGTACCGCGCTGAGATCGCACTCTGGGCGCTGTCGGGAGTGTTGCCATTCATCATGCTCAGCCTCTGGAGCGGCAGTGATGCCCGTTCCCAGCTGGGTTTGGACGGGGTGGCTCTCGATCGCTACTTCCTCAGCGCCTTTCTGGTACGTCAGTTTTCGGTGGTCTGGATGGTCTACGCCTTTGAGGAGGATGCGCTGCTGGGCAGGCTCTCGCCCTATCTGCTGCAACCGTTGCATCCTCTCTGGCGCTATGTGGCCTCGCATCTCGGCGAGCAGCTCACGCGGCTGCCCTTTGCCGCCGGCATCGCCGGAGTGTTTTTTCTGATTCAGCCGCAGGCCTTCTGGATTCCATCCCTGGCTGGCTTTCTGCTGGCCTGGCTCGCCACCTGGATGGCCTTTGCTATCACCTTTCTGCTGCAGAGCCTGATCGCTTCGCTGTGTTTCTGGAGCGAGAAGGCCACGGCGCTGGAACGGTTGCTGTTTCTTCCCTTCCTGTTTTTCTCTGGACTGCTCGCTCCGTTGACGGCCTTTCCGCCCGCTGTGCAGGAGTGGGTGCGCTGGACTCCCTTCCCCTATCTGATTGATTTTCCGGCCCGGGTCCTGTCCGGTGATCCCGTGAATCTGGCAGCAGGTTTCGCCGCACAGCTGGCCTGGGTGGCGTTGCTCCTGCCGTTGGTGCTCGTGCTCTGGCGAGCCGGTGTGCGGCGCTACAGCGCCATGGGGGCCTGAGATGGGGCGCTACTGGCGAACCTTGCGCCGTTTCTGGGGCACCGCTCTGGCCACCCAGCTGGAGTATCAGCTGAATGTGCTGGTGGAGCTGCTGGCGGTGGCTCTCAGCCTCGGCGGCAGCCTGCTGCTGCTCTCACTGTTTTTCGGCCCCGGTCGGGAGCTGGGGGGATGGAACTGGAATCAGGCCCTGATCGTGCAGGGCTTCTACACCGTCTTCGATGGCATGACGACCGCCTGGCTGAGGCCCAACCTGGGAGCGATCGTCACCTATGTGCGCGAGGGCACCCTTGATTTCGTGCTGCTCAAACCGATCGACAGTCAGTTCTGGGTTTCACTGCGCACCTTCGCTCCGGCGGGTCTTTCGGAGGTTGTTCTGGGCCTTGGCCTGGCCGGTTGGGGTGCGCATCAATCCGGTGTGGTGTTGACCCCAGTTGTGCTGGTCACGGTGTTGCTGATGCTGATGGTCGCTGCGCTGATTCTTTATTCACTGTGGTTTCTGATCGCTGCCACCAGCATCTGGTTCGTGAAGACCTGGAACGCCACGGAAGTGCTGCGGGCCCTGTTGGCTTCTGGTCGCTATCCGCTCGAGGCCTACCCGGCGCCGCTGAGGCTGCTGTTCACCCTGGTGCTTCCCGTGGCGTTTCTCACCACGGTTCCTGCTGAGGTGTTGTTGGGGCGGGCTTCACTGCCATTGTTGGCGTTGGGGTTTGTCTTGGCCGGGGTCTTTTTCGCTGCTGCCCGTGGCTTCTGGTTGTTCGCGTTGCGGCACTACACCTCGGCATCCAGTTAGTTGGTGGCTTTGATGCCATTGTTAGCAAAAGCGACCCAGATGGACTGCCTTAACTCACTCCCGATGGACAAGGCCTCGAGAGGATTGGGAACTGAGAACTTGAGTTTGTAGTCGATCGATGATTCAGAGAAATCGATGGCAAAGGCTTTTGGTGCCGGTATATTCAGCACTCGCTGATGTTCCTTGGCAACTTGTTCAAGCACAGCAATCACGGCCTTCGGTTCGTGCTTGTAAGCAGCACTCACGTGAATCGATTCACGTCGCTCGTTTTCTCCGGCGGTGAAGGATTCAGCATCCTTCGTGAAGAAGGTAAAGTTGGGGATCAATAAGGTTGCATCATCTCGTGATCTTGATAATTCAGTGGCTCTGAGGCCTAGTTTCGTAACTCTGCAGGGATCTCCGTTGATCATTAGAACTTCTCCTGGTTGAATCCAACCTTCGAGTAGAAGCCAGATACCGCTCAGAAGATTGGCCATGATTTCTCTGAGGCTAAAACCAAGGCCAACAGACAAACCACCTGAGATCCACAACAAAGCTGTGACATTGAAGCCTGCCTGTAGGGCTATTAACAAAGTACCAATCCCGACGATGAGGTATTGAATGAGTTGTTCTAACAGTTTGCGACTTTGTGCTTTTGTCCTCATCAGTGTTTGCAACAGCCAGGCCATCACAAAGGCGATTGTTCGACTGCAAGCGAAGATTAGATAGAGGCCAATGAGTGATATAAAAACATTGCCGATTATAAGTTCTGCATCAAGAATGGTGCCTATCTGAATTAGTGCGATGGATGAAATACTGCTTAGCCGATCGATAAAATAAGTAATGGCAGCGATTAGAATGGCTGGGCGTACTACTTTGCCTAGCCAAGGAGTGACTCGAGAAACGCGGTGTCTCTTCTGAGTCCTCAGCTCTAACCAGCTCACAACGTTCCAAAGACCCCAGATCAAGCCAAACTGAGTACTGATTCCTGTGGGAACAGCAATGAGTCTCAGTAAAAGGCTGGGCACCAGCAGCAGCAGGGGACCAAAGAGCAGGTCGAGAGAGGAAGACACACGGTGGCCCTTCCTGTATTTGTGCAAAATCGTTGCTGCGATGATGACCACCAGAATGAATCCCAACTGCCAGCTGACGGCAGGTCGATTGAGATATCCCAGCCATGCATAGAGCTCCTGAAGAACTGCATTCATGGCTTGCTGCCCTCGCTAAAGCTGGTGAAAATATCCAATGTTTGATCAACTGTCAGGTAACCACTAATTAGATCAGCGAGGGCAGATGTTAACTCTTGATATCGATTAGGATTGTTTTTTTCACCGAAGACAAAGCGTGTCACTCCAGGCCATTCTTCTGAATACCCTCTTACTTGATCGTTGAAGGACGTATTTATAGCTTGCAGTGCTTGTGAGCTTCTGGTGGGGATCGTTACATGTTTGTTGGTCGGTAGAAAGTCAGTGTTTCGCAGCATGAGCTGCCTTTGCACGATGAGATTTGTGCTGGATTGTATGTATTTAATTGCGGCATCTCGCTGCGATTTGCTGGAGCTAGATCCAAGTCCAAATGAAATGTAGTAAGGGATGGGGAAGGCAGCAGTTTGTGCGCCATTGGGAAGTGCGGAAACCCCAAGAGTGTCACCCATCTTGTTGCGTAGTTGTTCGATTCCTCCAGCATCGCAGCTAATCCAGTCCAGCTCACCATTGATTAATGATTCATCTTTGCGTAACTCAGATTTGAAGAATGAAATGTTTTTATAGAGTGCGGCCTTTCGAAGCCAGGCAAGCCATGAGCGGATTGATTTGAATTTCGTAGTTTTGCTTTTATTGAGTCCAAGTGCGCTCATTTCTTTGATGGCGCCCATTGAACCTGCAGTCCACCACAAACCTTCTGGCGTGAGAGATAAGCCTACGCGTGTTCCGCTGGCGGTGAGCTCTTCCAGCTCCTGGATTGTTTGAGGTGAAGCTGGGACTGTTCGTTTGTTGTAACAAGCAACCTGAGTAAAAATTAAAACCGGAGCCGCTACATATTGGCCTTTGATGCTGGCAATCTCTTTTACTAAAGGGCTGTATGTCTGATCCCAATTGATTCGTGCTGGGAGCGCGTCTACGTATCCTTTGTTATGTAGGCTTTTGATCAGCCCCGACGCTGAAACGATCAGATCTGGCCCTAAGTTAAGCTTAGTATCGCTGATGATTTGTTCCTGAAGTTGCCCAAATTTGTAACCGAATAAGACTACATTGGTGTCGGGGCTAGTGCGTTTAAAGTTTTCAGTGAATTCTGTAAGCCTCCCCTCAATAAGCGTTTTTGATTCTTTTGAGAACCAGCTGTCCTCTATCCCGTAGGCGATGAAAAGTGTGTTCGGTGGCTGAATTCCCCTGGCGCAGCCTGTTAGCAGAACAGGAATGGCTGCAGCAGTAGTCATCAGACAGGTTCTTGGTCGATACCGCAGCCTCATAGCAATGCCAATCATTGATTCTCTTTGGTTTTTTGAGCGTCTTGCACGTCTGCAATTTTGGTTGTGGTCATTGAATACAACTGTGTTTTTTGATCGACGGGTATTAATCGCTCGTCCAGGTCATTTGACACTTCAGGCATCAGCGCTTGATCAAAGTAAGGGTTGTCCATGGGATTGATCAATCATTCCTGTTTTTGCATGCCTATGGATGCAGTTATTGCGTTTGCGCTGATATTTGGGGCGGGGTACAGCGTGGTGCAGTCAAAGGCAAAATCAGCGCCGCTGCGTTGAACAATTCCAGCGATGTCTAGGAAAATGGATTGTTGGATGTCGAGCCAGTCTTTCCATACTGTTGTTTTGGTAAAGCAGTAAACCATCATGTTGATGGACGATGCATCCCATTCGTTGAAGTTCACAAGAATTGTCTGGCTTTGATCGATATCTGGGTGTTGCTGAAGATGATTGCGAACTTCCTTGGTAATGCCGTTGATTTTGCCTAAATCTTCATAGCGCAAGCTGATATTTGCACGGATTCTGCGGTTGTACATTTCACCTGGATTTTCGATCGGGTTCGTAGCAAATACGGAATTCGGGATATAAAGCGGCCTACGGTCAAAAGTGCGAATTCGTGTGTAATACCAGCCGATGGATTCAACAGTTCCTTCGAGGCTATTGGCGTTAATCCAGTCGCCTTCTCGGAATGGGCGGTTGAAAAACAGCATGAAGCCTGAGAGGAAGTTCTGGCTGATCTGTTGGGTCGCGAATGAGAGGCCGATTCCTGCTCCGCCGAGCATGGTCGCGATGGCTCCCGATGGAACCCCAAAGGTCACCATCAGTGCTGCAGTGGCGACCAGCAGCACTGCAATGGTGAAGAGCCTGCTCATCACATTGATCAGCATGGATTCATCCTGTTGATCCTCGATCTGGATCCACCGCCTCATGGATGCAGACCTCAGTACGGTCTGGCCGATGTTCATCACAGCCCAGGTGATGCTGGCGATCACCAGTGTTGTGGAGATTCTGTTCACTTCAGCTTGAGCGAGCAGTCCCAGTTCAAGAACCTCGTTCACCTGATGGATGATCCAGCTGGCATACAGCGAGATGCCGAGACCAAACAGCACCGGTCGGCGGAGTGCCGCTGCGAGATGGCTGCCCATGTTGCGGCCATGGCGGCTCAGGAACTGAAGCAGGAGCCAGGCCGCCACGAGCGCCAGGGTGCCCACCAGCAATCCTGTATTGGTCTGCAGGAATTGCAGGTGGAACCTCGCTGCCGCATGCGGCTCGGCCATGAGACTCGTGTGTCGCAGTCGCGAACCTAGCTCACGTCCTCTGTGGCTTCCGGTTCAATCACCTGCTCGGCTTGTAGCTGGGGCGTAAGGCCTTTGCCTGTGCTGGGCGGCCACTCCATCGGGTAGATCTGGCGCTGAGGGAAGGGAATGGTGATGTTGTCTTTCTCAAAGCGCTTCCAGATCGCGCGACGAAGATCACTGCCCACGTTGAATGCATCAAGAGGATCTGCAACCCAGAACGACATCTTGTAAATGATCGAGGATTCTGCGAAATCCATCACAAAAGCCGCTGGTGGCGGATACTTTTTCACTTTGGAATGCTCTGCCGCAATCTCCAGCAGAATGTCGATGATCTTGTCTGGGTCGTGTTGATAGGCAGCTCCAACCAACAGGCTGTCGCGCCTTGAGGTTTCTGTCGCTGTGTACGATGCGGCCTCCTGAGTGAAGAAGTTCTGATTCGGAATCAGCAATTCGGCGCCATCGCGACCTCGTCTCAGCTGGGTGGCGCGCAGGCCCAGTTTTCGCACGGTGCATGGATCACCGTTGATCATCAGGATCTCGCCTGGTCGGACTGATCCTTCGAACAACAGCCAGATGCTGCTGATGAAGTTGGAGATGATTTCCTTGGTGCCGAAACCAATCCCCACTGACAATCCACCGGCGATGGCTACAAACGCGTTTCCGTTGATGCCGATGTAGTAAGCCACACCGATGATGCCGATTCCGATCACGCTGTAGCGGAACAGCAACTCAAGGCCGCGTTGATTGCGTTTCTGTACTCCGAAAATCACACCACTGAGCCAGGCCATCAGTGCCGCCGGTCTGGAGGCAATGGTCACGATGAGGTAAATCGCCACGATGGCGGTGTACATCTTGCCGAGAGTGATCTCAACTCCAAAGAGATTGGCAACTCCGATCCTTGACAGGTTTTCTCGACTACCCAGCAGGCTCAGCAGCGACAAGGTGGCTGTGAACACATAGATTGGCTTGAACAGGGTGGTCTCCACTTCTCCGATCGGGAAGCGGGGATTGGTTTTTTCCACCAATGTTTTCAAAGGTGTGAACAGATTCCAGCCCAGCCAGAGCAGTCCGAAGTAACGCAGCAGACCGTAGGGAACCTGGATTAGTGCGAAGACCCCTGCCATCAGCAGCACCAGGGCCGGTCCCAGCAAGACGCGGATTGAATCAGGCAAGCGTTGATGCAGGCCTGCTCGGTTCAGAAGGCGCTGGAGACGTTGGTTGCGCTTGAGAAGGATGCTGCGTGTGCGTGCAATCAGAAGCACGATCAACACCAACATCAATTGGATGAGAACAGGCCAGCGCTGCACAAATGACAGCCAGCTGAGCATCTCGACCAGGATGTCTCCAGGCGCCACCGTGATCAGCAGATCGGAGAGGGTGGTAGTCATGAGGATTGGCTCAACACGGTCTGCAGTCGCTCAGCTGCCTTGGCGGGAGTTTTCGCCCCGAAGATCACATCATTGAGGATCTGTTGGATGGCTCGAGCGAGTTTTGGCTGGGCATCGATGGCACCAACAATTTCATCGCCAATTTGAATTTCTTCCTTGCCTTTGAATAAGTAGAGATTCTCGATACCAGGGATTTGCCGGTTGATAATCGTGGCGGCTGCGGGATTCACTGGGTAGTTGGTGCGGTAGCGCAATGACCAGGTCTTCTGGGCCCATGGTTGAACGATGAACTGCATCAGTTCTTCGGCGGTATCCCGCTGGCGCGCACTGGAGTTGCGGCCCAGTCCCCACACCTGGAGTTTGGTGATGGGCATGGCAGGGGCTGCGGGTCCAGCCGGCAACGAGGCAACGCCGAGATTGTCTTTCAAGGCTTCTCTCAGTTGGGGTAACTGTGAGGTCCAGCAGCTGATCCAGTGGAGTTTTCCACCAATCAGCTGCTTGCGCAGTGTGGCCTGATCCCTCCAGAACATCACGTTCTGCTGATAGCTGGCATCCCGCAGCCAGCTCAGCCAGCTGACCAATCGCTGGGTTTGTTGTGCAGTGGGTTGTTTGCCGCGCAGGGAACTCGCCAGTGCGCTGCCGGCCTTGAATCCGCTCATGCTCCAGTAGAGGTCTTCAAAGTTCTGGGTGATGCCAAACACCTGACCTTCGCTGCTCTGTTTGGACATCAGTGCGAGCGTTGTTGGCGGCTCCTTGAGTTTGCGTTTGTCGTAACAGGCGAGCTGGATGTACTGGGAGACCGGAAGACCTGTGACTTCTCCACGGGAATTGGTGACGCGTTGCAGCAGGCCTGGTGCGATGGCGCTGCGTTGCTCTGGCGTGATGGGCACTGGGTCCAGCAGATTCGCGACGGAGAGTTCCTGGATCACGCGGGCATCTCCCATCACCAGATCCGGCCCAAGTCCGCTGTAGGTCTGGCGTTCCAGTTCAGATTCGACAGCCGCTTCTGAATAGAGAGCGGGTTGGATGCGCAGCCCTGGAACCACATCCCAAAGGTTGTTTTGAAAACTGCGCAGACGCTGACGGTCCCTGGAACTGTCAGCCGGGGTGACTTTTTCATTGGTCGGCAGGATGCGGGCCACACGCAGCAATTTGATCGGGGTTCGACCGTTGCTGCTGCAGGCGCTCAGCAGCCCAGCTGTGCAGAGAAGACCAAGTAGCACCAGGCGATGACGGACTGGTTGTCCTGAGAGGGGAAGGGTCATGAGCCGTTCATCTCACCGGTCGGTTTCGGATTAAACGGGGAGGCATTGCTTCAGCCGGCCAGAAACTCATCAATCAGTTGACTGGTATCCCGCTCGATACCACGACGCTAGAGCCTGATAAGGATTTGGTCAGGGTTCTGATTCCATCAGCGGCCTATCTCTCGCTGTTGCAGTTGCGTTGTTGTTGTGGTCCATGGAACGGTGATGGCACCGATGGATGAAGGATGGACGCGATCGCTCATCTGATTGACACCGAGGCGGTTCTGGCATGGCTGCAGTCGCCCGCGGGAGTTCTGCTTTTTGTGCCCCTTTACGCCATCTGGGTGACCCTGCTGCTGCCAGGGATCTGGGCTTCGATGCTGGCGGGTGCGCTGTATGGACCCTGGTGGGGCAGCCTGATCGTGTTTGCCGGGGCAACCCTTGGAGCTGAGGCCGCGTTTTTGCTGGGCAGGCACTGGCTCAGGGGCTGGGCGCAGCAGCGCCTTAGCCGTTTTCCCAAGCTGCTGGCGATTGAGAAGGCCGTCAGTCGGGAGGGGTTTCGCTTGGTGTTGCTGACGCGTCTCTCACCAGCGTTCCCCTTCTCTTTGCTGAACCTGGCCTATGGACTGAGTGAGGTGAGTCTGCGGGATTACAACCTCGGCTTGATTGGGATCATTCCTGGAACGATTCTGTTCTGCGCTCTTGGTGCTCTGGCCGGCAGTGCTGCCAGATTTGGCGAAGTGTTGGCCGGGGAGACCTCCGCTCAGGCATGGGTGCTTCGGGTCGTGGGAGTGCTGGCCACGGTGGGAGTGGTCTGGCTGGTGGGACGTTCCGCTCGCAAAGCCCTACAGGAAGCAGGCGCTGATGCTCAGGATTCTGAGCTCTGATCAGGATCCGGAAGGCGCCAGTCACGCACAGCGGCGATCACAACAAACCAACCCAGCCTGGCTTTGGCTGTGAAGCCACTGCGGTTGCTGAGGTCGGCATATTTGGCCCGACCGCACTCTGTTTTGATCCAGCGGAAGATGGGCGGATGATCTCTCTCTAGGTTGCTCATTGCGAGGCCGGAAGTGCTGAGGTGTCGCTGAATTTGTTGATCTGATTGGGAATCACGCTGATCGTGATTTTGATGTCATCAAGTTGGAACTCCTGTTTCGCATTGTTCATAAGTGTTTCGGAGATTTCATTGGCCAGGTCTTCGTTGAGAACCCCCCGTGGTGCGCTCAAGACCAGATCCACGCTGGCCTTGTTGTTGAGCACCCGCACATTGCTGAACAGCAGCCGCACCCTTTGCCACAAATAGGCGTTCTTGCTGGTGATCTTGAGCTGATTGACCTGACCTGCCTTGAAGGTGTCGAACCTGCTGACGATCTTCTGCTTGACATTGAAGTCATGCAGAGCCGAAGACAGGGGAATGCACAACAGTCCCAGAAGCGCCAGCCATAACAGCAGATTGCGCCAGCACTGAACGACGCTGCCGTAACGCTGCACGAGGAAGATGAACAGGCTTGCCACCGTGATCCCAATCAGGTTGACCAGGAACAGCAGGAAGGAGCCTTCGGAGATCTGATTGGTGATGCCGGCCACCGTGCCGCGACCAAACACCGCCACCACCTCATTGCCCATGCTCAGGCCGATGCCGCAGACGCACAGTGGTGGAACCAGAGCCACAGCGATGGCGACGCCGGCCAGGGAATTGGACAGACGTTCGCGGGTCATGCTGAAGGATCCGGCGACAGCGGCCGCCACTGCCACTCCCAGGTCAATCAGATTGGGCGCTGTGCGAGACGTCATCTCGCGATTCACCTCACTCACATCCAGCAGTGACGCCAGCAGTGCTGCGGTGGCAACCACAGCGATCACACCGATCACCACCGTCAGCAGTGAGCGTTTTGCCAGCTTGTTGTTGCTGATGGAGAGAGCAAACGCGAGGCTGAGGATTGGATCCATCAGTGGCGCCACGATCATGGCTCCGATCACGACTGCCGGGCTGTTGGAGATCAGTCCCAGAGTGGCGATCACCGCCGCGCACAGCAGCAGCACGAAAAAACCAAGTGAGGGCTTGGATGATGCGATTCGGGCCTGGTAAAGCTCCTTGCGCGGTATCCGGTTCTCGAGGTTGATCTGCCATTCGCCGGACAGATTGTTCAGAACGCTTCGAAAGGGAGAGGCAGAGTCCACTTGGTTTGGATGCTGGACATGAATGCTTGTTCAGTCTCTGCCATCACTCCAAGCGAGCAGATGCTTCGGGCAGGAGACGCATCTCTGCGTCATCGTCTCTGCGAAACGGTCCAAGAATGGCTGCCCAGGCTTTTTAGGTTTTGCTTGATTGGAGCAAGGCGACCAGTCCCGCTTCATCGATCACGCTGATCCCCAGTTTGTTGGCCTTCTCCAGCTTGCTGCCGGCCTCTTCTCCAGCGAGCAGGAAGGTCGTTTTTTTGCTCACGGATCCACTGACCTTGCCACCTGCGGCTTCGATCAGCTCCTTTGCCTGAGTGCGGCTCATGGAGGGAAGCGTGCCTGTGAGGACGACGGTTTGACCGGAGAGCACTCCATTCGTGCTGCTGCGGCTTGCCAACTCCTGGCGCTCCTGCTCACTGCTGGCGAGGGAGAGGCCAACGTCCTGAAGCTGCTTAATCAGCGTCTGATTGGCAGGGGTGTTGAACCATTGCTGCAGGCTCTGGGTGATCTCCGGACCAATGCCGTGCAGCTCGCTGATCGCTTCAGGGTGATCAACGGCAGTGCTGCTAAGCGTGTCGATGTCTGGAAAGGCTGCTGCGAGGCCTTTGGCGTTGACCTCGCCCACATGGTGGATGCCAAGTCCATAGAGCTGGCGTGCCCAGGGCTGGGAACGGGAAGCCTCCATTGCTGAGATGAGATTTTCAGCACTTTTCTCACCCATCCGTTCCAGGCTGCTCAGCAGCGCGGCATCAAGGCCATACAGGTCGGAGATTGAACGTACGAGCCCCCTCTCAACCAGCTGTTCGATTAATTTCCCGCCCATTCCCTCCACGTCGAGGGCTGCTTTGCTGACCCAGTGACGTAAAGCGCCTCGCAGAATTGCCGGGCAGCTGCTGTTCACGCAGCGGGTTGCGGCTTCACCGCTTTCGCGAACAAGCTCAGAGGCGCAGCTGGGGCACTGATGGGGAAGATCAAGCGGTCGAGCGCCTTCAGGCCTGAGTTCGGAAAGCACGCGGAGTACCTCAGGGATGATTTCTCCGGCCTTGCGCACCACAATCGTGTCGCCGCTGTGGAGATCCAGTTCCGCCAGTCGGTCGGCGTTGTGCAGGGTGGCGCGACTGACGCTGGTGCCAGCCAGGGCGACCGGTTCGAATTCGGCCACCGGGGTGATCACGCCGGTTCGGCCCACCTGGCAGGTGATGCGGAGCAGCCGGCTCGGAGCTTCCTCGGCTGGGTATTTCAGCGCGATGGCCCAGCGTGGTGCTTTCTGCGTGAAGCCTGCGCTGTCTTGAAGACGCAGATCGTTCAGTTTCACCACGACTCCGTCAGTGGCGTAATCAAGGTCGTGACGTTGGCTGTCCCAGCTGTTGAAGAAGGTCTCCACCGCAGCAAGATCCGGCAGCAGGGCTGCGTTGGGATTCACCCGGAAGCCTGCGCTGCTCAGCCAGCTGAGGCACTCCCACTGGCTGATCGGGCGTGGCCCAGCCCAGTTGTCCGGTAGGTGCAGTGTGTAGGCGAAGAAATCCAGTCGACGTGCCGCCACCACTTTCGGATCGAGCTGGCGCAGGGTGCCGGCACAGGCATTGCGTGGATTGGCGAACAGCGGTTCATCCCGCGCTGCCCGGTCGGCATTGATGGCAGCGAAGGTGCGATCGGGAATCAGAGCCTCGCCACGAACTTCCACCCAGGCCGGTGGTGGGTCGAGCTGCAGGCGCAGAGGGATCGACGCGATGGTGCGCACATTGGTGGTGATCTCTTCTCCCTGTTCCCCGTCACCGCGGGTGGTGCCTCGAATCAGGACTCCGTTTTCGTAGCTGAGAGCGAGGGCATTGCCATCGATCTTGAGTTCCCCGACCATGGCCAGTGCCGGCAGGGGTTCACCCGCCTGCGGCTCTCTGTCGAGCACCTTCAGCAGGCGTGCGTACCAGCTGCGCAACTCTTCGGCGCTGAATGCATTGTCGAGACTGAACAGCGGGATGCGGTGGGCGACGCTGGCGAATCCCTCGGAGGGCGTCCCACCCACTCGTTGGGTGGGGCTGTCGGCGCACACCAGCTCGGGGTGAGCCGTCTCCAGATCCAGCAGTTCCCGGTAAAGCTGGTCGTAGACAGCATCCTCAAGCTCGGGAGCATCCAATACGTAGTACGCGTGGGCGGCCCGGGTGAGCAGCTGTCTCAGTTCAGCGGCGCGCTCGCTGAACTGAGTCGACGCGTTGTCTGGAGCTGGCGCTGTCACGGGCAGGACGACTCAACTCTTGATGGTGGCGATGCGCTCGATTTTCCAGGTGTCTTCCACCTTGGTGAAGGTGAAGTCGAGGGGCATTTCCTCTTTGTTTTCTGCGATCAACTTCACGGTGAGGATCATGCTTCCTTCCTGCAGGCGTGGTCGGCCCGATTTGAGGTTGCGAAAGCGATTGAGCTTCAGACCTGCGAGGAAGCGGATGAACTGCTGTCGATTGACATGCTGCCGGTAGGACTTGGTGGTGAGCAGATATGCCGCATCCACACGGCCCGCTGCCACCTGAGTGAAAAATTGCTTGATCAGCGGGTTGATGCCGCGGGCGCTGAGCACCAGCTTCACGGCGGTGACCGTCCAATAAACAAGCAGGGCTCCACCACCGGCCAGCAGGGCCTTGCTCCCGATCTCCCGCACCAGACCCAGATCCATCAGCTGTTTCCAAGTGAGTGCTGAGTCTGACTGACGAACTGCGAGATGGAGGCAGACTGGGCCGACGTCGTTGTTCAAGGCCTCCGCCATTCATGCCGCTCGAGCCGCTGCTCCCTTTGTTTCATCGCCTGAATCGGGAGCATTTCGAGGGAGCTCTCTGCCGAGGACATCAACCACTGCTTGCGTTGCGTTGGAGTGATGGTCGCCTGCGTCGAACGGCTGGTCTCTACCGGCGAGGGCCTGCGGTGGCTCCGCCGTTCGGGCGTGAAATTGTTCTCTCCAAACCGTTGCTGGATCCTCTGCCGAGAGAGGCCACTGAAAGCACCCTTTGTCACGAGATGATCCATGCCTGGGTGGATCTGGTGCTGAAGCGTGAGGAGGGTCACGGACCCTGCTTTCGGCAGCGCATGGAGGTCATCAACGCGGCCCAGACACGCTTCGAGGTCAGCGTTCGCCATCGTTTTCCCGTTCCGCAGAGTTCCCCGCGCTGGATCGCGATCTGTCCTCGTTGCGGACGCCAGACTCCCTATCGCCGCAGGATGCGTCAAGCGGCCTGTCGATTGTGCTGCGATCGGCATCATGGGGGTCGCTGGAATGCAAGTTGTCTGCTTCGCTACGAACCTGCAGCGGAGGACAGCTGAGCGGGATGGAGGTTTTTCTCTGGGTGTTGGAAGCAGGTGGAGTTTCGATCGTTTTGATTGGTCTGCAACGGGAGCGTTGGTTGCAGCACAGACGTCGGTAACGTCGGGTCATGGATTCACGTCGACAACGCTCGCAGCGCAGTCCTGACCCCTTGGACCGGCGGCTTGACCGCTGGTTAGACACGGGACGTCAGCTGGTGGATGGTGTCTCCGGAGCCAGACCAGGCCGACGCGGTCATGACCGTCTGGATGGGTCTTCCAGATTGGATGCAATGGGTCGTTGGGTTGGTGACCGAATCGACTGGCTGTTGGATGAAGAGGATGACTGGCGTGAGTTGTCTGAGCGGCCGCAGAGTTTTCAGTCCGCACGCCCTGCGCGTGCCGACGTCTCAACACCAGTGGAACGATCAACGCCTTCACCACGTAAACGTCCACTCCAGGCTCTCTCCCGTCGCCAGCCGGTGTTGCCTCCGCCTGTGGTCTCAAAATCATCTGTGAGGTCGTCCGATGACGATGATGTCTGGCCGGAAGACGATAGTTTCCGGGTGGAGCGCTGGAAGCGTTCCGCCAGTCGTGATGTCGAGGCGGATTCCGGCTCTTCGTCAACCTCTCGGGCGTCGTCCCGTCGACCTTTGCCGCGTTCCAGTCGCCGTCGGGATTGAGCGACAGCATTTCTACCTATGATTAGGGTCGTTGCATCAACAACATGAGCAATCTTGTGGTGATTGGTTTCCCCAAGGTTGAGGAAGCTGAGCAGGTTCGTCTTGAGCTGGTTGCGATCCAGGAAGAGCATCTGATCACCCTCGAGGACGCTGTGGTTCTCGAACACGGCAGTGACGGTCACGTGCACCTTCGCCAGGCCATCAACATGACCGCCGCAGGTGCCATGGGCGGAAGCTTCTGGGGACTGCTGATCGGACTGATCTTCGCCAACCCGCTGCTTGGCGTGGCAGCGGGTGCCGGTGCCGGTGCGGCTTCGGGAGCCCTCAGCGACATTGGCATCAACGACAAGTTCCTCAAGGAGCTGACCGAAACCCTGCCTCAGGGAAGTGCAGCACTGGCTCTGCTTGTGCGGGATTCAACGCCTGATCGTGTGATTGATCGCTTGCGTCGTCATCTGCCCAATGCCCGCTTGATACACACCAGCCTCAGCCATACGGATGAGGAGAAGCTCAAGCAACAGCTGGAGCAGGCCCGCAAGCAAGCCGAAGCACTGCGGATGGCCTGACCTGATCAGCTCAGTGCCGGTTGCTCAATGGCCGGCACACCTGATATTGACAGCCGCGCTGGCTCAGCTGGCGGTTCACGTCTTCCACCAGATCGGCTGGTAGCTCTTCGGCCATCTGATCCGCTGTGGTGGTGATCGATGGGGAACCGTCATTCATGGCTTCGAGCAGATCTGTCCATTGGCCGATGTGCTGAGAGCGGGATACCGGCTGGTACCCCTGTCGCTTCAGTAACTCTGCGCAGAGATCAGCGTTCCAGAGCAGCGAACGTCCACTCATGTGTGGCATGTGTTGATCAACCGCACCCGCTGAGAGTGCCGCTTCTGTGGGGCGCCCATGCCTGTCCCGCCATCCCTGATGTTCGAGGGCTCGTCCGCAGTGGAACGAGGAGATGCCGAAGTTGCGGCCCAGATCGTTGAGGGTTACCCAGGTGGAAGTCGCCATGGAACCATTGCCGATGTGGCCATGATTGCTTCAGCACAAGAGCAGGCAAGTTGTCAAGTGAAAATCCGCATCAAACGCTGGCTTTCTTCATGACGTTGCATGAAGCGGTCGTCGTGGCGCTTCACCCAGCCAGCGTTCGAGAGCTGGGCTGAACACTTCTCGGATCACGGTGAGCTCCCTGCCCTGGCGGAAGAAGCGGTAGTGGCGGCTCCAGAACGGCCCTCGTTCGCCAAATCCTTGCTCCAGCCAAGGCTCTGTGACGAGTGCCAGTCCATCCACTTCACGAAACAGTTCCGATCGTCCCTGGGTGAGGCTGAGCCAGATCGGCTGTTCTCGATTGCTCAGATTGCGCTCCGCTTCATCCTGGTTCCACCAGCTTTCGGCCCAGGCCAGCGTGGTTTCGCCACAGTTCAGCCAGACCTGGCGGCGAAGCAGGGGTGGCTCCAGTTCCTGGACCTCCGCAGGCCGTGGTCCTCCGGTTGCCTTGCTGAGGTTGGCGTCCGCGTCCATCGCGATCAGACGCACTTGCACGCTGTGGCCAGTGAGCAAGCGCAGGTGTCTGGTGGGACTGCCATCTCCCAGCAGCATCAGTCGCCATGGGCCTGGCAGCCAGCCTGGTTCCTCTCCCGCCAGCACGGAGGATGTGGGGGCTTCCCACAGCACGGAAGGAGAAGGGATCAGGGAGCTCACAGTGTTTAGAAAGCACCTCCAACACTGAGTGATTGGCTTGCACCTGATCGCTCAATCACGGCGCCATGGGCGCTAACGCTTTGCAGCGTCCAACCGCTGTTGCCGATCGATTCACCGGGAACAGTGGAGAGGGAGAGCCCGCCGAGTTGAAAGATGGCTGAGCCTTCGCCGTTACCGGCGTGAACCACACCGACTAGCTGAGGTTGCGCAGTGACTGCTGATCCCTGATCGGCAATTGAGGGATTGCTGGTGGCCTCGGCTGTCGGCAGTGGAATCGTGATCGGCTCCAGTTGTGTTGCCGATGCGTTGGGTAGTGCAGTGATGTCCAGAGCGTTTGCTGTTGTGGATTGATCGGTCAATGTCTCAGCAGCTGTCTTTGATGTGGTCTCTGGAGCAGGCTTGCTTGTTGCGTTCTTGCGTTCAGATGGTTGGTTGTTGCGCAGTCGTTCGATTAAGGCGAGGTTCCCTTCCCGTTCCAGTGCCTGCTGAGTCAGCCTCCAATGGAGTGTCAGTCCGCTGCTGCCGAGAACAGCAATTAGGCCTAGCGCGGCCAAGCCGACCTGTGGCCAGGACAAACCTGCTTGATTTTGATCACTCGCTTCTTTTTGTTTTGACGGCGGATTGACCTGCAGCTGCACGGTTTTGAGGATGTTGTCGTCATCGTTGAAAACGCGGTCGAGAATTTGCTCGGCGCGCAGGTTCCAGTACGCACTGGACGTGGGGATGCGAGAGGGCAATGCAGACCAGTGAGTGCGCCAACGCTATCGAGCGTTGGCGCTTGAGGCGAGGGATGTGCGCTTCTGGTCGCGACGCTGCTGCAGCTCCAGCCACACCAGCAGGGAGCTGAGATCAGCCTGGCTGACGCCGGGGATCTGGCTGGCCTGGCCCAGTGTGAGCGGCCGCAGATCGCTCAGTTTTTCGCGCGCTTCACGCGACAACGTGCTGATGTTGGCGTAATCGATCCCAGCGGGCAGCTTGCGTTTGCCCTGGCGTCTCACCTGATCGATCTGCTGCTGTTGCCTCTGCAGATAGCCGCTGTATTTGATGTCGATCTCAGCGCCTTCCCTCACTGGTAGGGGCAGATCGGCATCAGCTAGGCCGTGGCGTACCAGGTCTGCTGTGTGCATGCCTGGCCGGCGCAGCAGGTCGGCCAGGGTGATGGATCCTTTGATAGGTGCGCCGGTCTCCGCTTCCACAGCTGCTGCCACAGGGTCGCTCACCTTGAGCCGTTGGCACTGCAGCCGCTGCTTTTCGTTCTCCATGGCAGCGAGCTTCTGCTCGAACAATTGCCAGCGGCGGTCATCGATCAGACCGATTTGCCGGCCAAGAGGGGTCAGGCGTCGATCGGCGTTGTCACCGCGAAGCACGAGCCGGTATTCACTGCGGCTGGTCAGCACCCTATAGGGCTCACGCAGATCCTTACTCACCAGGTCATCGATCATCGTGCCGATGTAGCTGCTCTCCCGGGAGAAGTGCACCGCTTCCTGACTGCGGACGCGCCGAACCGCGTTGAGTCCGGCGACCAGGCCCTGAGCAGCGGCCTCCTCATAGCCAGTGGTGCCGTTGAGCTGGCCTGCGCTGAACAGCCCCTCCACCCGCTTGGTTTCCAGTGATGGCAGCAGCTGTGTGGCTGGTAGGTAGTCGTAATCGACTGAGTATGCCGGTCTCAGCATCACGCACTGTTCCAGTCCTGGAAGGCTGCGCAGCAATTGCAGCTGGATGGGCTCAGGGAGCCCGGTGGAGAATCCCTGCACATAGATCTCCGGAGTGTCGCGACCTTCAGGTTCCAGAAAGATCTGGTGGCTCTCTTTGTCGGCAAAGCGAACGATCTTGTCTTCGATTGAGGGGCAGTAGCGAGGCCCCTTGCTGTCGATCACGCCGCCGTAGATCGCCGTGAGGTGCAGGTTGTCCTTGATCAGTTGATGGGTTGCAGCGGTGGTGCGGGTGATGTGACAGCTCATCTGTTCACCGCTGCTCCAGGAACCTGGGTCAAAGGAAAAGAAGCGGTCTGCAGCGTCGCTGGGCTGTTCCTCCAGTTGATCAAGGGCAATGCTGCGCCGGTCGACACGTGCTGGAGTGCCGGTTTTGAGCCGGTCGGTGTGGAATCCGAGCTGCTGCAGGGCTTCAGTGAGCCCCTCGGCAGCCTGCTCCCCTGCACGTCCAGCGGCCATCGACTGGTGCCCGACCCAGATGCGCCCACCCAGAAATGTGCCGGCGGTGAGCACCACGGCTTTAGCCCCGTACACGCTGCCGAAATAGGTGCGTACGCCGCTGATGCGTGCCTTGGGTCCCTGGCTTGGGTCCCAGGATTCGCCACCGCCGTTCGGATCACCGTCGATCTCCAGACCGGTGACCATGGCTTCGCGCAGAGCCAGGTTGGGGGTGTGCTGCAGTAGTTGCAGCATCTGGCGCGAGTACTGCCGTTTGTCGGTCTGGGCACGCAGGGCCCAGACGGCGGGGCCGCGGCTGGCGTTGAGGATGCGCTTCTGGATGGCTGTGGCATCGGCGAGGCGCCCAATCACGCCGCCAAGAGCATCCACTTCATGTACCAGCTGGCTTTTTGCCGGTCCGCCCACGGCCGGATTGCAGGGTTGCCAGGCGATGCGGTCGAGATTGAGGGTGAACAGTGCTGTGTTCAGCCCCAGGCGTGCAGCCGTGATGGCCGCTTCACAGCCTGCATGGCCTCCTCCCACGACGATCACGTCGAAGACTTCAGTGGGAGCTTTGGAGGCCGTCATCTCTTCATTCTCCAATGCCACCGGTGTTGGCCCCAAAGGCTCAGATCATTTCCACCAACATGGTGATGTCGTTGAAGTCCCAGTCCGAGCTTGGCGATGAGATTGTGTCTTCGTATCCAAAGAAGTTGCTGCCCAGGTTTTTGATGGAGCCCTGGTTGTCCGTCGTGCTGGTGATGCCGAATGTGAACAGACGATCTGTTTCCTGATTGATAAAAACAGGAGCATAAAAACCTTCGTCAGCCTGATTAAATGTCCAATCGATTTGTGTTGTCTTTTCTCCGCTCATCAGGATCTCTGTATTGTCCGGGTTGATCAGGCTGTCACGAACTGCTGCTTCAAAGGTATTTTCGTCTGACGAAGCAATTCCGTCAACGGTGAATCCGTTGACATCGTCAGCAGTGAGTTTGACAAAAGCCACTCGATTGGTGTCGCCGCAGTCGCTTTTTAAGGTCAACCGAAGTTTGGTTGCACCTGGATTGAGATCCGTCATGTTCAGGATTGAATCATTGACGTGATCTTGCTCTGAGGCGAGTTTGAAAGCGTTGATGTTCTGGGACTGTTGAGAGGTGGTGATTTTTAAGGATAAATCGTCGTAATCCCTTTCTTGATTGTCAGTGTCTTCAAGATGGAGCATGAAGCTGTTGTCGAGCTGCGAATCGATTTGCAGATCTGGGGACTGAATGAGTTTCTGATTATGGCTTGATTGATGGAATTTGATCTCACTGCCGCCGCTGAGAAAGAGTTCAGTTTGTCCCATGTTGGTGGAATCTCTGGTGGCGCCAATGGATCCCATGGCTTCTCCATCAGCATTCACGATTTGCAGGCTGTTCTGCCAGTCGGAGTTGTTTCTGAGAACTTCCAGCTGGATCCAAACACCGCTTTCTCCCGTAACACGGAAGCCAGTGTCATCGTTGTTTCTGACCAGTTCACTGGGAGTTGCAAGTGGTTGAGCAGGGTTGATGTTGTTTTGGCTGCTGCTGCTGTCGCTATGACGACCACCACTGCCACTGCCACCACCACTTCCTCCTGGGCCACCGCTAACGGCATCGTTGGCGCCGGTGATGTTGACCTGGAAGGATCTCGTCGCTGTGAGGCTGCCGTCCGAAACGAACAGCTCAAAGGAATCGGAAACGCTTTCACCTTGGTTGAGGGCTTCGATCACAGCGGTGGTGGGTATGTATTCATAGGCTCCGGTTGAGCGGTTGAGGCTCAATGTGCCGTAATTTCCAGATGCTGTTGATCCGCTGTTTCCACTGATTCCATAGTTCAGGACTGCAGAAGCATCAGCATCGGTACCGGACAGCTGGCCTGAGAGGTTGCTCGTATTTAAAAATGAGGAGTTTTCTTGATCTTTAATGTCGCCTGGAGTGATTCCTTGAAGAGTCGGAGCATCATTAACGCCTACGACTTTGATATCGATTTCAGCAGTATCAGTGTTTTCGCCATCGCTTAGTGTGTAAGTAAATAAATCAGAGACTTGATCGCCTGCATCCAGTGTATCTGCAGTTTCTTGGTTTGCCGTATAGCGATAGGAGCCATCCTCATTAATTGCGATTATTCCATAGGTGCCAGTTGCTGCTCGACTGACTATTTTGGCATTGGATGATTGAATAGAAGTATTGCCTGTTTCATCTGAGCTGGAATTGCTGCCTGTTGAGCTTGTATTGGATGATTGGATAGAAGTATTGCCTATTTCGTCAGAGCTGGAATTGCTGCCCGTTGAGCTTGTATTGGATGATTGAATAGAAGTATTGCCTATTTCATCTGAGCTGGAACTGCTGCCTGTTGAGCTTGTATTGGATGATTGACTTGATACTTCAGCGCCTGTTCGTACGGTTGAGATTGAGAGGGAATCGCCGTCAACATCAGAATCGTTGGCTAACAAGCCCTGAACAGTGGGCCTAAACTTTGAGCTGTCTTCTTCAACTTCGAAGGCATCATTGGTGGCAACTGGGCTGTCGTTGAGGCCGGTAATGGTGATGGCAATTTCACCCGTATCTGTGTCTTGAGAGTCAGAGACGGTGTATGTAAAGGTCTCGGTGCGGGTTTCGCCTGTGAGTAAACGTTTGGATGTGGTTTGGTCGGCCGTATAAGAGTAGGAGCCATCAGATTCGATGGTCATTCTTCCATATTGACCTGTCAGTGTTTTGCCTGGTTGAAATGCAACGTTGCTTTGCTGTTCTGTGCCTAAACGGAATTGTTCAATCGTCAGAGAATCCCCTTCTGGATCGGTGTCATTCGCTAAGAGCTTTGCTTTTGATTCCGTTGAGATCGTGGAACCTGCTTCTACTGCAACGGCTTCATCAATACTTTCGGGTGCATCATTGGTGCCGCCAACATCGACGATCGAAGTGATGGCAATCGAGTTGGTATCACCATCGTTGACTTGCCATTCAATTTTTCGCTCTCCAATGACGGGATTAGTATTATCAGTATTGGTGTAGGTGACCGTCTCGAGCGCTGAGATGTAATTGGATAAAGAAGTTGAGCCTGTTAAAGAGAGCTCTCCTGTTGAGCTATTCCAGTTGTGAACAATTCCGTAGGCATTGGTGAAGCCAAGTTGATCCTCAGATGCTTGGTAGGTGTCTGGGGTAAATTTGATGCTTGCGCTTTCAATGTCTGTATCGTCGGGGTCAACAATATCTAAACTTCCGTCAATGATCGTGACAGCACCTTGTTTTTCGGTGTATTTCTTTTTTTTGGTGGCATCAACGATGTACGGTGCATCATTGATTCCATTGATGGTGAACTGAATATCAGCTGTTTGTGTCAGTTTGTTGTCAGTTAAGACGTAGTGGAACGAATCAACGGCAGTTTCACCTGATCTTAGAGCATTAGCGTTGTCGGCTGAATACTGATAAGAGCCATCTGTATTGAGCGTGAGTAAGCCATAGTTGCCGTTGATGGCTTGACCCAGAATCCCCTCAGTTGCATTGGTTTCTGTGCTTTCGCCAAGGTAGAACCTGTGAATAGTTAGTGAGTCACTTTCTGCATCGCTGTCATTGCTTTGGATGATGCCACTAGATGCAGAACTATCAATGCTGCTGTCTTCATTGAGTGAGATGGCATCATCAACCGCATTAGGTGCTGTGTTGGAGTCTTGAACATCGATTGTGATTTCTGCTGTGCCTGTCTTGTTACCGCTATCTGTAGCTGTGATGCCTAGGATATGTTGATCTGATTTGTCATAGTCAAGTGACTTGTCTGTTGCTACTGATATCTTTCCTGTTGTTTCATTGATGGCAAAGAGATTGCTTTCATTGCCTGATGTGATGGAGTATTTGATTGAATCACCGTCCAGGTCGGTGTCCTTTGATGTATTGGAATCACTCAGATCGACCAGTTCTGTTCCAGCACTCACTGAATCCAGAACGTCAATATTTTGAGCCGTCAGGGCGGGGTCATTGTCGTTGATATTGCCGACGTCGACTTGGAAAGTCTTTTCTGTGGTTTGGGTGCCGCCTTTGGGGCCAGTGGCGGTGCCAACCACTTTGATTGAATGACTGGTTGCTGTTTCGTAGTCCAGACTTCCAGCGAGAGTGACAACACCAGTTGTTGCGTTCAGGTCAAATAAGACGCCGCGGTTGCCATCGCTGGCAAAGGCATAGGCAAAGCTGGTTCCAGCATCGCCATCACTGCCCTTTGCTGTGATGCCAACGGTGGTGCCAGTCGTTGCATTTTCTGCAACTGTGTTGGCTGTGCTATCACCGTCACTCAGGGTTGGAGCGAATTCATCAACGTCAGTGACGTTGATGGTGATGTCTTTGGTTGCGGTTGAGGTATCGCTGTTGGTGTCGGTGGAAGTGGCACGAACCGTGACGGTATGGGACTGGGCAGATTCGAAATCGAGCGCTTTGCCAGCAGCGAGGGTGATGACGCCAGTTGAGGCATCAATGGCAAAGAGGTTGCTGGGGTTGGAGGTGAAGTCGTAGGCAATGGATGTGCCGTGATCAGCATCAGTGCCGAGAGCTTTGACACCAACGCCATCACCAGTCGTGGCATTTTCCGCAATGGTGTTGGTGGCTGAATTGCTGTCGGCTACGGAGAGGGCGTTGTCATCAACATCGGTGACGTTGATGGAGATTGTTTTGCTGGCAGTTGATGTATCGCCGTTGGTGTCGGTGGAAGTGGCACGAACCGTGACGGTATGGGACTGGGCAGATTCGAAATCGAGCGCTTTGCCAGCAGCGAGGGTGATGACGCCAGTTGAGGCATCAATGGCAAAGAGGTTGCTGGGGTTGGAGGTGAAGTCGTAGGCAATGGATGTGCCGTGATCAGCATCAGTGCCGAGAGCTTTGACACCAACGCCATCACCAGTCGTGGCATTTTCCGCAATGGTGTTGGTGGCTGAATTGCTGTCGGCTACGGAGAGGGCGTTGTCATCAACATCGGTGACGTTGATGGAGATTGTTTTGCTGGCAGTTGATGTATCGCCGTTGGTGTCGGTGGAAGTGGCACGAACCGTGACGGTATGGGACTGGGCAGATTCGAAATCGAGCGCTTTGCCAGCAGCGAGGGTGATGACGCCAGTTGAGGCATCAATGGCAAAGAGGTTGCTGGGGTTGGAGGTGAAGTCGTAGGCAATGGATGTGCCGTGATCAGCATCAGTGCCGAGAGCTTTGACACCAACGCCATCACCAGTCGTGGCATTTTCCGCAATGGTGTTGGTGGCTGAATTGCTGTCGGCTACGGAGAGGGCGTTGTCATCAACATCGGTGACGTTGATGGAGATTGTTTTGCTGGCAGTTGATGTATCGCCGTTGGTGTCGGTGGAAGTGGCACGAACTTTGACGGTGTGGGACTGGGCAGATTCGAAATCGAGCGCTTTGCCAGCAGCGAGGGTGATGACGCCAGTTGAGGCATCGATGGCAAAGAGGTCGCTGGGGTTGGAAGTGAAGTCGTAGGCAATGGTGGTGCCGTGATCAGCATCAGTGCCGAGAGCTTTGACACCAACGCCATCACCAGTCGTGGCATTTTCAGCAATGGTGTTGGTGGCTGAATTGCTGTCGGCTACGGAGAGGGCGTTGTCATCAACATCGGTGACGTTGATGGAGATTGTTTTGCTGGCAGTTGATGTATCGCCGTTGGTGTCGGTGGAAGTGGCACGAACTTTGACGGTGTGGGACTGGGCAGATTCGAAATCGAGCGCTTTGCCAGCAGCGAGGGTGATGACGCCAGTTGAGGCATCGATGGCAAAGAGGTCGCTGGGGTTGGAAGTGAAGTCGTAGGCAATGGTGGTGCCGTGATCAGCATCAGTGCCGAGAGCTTTGACACCAACGCCATCACCAGTCGTGGCATTTTCAGCAATGGTGTTGGTGGCTGAATTGCTGTCGGCTACGGAGAGGGCGTTGTCATCAACATCGGTGACGTTGATGGAGATTGTTTTGCTGGCAGTTGATGTATCGCCGTTGGTGTCGGTGGAAGTGGCACGAATCGTGACGGTATGGGACTGGGCAGATTCGAAATCGAGCGCTTTGCCAGCAGCGAGGGTGATGACGCCAGTTGAGGCATCGATGGCAAAGAGATTGCTGGGGTTGGAAGTGAAGTCGTAGGCAATGGTGGTGCCGTGATCAGCATCAGTGCCGAGAGCTTTGACACCAACGCCATCACCAGCAGTGGCATTTTCAGCAATGGTGTTAGTGGCTGAATTGCTGTCAGCTACCGAGAGGGTGTTGTCATTAACGTCAGTGACGGCAATGGTGATGTCTTTGGTCGCTGCCGAGCTATCGGAGGATGTGGCTTTGACCGTGATCGTGTGTGATTGCTTGCTCTCGTAGTCAATCGTTCCTTTAACGGAGACAACTCCGGTGGAGGAGTTGATGGCAAAAAGACCACCAGCATCGTCGGTTAGTGCATAGGAGCTGATCGATACGCCGCGGTCAGCATCAGCTCCTAAGGCTGTGACTCCGACAGGCGTTCCAGCAGACGAATTTTCTGCGACTGTGTTTTGACTGCTATTGTTATCACTTAGGACAACGTCATTGTCATTGAATGGGGTGATATTGACTGTGATAACCGCTTCTGTTGATGCATTGCCGGCTTGGGCACTGATGGTGAGTGAATAGCTGGTTGCTGTTTCGTAATCCAGGCTGGCACCGGCTTTGATTGTGATGACGCCCGTTGAGTCGTTGATGGCAAATAATGTCGTATCGCCTGACTTGATGCTGTAGCTAATTGCTTCACCATCTGGACTCTCATCTTTGAGGGTGTTGGAATCCTGCAGGTCAATGACTTTGACCTGAGATGTTGTGTCGGTGTTTTCAGCAAAGCTCTCGGTTGCTGACTGGATGCTTGGTGGAGTACTGGTGCCAATGGCTAAGTAGTGGATACTTTCGTTGCTGCTATGCGTTACCTCGCCATCGCTTGAAGTGTCTTCTTGAATGCCAACGCTAAAGGTGCTGGTGTTGAGATTATGAACGCGGCTAAAGGCTGGGTCTGAGCCTTCAAATGTGCGTAGTCCGGCGAGTAAGAAGGGAGTTGATGCATAGGTGTTGAGGAATGTTTGCTCTTTGGGCTTGTGGGTAAAGACCTTGCCTAGTGCTTGACCTTCAAGATCAATGCCACCACTGTTGCTCTTGCCGCCCGAGTAGGCCATCCAGGCAAAGATTTCCTTGGCAGGGTGGCCGCCTTTGTGCTCTGCTTCCTGGAAGCTGTATTGAAAACCTGTTGAACTGACATTTTTGGTTCGTGTGGTGATGAAATCTGAACCGTTATGCGTTTGTGACTGACCAAAGAGAACAGGAATATCGCTGAAATCTGCACCACTAAATGGGATCGTGCCTGACCAGCTACTTGATTTTGTAGAGGGATTGCTGGGATGTCTCTTTTGCCCTTCTGAATTTGCTAGAAAGATCTTTTCATCGACGAGTTCATGCTTGCCAGTTTCTATAACAAAGTAGCTGATGATTTCGTCAGTGTGAAAACTCTTTCCTTGGGAAGTTCCGTAGTACTTTGGTTCGTCAAGTTGTACTTGGAAGGAGCTTTTTTTGACAGCATGTAGCCTTGTTGCAACCGGGTCTTGCTCATTGCGGCTGACAACATTGCTGAAGACCAGAGGCGATGAGAAGCCTCCTGGAAGATTGAGGTCTATCTTTTGAAAAGCGGGCCCAACTTTGGCGTAGCCGTACTCGGCAAATTTATTCCCGTATTTATCAACTAAGAATCTGCTGCTGAGGTCAATGATGGAGAGATTGGTGACCGATTGGTTGCTAAATGAGCTTGCGTCATTGCCGCTGTAATCCTGAACCGCAGCACTATCATCGCCGCTCGCGTCGCTGTAACTAATTTGAATGTTGGTATCGCTGCTCTTAATCGCTTGATTCAGGGTTAGTTCAATGCTTGGGCCATTGGCCTCAATCTCCGTGATTGCTCTAGTTGTTCCATCGACCTTAACGCTGAATTGGCTGCTGCTTGGTAGGTCTGCCGAAAGGTTTTCGCTGAATTTGACAATGATCTTTTCACCGTCAATTGAGGTTTGAATGGAGCTCAGGTTGGGTGTGACGCTGTCATGGAACTTGAGGACGCGAACTGTTCCTTCGACACTTGGAGCTGAGTCATGGGAAGCCGGAGATCCAATCGCCAGATAGGTGCCATCTCCCGACAGACTGATCGCTGTATCTTCGTTATTTCTAAAATTGTGTTGAGTTGGCCCATCAAGGTCAATTCCTTGCTGTTGCCATGAGCCATCAATGAACTCGTAGAGCCGAACATGGCCTGCATTGGTGCCGCCACCATCATTGAGGTGGGCTGCAATCGCAACTCGCTTGCCATTATCGGAAAGGCTTACGGCAATACCTGATTGATCATCATTGGCTTCTCCATAGATGGGCGAGCCAAGAGGTTGCAGGCCTCCTCCTTCCTGGACCTCATAAATATCAACCCGGCCTTTATTGCTACCGGCGTCGTCATTTTGCGGTGATCCAGCCGCTACAACTGTGCCATCACCTGAGATGGAGATTGAATATCCTCGCCGATCATATTCAGCGACTCCATCAATACCGCGACCATGTTTAAGCCATTGCTTTTTGCTGCTGTTGTAGCGATATAGATAAATCCTCCCATCCTCTTTATCATTTCCAGTATTTCCATAACCACCGAAAGCTACCGTGTCGCCATCTGCAGAGATGTCGACGGCTGCGCCAACGTGGCCGTCGGCTGTATCGCCGCGGTGCCATTTCTCCTGGTTCCACTTGTTGGAATCACTGAGGCGGAAAATTCTGACAAGTCCAACATCCTTCTTTGAGCTGTGATCAAAATTAGATGCCCCGACGACGAGTACTTTGCCGTCGGCTGATAATGCAACCGATTTTCCAAATGCCTCGCCTTCAGTGCCCCCTTTGATTTCGTGGTTGCTGGCATATTCTGTATAGCTTGTGCCGTCATATTGAAATGTGCGGACATGCCCAGCATTTGTTTTAGTTCCGTTATCAAAATGACTGGCTCCTATCGCAAGAATCGTTCCGTCGGCTGACAGGGCCACGGCATGGCCATATCGATCTTGAGTATCTGTACCGTTAATCGTGTCAATGAGATTCCAATTTTCTCCACTCCGCTTGTAAATACGAATTTGACCTCTATGTGTTCCACCTCCGGCTGCTTGTGGCACGCCGACAGCCATTGTGCTGCCATCTTTTGATAGGCAGACTGCAGTGCCATACCAATCATCTGTGGTGTCGCCTTTCAGGTTGCTTTGATTACCAGCTTCTTCGAAGGCCCTGCCTTCCACCGTTGAGTTGTTGGTGACGGAAGTGCTGCTTAGCGATGCAGCGTCATTCCCTTGGCTGTCTTGAACGGCATTGCTGTCGTTTGAGCTCGATGGATCGGTGTAAGTAACGGCGAGGTCATGCCAGCTGGGAATGGGCCTGCTGACTGTGAGTTCAACGGTGGAACCAGAGACAGCAACAGCTGTGACGTCGTTGTCAACCCCGCCTGAGGTGACTGTGAAGGCGGAAGCGGCAGCTGTTGTGGCAGAGAGCGTCTCGTTGTAGGTGAGGATGATCTTGGTGCCGGCAGTGTTAGTGGCAGCAGACAAGAAGGTTGGAGTTGACATCGCTACTCCATGCCTGCGAAGTACTTCTCAGCCCCAATTCCTGCCAGGCGTAACCCAATCACCAGGATTTCTCAGTTGGCACTCAGACTTTTCTAAGTATCCATTCCCCGTTTTGGGGCGTTCTTTGACCCCATAAGTGCGCGATTTGCTTCAGAGCCTCTCGTTCACTGGGTTTTAAGGGGGCTCTCCTGCATTGATTGTGTTAGGAGCTTCGATCCGGTTCAGGGTGGCTTGTGGGGGTTCGCCGTACTGCTGCTGGTATCGCCGTGCAAAGTGGCTGCGGCTGGTAAATCCCACGGCCGATGCGATCGCTCCGACGCCATTCAGCCCCAGCTCACGGCGTCGGCTTGGATTGAGCAGTAGTTGGCCAATCCTGTCCATGCGGATCGATCGTTGCAGCTCAAGAGGGGTGCAGGCGAAGTGTTTCCTGGCTCCTTTAAACAGTGATGTCCGAGATTGATTCAGCTCGGCTGAGAGCGCATTCATGGACAGCGACTTGCTTGTGTTGTTGGCACACCAGTGCAGCAACTCGATCGCGGCTTGATGGCGATCCTCCCGTGTGGCGATGTGCATGGTGTGTTGATGGAGGAGGCATTAATGGCACCGGAGGTGTGTCCGTCGAGGGCATTGAGAACGGAAGCAGCAAGAGAGGTGTCCGTGAGGGTGACGGCTTCATTGCCGAGATTGCTGATGCCGCCTGATGTGTAAGCAGTATTGAGGTCAGCGGCAGTGCCAGAGAGCGTGTTGATGGAGCTGGCATTGATGGCGCCAGAGGTGCGTCCATCGAGTGTGTTGAGAACAGAGACAGCAAGGCTGGTGTCAGAGATGGTGACGGCCTCGTTGCCGAGATTGCTGATGCCTCCTGATGCATAGGCAGTATTCAGGTCAGCGGTGCTACCGGTGAGCGTGTTGATGGAGCTGGCATTGATGGTGCCGGAGGTTTTGCCGTCCAGTGTGTTGAGAGACACAACGGCCAGGGATGTGTCCTCAAGGATGTGTGCTTCATCTCCAAGCCCTGTCAGATTGGGCAAGTTGTAGAGGTAATTGATGTCTGCAAAACTGCCTTGAATTGTGCTGACAAAAGCTGCATCAAGGCTTCCGCCATTCAGGTTCCAGGTATTGATCAGATTGTTTGCCGTAACTAAAGACATGGCATCTATTCTCTCGCTTTATTTCTTCAACAGGCAAAGTGGCGGATTGCCTGGATTTGTTGAAAAGAATGTTGCCCAGTCAGCGGGATATGGTTTGCGTGTAGTATCAACAAACGTTTTGGCTATAGAAATATTGGCGTGAATTAATTTTGACTCAAAACAGAAATTGGATTGATCTTTGGGAAGCGTCGAAATGTCTGCTCTAATAAATTTGGTTGTTGTAGTTGCGTCCGCAAAAAATTTTGATTCTTGTTCCAATGTCGATGTCTTCTGCTTGTTCGACATTGATTGGTTCGTCAATGTGATTGAGCTTTCGACGGCATCAGGTGCTTCAGAAGGCGTGGTGTCGGTCACGTCTGGAGCAACTCAGGAAAGTCTCAGCAAATTCTGGGAGAAAACCCATCAATCCCAAGGGCAACGTGATCCCAAAAGTGCGGGATTTTTTTCAATCCCTGATCGTTCAGGTGTCCGTCGCATCGCGGCTGCGGTTCAGGGTGGCTTGTGGGGGTTCGCCGTACTGCTGCTGGTATCGCCGTGCAAAGTGGCTGCGGCTGGTAAATCCCACGGCCGATGCGATCGCTCCGACGCCATTCAGCCCCAGCTCACGGCGTCGGCTTGGATTGAGCAGTAGTTGGCCAATCCTGTCCATGCGGATCGATCGTTGCAGCTCAAGAGGGGTGCAGGCGAAGTGTTTCCTGGCTCCTTTAAACAGTGATGTCCGAGATTGATTCAGCTCGGCTGAGAGCGCATTCATGGACAGCGACTTGCTTGTGTTGTTGGCACACCAGTGCAGCAACTCGATCGCGGCTTGATGGCGATCCTCCCGTGTGGCGATGTGCATGGTTTGGCTGTTTTGCGCTTCAAAGCAGCCAATCACAGTGTCGATCAGCTGATCGGGTTCTTCGGGTTTCCAGGTGTCCTGATCTCGTTCCACCAGATCGTTGAGTTGCTGCTGCAGGCGGCGTCGCAGTTCCACCTGCACTTCCAGCTGATTGGTGCCCTCCCAGCGCTTCAGCATCAGCGGTCCACCTCCATGCTGTGCATGGCGTTCCAGCAAGGCTTCCTTGCCGATCACCAAAGTTGCCAGTGTTGCCTGGGCAGGCACGCTGAGATCGAAATCGCTCAGCGTTCGTTTGTAGCCCATCAAGCCTGGCCAAGGCATGGGAATTCCCTGGGCGCGGTACGGCTGATCCGCTATGGCGTCCGTCAATGGAATGGCCAGCGTGCAGGGCTTGGGCCGCCGCGTCCCGCTGAGAAACAGGTTCTAGTTGGTTTCGATCGCTTCGCGCAAGCAATTCAGCGAAATATTCCCCTTCGTCGCCTTTTGTGTCTTTGCTTTTTAGTATCCGATCAAAGTGGTGGCCAAGCTCTTCATTCAGCACTCTGGTGGTATCTTTAAATGATGCCGTTTTGAGCCAGTCTTGGTTCAGAAAAATCTTGCCATTTGTCGAAGAGTACGCGCCGCTGCGGCCGTACATCTTTTAGCTTGCAAGCAGAACAATCTCGGGAAGTAATGAGTAGTTTTGTTCTGCTAGCTGGGCGTTGATTTCTTGCAGCTTTGCGGGTATTTCTAGTAGGTTTAGGGCTATTTTGCCTGAGGAAATTAGATCGCCATTTTTTGCTGCTCTGTGCAGGCTGCTTTGCCATGCGTTTTCATGTTCAGAAAGGGTGTGGCCTATTCCGCTGTCAACATCAATGGGGTGGGTTGTCTGCTCTGAGATCTGCTGGGGGGAATTCTGGGTAGCTCTTGGTGGAGTGGCTTCGTTGGGGTTGTGCTGAATTCCGGCTGGTTGGCAAGGATCCGTGCAGTCTCCGTTAGTTGTGTTTTCTCTTTGGCTACTCCCAGCCGCAACTTCTGGCTTCTCGCCTGATGACGCATCGCTTGGATTTCTCATTGCACCTTCCCTCTGTTAAGGCGCAGCAAGCTCCTGATGATTACGACGTAACCAGCTGCAGCTATGGGCATCCCGGATCGTTTCAGCAATCACTCACCTAATTTTTAGCTATTTCCAAGCATTGCCAACGTCTGTATGGGCCTGATCGTGCGAGAAATTCATGTGCAGATTTGTTCGGGTCGCCTTGTCGTTGCTGGGATCGCACTGCCCGCTGGCTCACGACTGGTGATCCCTGTGGGGGCGATTGATCTCAACTTTGTAGGTTTCAGCCCCAGATCTCGCCCTGGATTAGGCAGTTGGTGGGTTCTGGTTTGCTGTGTTGTTCACACCCTTAGGCAGGCATTCGATACTGGCTTGGTGGAGGTTTTTCCGTTTGCCACTGGTCATGCTTTGTCTGTTTTGAGTTTCTCAGCAGTAAACAAAGTATTGGTGAGCTGATCGGGTTTTTCGGTTTTCCAGCCTGCCTAGTCTCTTTGAGCCGTATCATTGAGTTGCTGATAAAGGCAGCATCGCCGGTCTGGCTCAACTGCCCAGCGGATTGATGTTTTTCAAGCGCTCCAGGCTTCTGTTGCTTCTCCTGGCGCCCAAAATCGTTGAAGTGAAGCAGGCTTATGGCTGTTCCATCCATTAATGAATAATTTGGATTTAATGCGAATTAAATTACAGAAATTTGAACAGTAACATCATTGTAATCCCATTGATTACTTTCGCTTTGCTGATTGTCTTCGAAGCCGAAGTGATTCATTCCTAAAATCTTGAGATTGTTTGGCGTGCTGTTAGCGGAAGCATTGTTAGCTGTATAGATTAATCCATCGCTGGTAATCAGGACAGGGGCGTAAAGGCCGTATTCGCTGGATTTGATGGTCCATTCCAGACTTGTTGTTTCGTTTCCAGTGAGATCAATTTGTTCTTCGTTGGGATTGATAAGTGATTGTCGAACCATATTCTGGAAGGCATCACTTCCATCAGCCTTGACTCCGTTGACACTCAAGACTTCGCTGTCGTCATCGAAGCGTATGAAGGCGAGTCGGTTTTGTGATCCGGATTCGCTGCTTGCTTCGACTCTCAGAGTCACCATGTCTTGGTGTAGAGCCTGCAGGTTAAGAACGCCAGTTTGTAGAGAGCTTTGCGAGCGAGCTATCAGGAAGTTGTCAAGGTTTTCCGGCGTCAGATGGCCGCTGATGGAGATTTCTAGTTTGTTGGTCTCCTGGCTCGAAAATCCAGATTCTTCATTGAGCAGTAACGACCAAGTTCCATTCTCATTGCTCTCTTGAAGCTTGATCGCAAGAGAGGTTTGGTCTGTGTTCTCGTTGCTTGAGTTCTGGAATCGCAGCTCTTCTCCAGCTTGTA
This sequence comes from Synechococcus sp. BIOS-E4-1, assembly GCF_014279995.1. Lineage (NCBI taxonomy): Bacteria > Bacillati > Cyanobacteriota > Cyanophyceae > Synechococcales > Synechococcaceae > Synechococcus > Synechococcus sp. BIOS-E4-1. The sequence continues at coordinate 3,152,374 of NZ_CP047935.1, read as the reverse complement.
GGTAGATCTCACTGCGACCGAGATTTTGATGATCAATGGTTGCTCCGATTTCACCAATTCGGTTTCGTTCATTGCTGATCAATAGGAGGCTGTCTTGCCATTCTTCGGCAGCACTTTCAGTGTTAAGTCTGATCCAGAGGCCCAGCCCCTCCGGTCCTTCAACGGTGAGGCCAAGCCCATCTGCTGTGGTGGTCAGCCTGGGCGGACTTTGCAGCTCAGCCGCCCCGATCGGGTCTTCGATGATGAATGGGTCGGGGTTGAGGTCTCCGGGGCCGTTGTCTCGAAGGAACAAGGTTGCTCCATCTGGCCTGCCATCGCCATCTCGATCCATGAGGATCCCTCCGAGGCCTGTGATCGGGTCGAAACCAAAGAAGCGCAGTTGACCGGATGCATCCGGTTTGATCAGTGCGTTCCATAGGGATTCATCGTTATCGAAGCGATAATCAACGCGATGAATGGCATTTGCAAATTGTTGGTTAGCGGTATCCCTGTAGGCGGCACTTTCGGATTTGGAAACGTCCCCGTCGACGATCACTTCAGGGACGAGTCGGAATCCCACTTGATCGGTTGTATTCAGGACTGAGTTCGTGCTTTCTTGCGTTTGACTGTTGTTGTTTCTTCGGGTGAGCTGATTCAGTGCGTTGATGCTGTCTCCTTTAATACGCTCTGCTTCTCTTTTGATTCCCTGGAAGCGAAGTGCGATGTGTGAGATTAGTGCTCCACCAGCTTTTGTCGCTTGATCAAGCAGTGTGTTCTTGATCAAAGTGAGGCTTGATCTCCCATTGTTAGAGGATGGGAACGTGGCGACATCTCTTTGTTTGAAGTCTGGAATGCCATCATCATTATGGTCCCAGGGCAGTTGACTCACGGGATTGATTTCGCGTTCAATTACATCTTCGACGCCATCGTTATCTGAATCGACTCCCTTTTTTGAGGTTTCCAAGTTGGCTGAGTTGGTTTCTTTCTCTGAAGTTCCAGAGTTGGCTCCTTTTTTTGAAGCGATTGTGTTGTCTGACTCTGTGGGTTCTGATTTTTCGTCAGTGTCTATGGTGTTAACTGTAAACACGAGAACGTTGTCTGTTTCTGATCCATCGCGATTGAAGTTGCCCAATGAATTGCAGAATTTATTCGACTTAACACAGATCATTCCATCATCTGTGCTGTCGATGGCTGGTGTGAATCTGGCGCTGTAATTGGTTCCAGAGCCGGAGAAGTTTGAGATAGAGCCACCCGAATAGGTGAGATCAGATTCGGTGAAATCACTCGATGGACTAGAGAGGGTGAAGATTATTTCGGCTGTTTGTCCTCGCTTGAGTGATCTCACCGCCGATGAGAGTGCAATGGAAGGTGTGCGAGTTTCTGCGTCCTTGTTGAGATTGCTGATGCCGTCTGATGCGTAGCTTGTTGCGATATCACTTTCGCTGCCAGTCAGTTCACTGATGGAGCTGGCATTGATGATGCCCGTTGTATGTCCATCTAATGTGTTGAGGATTGACGCTGCAAGGGTGGTGTCAATGAGAGTCACTGCCTCATCGCCGAGATTGCTGATGCCCGAGGAGGTATAAGCTGCGTTGAGATCTGCGGCTGTGCCGCTGAGTGTATTGATGGTTCCGGCATCGATGCTGCCGCTTGTGTTGCCATCGAGTCTGTTGAGAATTGATGCAGCGAGCGATGTATCGGTAAGGGTGATTATTTCACTGCCGAGATTGCTGAAGCCTGAGGAGACATAGAGGGTGATGAGGTCTGCCGCAGTTCCAGTGAGTTTGTTGATATCGGTGGCATTGATGGCGACCGTGGTTTTGTTGCCAAGATTGTTCAACGCAGAGGTTGAAACGGATGAATCGGTAACGGAGATGGAGTAAGCATTTCCGGTTTCATTGAGTCCAGCGAGTGTCGCCATATCGCCATCTGAGATGGTTGCCGTGACCACGCCGGTTGTGGCAGCTGCGAGAGTGTTGGCTTCCGAGGTTGTTGCTGTTCCTGTGCTGACGTTGAGATTTTCATCGCCGAGATTGCTGATGCCGGAGGAGGAGTAGGCGGTGTTCAGGTCAGTGGCAGCACCTGAGAGTGTGTTGACGGAGCTGGCATTGACGCTGCCGGATGTGTTGTCGTCGAGTGTGTTGAGGACTGATGCGGCGAGTGAGGTATCGGTGAGGGTGACGGCTTCATCACCGAGGTTGCTGATGCCAGTGGAGGAGTAGGCGGTGTTCAGATCAGCTGCGCTACCGGCAAGTGTGTTGATGGAGTTGGCATTGACGCTGCCGGATGTGTTGCCATCGAGCGTGTTGAGGACGGTTGCGGCGAGTGAGGTATCGGTGAGGGTGACGGCCTCATTACCGAGATTACTGATGCCAGTGGAGGCGTAGGCGGTGTTCAGGTCTGCGGCAGCACCTGTGAGTGTGTTGACGGAGTTGGCATTGACGCTTCCGGACGTGTTGCCGTTGAGCGTGTTGAGAACGGAGGCAGCGAGTGAGGTATCGGTGAGGGTGACGGCCTCGTCACCGAGATTGCTGATGCCTGAGGAGGCGTAGGCGGTGTTCAGGTCTGCGGCAGCACCTGAGAGTGTGTTGATGGAACTGGCATTGATGCTGCCGGATGTGTTGCCGTCGAGGGTGTTGAGGACGGATGCGGCGAGTGAGGTGTCGGTGAGGGTGACGGTCTCATCGCCGAGGTTGCTGATGCCGGATGAGGCGTAGGCGGTGTTCAGGTCTGCTGCAGCACCTGAGAGTGTGTTGATTGAAGTGGCATTGACGCTGCCGGATGTGTTGCCATCGAGCGTGTTGAGGACGGAGGCTGTGAGTGAGGTATCGGTGAGGGTGACGGCCTCGTTGCCGAGGTTGCTGATGCCAGTTGAGGTGTAGGCCGTGTTCAGCTCTGCAGCTGTACCTGTCAGTGTGTTGATGATGAACGCGTTGATGTTGCCTGAGGTTTTTGAGGCGAGGTTGTTGAGAACGGATGCAGACAGCGAGGTGTCGATGAGGGTGATTGCCTCATCGCCAAGTGTGTTGATCCCGGAAGAGGAGTAGGCGCTGATCAGGTCTGAGGCCGAGCCGAAAAGTGTATTGATGGAGCCAGCATTGATGACTCCTGTGGTGTGTCCATCAAGGCTGTTGAGGATTGAAGCGGTAAATGAAGCCCCAGAAAGGGTGAGCGCCTCGTCGTTGAGGCCTGAAATGCCGGATGAGCTGTAGGCGTTGATCAGGTCTGCGGCCGTTCCAGTGAGTGAGTTGATGGAGTTGGCATTGATGCTGCCTGTTGTGTTGCCATCGAGCGTGTTGAGGACGGATGCAGCGAGTGAGGTGTCGGTGAGGGTGACAGCCTCGTTGCCGAGATTGCTGATGCCGGAGGAGGCGTAGGCGATGTTCAGATCTGCCGCTGTACCCGTCAGGGTGTTGATGGAGTTGGCATTAATGGTGCCTGAGGTGCGTCCGTCGAGGGTGTTGAGAACGGAGGCGGTGAGGGTTGTATCGGTGAGAGTGACGGCCTCCTTGCCGAGATTGCTGATGCCGGAGGAGGCGTAGGTGGTATTCAGTTCAGCGGCAGCACCGGAGAGTGTGTTGATCGAGTTGGCATTGATGCTGCCAGAGGTGTGTCCGTCGAGTGTGTTGAGAACGGATGCAGCGAGGGTTGTGTCGGTGAGGGTGACGGCTTCGTTGCCGAGATTGCTGATGCCGCTTGATGCGTAGCTGGTGTTGAGTTCAGCGGCAACACCGGAGAGTGTGTTGATGTTGCTGGCATCGATGCTGCCTGTTGTGTTGCCATCGAGGGTGTTGAGAACGGATGCAGCGAGGGTTGTATCGGTGAGGGTGACGGCCTCGTTGCCGAGATTGCTGATGCCGGAGGAGGCGTAGGCGGTGTTGATTTCAGCGGCAGCACCTGAGAGCGTGTTGATCGAGCTGGCATTGATGGCACCGGTTGTATTGCTATCGAGCGTGTTGAGAACGGTGGCTGTGAGTGAGGTGTCGGTGAGGGTGACGGCCTCATCACCGAGGTTGCTGATGCCTGTGGAGGCATAAGCGGTGTTCAGGTCAGCTGCTGTGCCTGTGAGGGTGTTGATCGAGCTGGCATTGACGGTGCCGGATGTATGGCCGTCGAGGGTGTTGAGAACGGAGGCTGTGAGTGAGGTATCGGTGAGGGTGACGGCCTCGTTGCCGAGGTTGCTGATGCCGGAGGAGGCGTAGGCGGTGTTGATTTCAGCGGCAGCACCTGAGAGTGTGTTGATCGAGTTGGCATCGATGCTGCCTGAGGTGTGTCCGTCGAGTGTGTTGAGAACGGAGGCGGTGAGAGAGGTGTCGGTGAGGGTGATGGCCTCGTTGCCGAGATTGCTGATGCCGGAGGAGGCGTAGGTGGTATTCAGTTCAGCGGCAGCACCGGTGAGTGTGGTGATGTTGCTGGCATCGATGGTGCCTGAGGTGTTGCCGTCGAGGGTGTTGAGGACCGATGCGGTGAGGGTGATCTGATTGCCGAGATCAAAGACTCTTACGTGCCCAGCGTTTCCTGCACTTCCATCGTTTCCCAGGGCACCAATGGCGACGGTGCTGCCATCGCTGGAGAGAGAAACGCCGAGCCCGCTGAGATCGCCGGTAGCTTCTCCATCGATATCGCTACCGCGTTGATTCCAAGAGGAGGAGGCTGAATTCCACTGGTAGATGCGCGTATGGCCCGAATTTGAGCCATTGCCATCGTTTCTGTAGGCACCAATGGCAACGATGCTGCCATCGCTGGAGAGAGAAACGCTGAAGCCGCTGTAATCGCTGGTAGCTTCTCCATCGATATCGCTACCGCGTTGATGCCAGCTGGAGCCGTCCCATTTGTAGATGCGCGTATGGCCCGAATTTGAGCCATTGCCATCGTTTCCGTAGGCACCAATGGCAACGGTGCTACCATCGCTGGAGAGAGAAACGCCGAGCCCGCTGAGATCGCTGGTAGCTTCTCCATCGATATCGCTACCGCGTTGATTCCAGCTGGAGCCGTCCCATTTGTAGATGCGCGTATGGCCCGAAGATGAGCCATTGCCATCGTTGTTGTAGGCACCAATGGCAACGATGCTGCCATCGCTGGAGAGAGAAACGCTGAAGCCGCTGTAATCGCCGGCAGCTTCTCCATCGATATCGCTACCGCGTTGATTCCAGGAGGAGGAGGCTGAATCCCACTGGTAGATGCGCGTATGGCCCGAATTTGTGCCATTGCCATCGTTTCCGTAGGCACCAATGGCAACGGTGCTGCCATCGCTGGAGAGAGAAACGCTGCGGCCGCTGTAATCGTTGGCAGCTTCTCCATCGATGTCGGGGCCGAGTTGGGTGAACGACACCGATCCGGCGAGTGAGGTGTCGGTGATGGTGACGGCCTCGTTGCCAAGACCTGAGATGCCCGAGGAGTCGTAGGCGGTCTTGAGGTCAGCGGCCGTGCCTGAGAGTGTGTTGACGGAACTGGCGTTCACGCTGGCGGATGTGTTGCCGTCGAGGGTGTTGAGAACCGAGACCGCGAGTGAGGTGTCGGTGAGGGTGACGGCTTCATCACCGAGATTGCTGATGCCGGAGGAGCCGTAGGCGGTGTTGAGGTCAGCGGCCGTGCCGGACAGTGTGTTGATGGAGGAGGCATTGATGGCACCTGAGGTGCGTCCATCGAGGGTGTTGAGAACGGAGGCTGTGAGAGAGGTATCGGTGAGGGTGATCGCCTCGTTGTTCAGGCCAGAGATGCCGGCTGAGGTGTAGGCGGTGTTGAGGTCCGCGGCAGTGCCGGCAAGTGTGTTGATGGATGAGGCATTGATGGTGCCTGAGGTGCGTCCATCGAGGGTGTTGAGAACGGAGGCTGTGAGAGAGGTATCGGTGAGGGTGATTGCCTCGTTGTTCAGGCCAGAGATGCCAGCTGAGGTGTAGGCGGTGTTGAGGTCAGTGGCGGTACCGGTGAGGGTGTTGATGGAGCTGGCATCGATGGTGCCTGATGTGTTGCCGTCGAGGTTGTTGAGAACGGTCGCGGTGAGTGAGCTGTCGGAGAGGGTGACGGCCTCATTGCCGAGATTGCTGATACCACCTGCCGCATTCGAGGCATAGGCGGTGTTGAGGTCAGTGGCGGTACCGGTGAGGGTGTTGATGGAGCTGGCATCGATGGTGCCGGATGTGTTGCCATCGAGTGTGTTGAGGACCGATGCGGACAGAGAGCTGTCAGTGAGCGTGACGGGCTCATTGCCAAGGCCTGAAACACCGCTGGAGGCATAGGCGGTGTTGAGATCTGATGCACTGCCCGTTAGAGAGGCAACGCCTGATGCATTGATCACCCTGCTGTTGGCCGCATCAATTGCGTTTAAAAGATCTGCCTGGATATTGGCGAACGTAAAGATGATTTCTTCGTCACCTAGACCGGTAAAACCTCCAGATGTGTAAGCAGTTGCGATATCACTAATTGCACCAACGATTTGGGTGATATTTCCGCAGTCAATATTGACGGTTGTTTTGCTGTTTAAGGTATTTAATTCATCCGCATTGACGCGTGTATCGGTAATGGTGACGGCGTAGGCGTTGCTGGTTTCGGTGAGATCGGCAAGTGTGGCCATGTCTCCTTCGGAGATGGTGGCGGTGACGACACCGGATGTGTCGGCGGCGAGGCTGTTGGCCTGGGTCGTGGAAGCAGTGCCGCTGTTGACATTGACCGCCTCATTGCCAAGGCCTGAGATGCCGGAGCCGTTGGCGGCGTAGGTGCTGATCAGATCAGCAGCAGTGCCAGAGAGCGTGTTGATGGAATTGGCATTGATGCTGCCTGAGGTGCGACCGTCGAGGGCATTGAGAACGGAGACGGCGAGTGAGCTGTCGGTGAGGGTGACGGCCTCATTACCGAGATTGCTGATGCCACCGGAGTCGTAAGCGGTGTTCAGGTCAGCTGCGCTGCCTGTGAGTGTGTTGATGGAGTTGGCATTGATGGCGCCTGAGGTGTTGCCGTCGAGGTCATTGAGAACGGAAACAGCGAGGCTGGTATCGGAGAGGGTGGCAGCTTCATTGCCGAGGCCGGTGATGGAGCCGTTGCCGTTGCCGGTGTAGGCGGTGTTGAGGTCAGCGGCTGCACCGGTGAGGGTGGTGATGTTGCTGGCGTTGATGGCAACAGTTGTTTTGCCGTCGAGTGTGTTGAGAGCAGCTGCGGCAACGCTGTTGTCGGTGATGGTGATGGAGTAGGCGTTACCGGTTTCAGTCAGTCCGGCGAGTGTGTCCATGTCGCCATCGGAGAGAGTGGCGGTGACCACACCGGATGTTGCGGCGGCGAGGTTGTTGGCCTGTGAAGTGGATGCGGAGCCGCTGTTGACGTTGACCGCAGTCGCTCCAAGGTTGTTGATGCCTCCTGATGCGAAGGCGGTGATGAGGTCTGTTGCTGCACCGGTGAGGGTGTTGATCGAGTTGGCATTGATGGTGCCTGAGGTGCGACCGTCGAGGGCATTGAGAACGGAGACGGTGAGGGTCGTGTCGGTGAGGGTGACGGCCTCGTTGGCCAGGCCGTTGATGCCACCGGAGTCGTAGGCGGTGATCAGATCAGCGGCGCTGCCGGTGAGCGTGTTGATGGTGTTGGCGTTGATGGTGCCTGAGGTGTTGCCGTCGAGGTTGTTGAGAACGGAAACAGCGAGGGAGGTGTCGGAAAGAGTGACGGCCTCGTTGTTGAGACCAGAGATGGAGCCGTTGGCGTTGGCGGTGTAAGCGGTGTTGAGATCAGCGGCTGCACCGGTGAGTGTGTTGATGGAATTGGCATTGATGGTGCCTGAGGTGTTGCCGTCGAGGTCGTTGAGAACGGAGACGGCGAGGGTCGTGTCGGAGAGAGTGACGGCCTCATTGCCGAGATTGCTGATGCCGCCTGATGTGTAAGCGGTGTTCAGATCAGCCGCTGTACCGGTGAGCGTGTTGATGGTGCCCGCATCGATGCTGCCTGAGGTGCGTCCGTCAAGGATGTTGAGAACGGAAACAGCGAGGGATGTGTCAGAGAGGGTGGCAGCTTCGTTGCCGAGACCAGAGATGGATCCGTTGCCGTTGGCGGTGTAGGCGGTGTTGAGGTCAGCGGCTGCACCGGTGAGGGTGGTGATGTTGCCGGCATTGATGGAAACAGTTGTTTTGCCATCGAGGGTGTTGAGAGCTGATGCAGCAACGGATGTGTCCGTGATGGTGATCGTGTAGGCGTTGCCGGTTTCAGTGAGTCCGGCGAGTGTGGCCATGTCGCCATCGGCGATGGTGGCGGTGACAACTGCCGATGTGGCAGCCGAGAGCGTGTTGGCTTGCGCTGTGGTGACGATCCCACTGCTGACGGAGATGGCCTCGTCGTTCAGGCCAGAGATGCCGCTTGATGCGTAAGCGGTGATCAGATCAGCGGCGTTGCCTGAGAGTGTGTTGATCGATCCGGCATTGATGGTGCCTGAGGTGTGTCCGTCGAGCGCGTTGAGAATGGATGCTGCGAGGGATGTATCCGTGAGTGTGATGGCCTCGTCGCTGAGCCCAGAAATTCCGGCTGAGGTGTAGGCGGTGTTGAGGTCAGCGGCTGCACCGCTGAGGGTGTCGATGGAGCTGGCATTGATGGTGCCGGAGGTGTTGCTGTCGAGCGTGTTGAGGACTGAGGCTGAGAGCGACGTGTCGGAGAGGGTGACGGCTTCGTTATTGAGACCGGAGATGCCACTGGATGCGTAGGCGGTGTTGAGGTCAGCGGCTGTACCGGTGAGGGTGGTGATGTTGCTGGCGTTGATGGTGGTGTCTGTTTTCCCATCCAGGGTGTTGAGAGCAGCAGCAGCAACGGATGTGTCGGTGATGGTGATGCTTAAGTTGTGTCCGCTCTCACTGATTCCTGCCAATGTGGCCATATCTCCGTTGGAGATTGTGGCCGTCAGGCTTCGGCTGCCATGCGAAATTAATCCTGAAAGAGTATTGGCTTCTGCAACAGTGATTGACCCGCTTGCTGTGAAGCTGCAATTGCTGCCTAAGCCAGAAATCGTTCCGGCAGTTTCGGCCGCATACGTTGAAATAATGCTTGCATAAGTTCCGGTTAGCCTCGTTATTCGTGTTGCATTGATCGTGACAGTCGTCAACGCATCAATGCTTAAAAGATCAGTGGTGGCAACGGTTCTATCACGTATGAAAATTGAGTAAGCATTGCCTGTGCCGTTAAGGGTCAGGGCGTTGGAAACAAGCAGAGCGCTGGTTCCATTTGAGTCTGTCACTGTTGCAGTAACGACTCCCGACGTGTGGCCATTCAGTGTGTTTGCTTCTGAAGCGCGAATCCGGTTGTTAACGGTGATGGCTTCATTGCCAAGGCCTGTGATTGCGCCACTGCCTGCTGCTGTGTACGCAGTGTTGAGTGAGTTGTAGTCATCACTTGTCAGCGTATTGATGCTGCTGGCATCGATGGCGCCGGATGTGTTGCCGTCGAGGTCGTTGAGAACGGAAACAGCGAGGGTTGTGTCCGAGAGGGTGGCTGCTTCATTGCCGAGCCCGTTGATGGAGCCGTTGCCATTGGCGGTGTAGGCGGTGTTGAGGTCAGCGGCTGCACCGGTGAGGGTGGTGATGTTGCCGGCATTGATGGCAACGGAGGTTTTGCCATCGAGGATGTTGAGAGCTGATGCAGCAACGGATGTTTCCGTGATGGTGATGGAGTAGGCGTTACCGGTTTCGGTGATGCCGGCGAGAGTGGCCATGTCGCCATCGGAGATGGTGGCGGTGACCACGCCGGATGTGGCGGCAGCGAGGGCATTGGCCTGTGAGGTGGAAGCGGTGCCGCTGCTGACATTGACGGCTTCATTGCCCAGGCCTGTGATGCCGGAGCCGTTGGCGGCGTAGACCGTGATCAGGTCAGCAGCAGTACCGGTGAGCGTGTTGATCGATCCGGCATTGATGGCGCCGGATGTGTTGCCGTCGAGGTCGTTGAGGACCGATGCATTGAGGGTCGTGTCGGAGAGGGTGATGGCCTCGTTGGCCAGGCCTGAGATACCTGAGGAGGCGTAAGCGGTATTGAGATCTGCGGCTGTGCCTGTGAGGGTGTTGATGGAGCTGGCATTGATGGCGCCGGTTGTATTGCTATCGAGCGTGTTGAGAACAGAGACGGCGAGGGATGTATCAGAGAGGGTGGCTGCTTCATTGCCGAGGCCGTTGATGGAGCCGTTGCTGTTGGCGGTGTAGGCGGTGTTGAGGTCAGCAGCTGCACCAGTGAGCGTGGTGATGTTGCTGGCATTGATGGCAACAGTGGTTTTGCTGTCGAGTGTGTTGAGAGCAGCGGCCGCAACACTGTTGTCGGTGATGGTGATGGCGTAGGCGTGACCGGTTTCGTGGCCATGTCGCCATCGGAGATGGTGGCGGTGACAACAGCGGATGTGGCAGCAGCGAGGTTGTTGGCCTGGGAGGTGGAAGCGCTGCCGCTGTTGACATTGACCGTTTCATTACCAAGGCCGGAGATGCCACCAGAGTCGTAGGCGGTGATCAGATCAGCGGCGCTGCCGGTGAGTTTGTTGATGGAGCCGGCATTGATGGTGCCGGAGGTATGGCCGTCGAGATCGTTGAGGACGGAGACGGCGAGGGATGAGTCCGAGAGGGTGGCAGCTTCATTGCCGAGCCCGTTGATGGAGCCGTTGCCGTTGGCTGTGTAAGCGGTGTTGAGGTCAGCTGCTGCACCGGTGAGGGTGGTGATGTTGCTGGCGTTGATGGCAACGGAGGTTTTGCCATCGAGCGTGTTGAGAGCAGCTGCGGCAACGCTGTTGTCGGTGATGGTGATGGAGTAGGCGTTGCCGGTTTCGCTGATGCCGGCGAGTGTGGCCATGTCGCCATCGGAGATGGTGGCGGTGACGACAGCGGACGTGGCGGCAGCGAGGGCATTGGCCTGGGAGGTGGAAGCGCTGCCGCTGTTGACATTGACGGCTTCATTGCCCAGGCCGTTGATGGAGCCGTTGCTGTTGGCGGTGTAGGCGCTGATCAGATCAGCAGCGCTGCCTGAAAGTGTGGTGATGGCATTGGCATTGATGGCAACGGAGGTTTTACCGTCGAGGGCGTTGAGAGCAGCAGCGGCAACACTGTTGTCGGTGATGGTGATGGAGTAGGCGTTGCCGGTTTCGCTGAGCCCGGCGAGTGTTTCCATGCCTCCATCGGAGATGGTGGCGGTGACGACAGCGGATGTGTCGGCGGCGAGGGCATTGGCCTGGGATGTGGAGGCAGTGCCGCTGTTGACGTTGACCGTTTCATTGCCCAGGCCGGTGATGCCACCGGAGTCGTAGGCGCTGATCAGATCAGCGGCGCTGCCTGAGAGTGTGTTGATGGAGCTGGCATTGATGGCACCTGAGGTGCGTCCGTCGAGGTCGTTGAGAACGGAGACGGCGAGGGTCGTGTCGTTGAGAGTGACGGCCTCATCGTTCAGTCCAGAGATGCCGGCTGAGGTGTAAGCGGTGTTGAGGTCAGCTGCTGCGCCGGTGAGCGTGTTGATGGAGGAGGCATTGATGGTGCCGGAGGTGCGTCCATCGAGGATGTTGAGGACGGAGACGGCGAGCGAGCTGTCGGAGAGGGTGACGGCCTCATTACCGAGATTGCTGATGCCGCCTGATGTGTAGGCGGTGTTGAGATCAGCGGCGCTGCCGGTGAGCGTGTTGATGGTGTTGGCGTTGATGGTGCCGGAGGTGTTGCCGTCGAGGTCGTTGAGAACGGAGACGGCTAGGGATGTGTCCGAGAGGGTGGCTTCTTCATTGCCGAGCCCGTTGATGGAGCCGTTGCCGTTGGCGGTGTAGGCCGTGTTGAGGTCAGCGGCTGCACCGGTGAGGGTGGTGATGTTGCCGGCATTGATGGCAACGGAGGTTTTGCCATCGAGGATGTTGAGAGCTGATGCAGCAACGGATGTTTCCGTGATGGTGATGGAGTAGGCGTTACCGGTTTCGGTGATGCCGGCGAGAGTGGCCATGTCGCCATCGGAGATGGTGGCGGTGACCACGCCGGATGTGGCGGCAGCGAGGGCATTGGCCTGGGAGGTGGAAGCACTGCCGCTGTTGACATTGACCGCTTCATTGCCGAGACCGGAGATGGAGCCGTTGCTGTTGGCTGTGAAGGTGGTGATCAGATCAGCAGCGCTGCCTGAAAGTGTGGTGATGTTGCTGGCGTTGATGGCAACGGAGGTTTTGCCATCGAGAGTGTTGAGAGCAGCAGCGGCAACGCTGTTGTCGGTGATGGTGATGGTGTAGGCGTTACCGGTTTCGGTGAGCCCGGCGAGTGTGGCCATGTCGCCATCGGAGATGGTGGCGGTGACGACAGCGGATGTATCGGCAGCGAGGGCATTGGCCTGGGAGGTGGAAGCGGTGCCGCTGTTGACATTGACGGCTTCATTGCCCAGGCCGTTGATGCCACCGGAGTCGTAAGCGGTGATCAGATCAGCGGCGCTTCCTGAGAGTGTGGTGATGGCATTGGCATTGATGGCAACGGAGGTTTTGCCATCGAGCGTGTTGAGAGCAGCAGCAGCAACACTGTTGTCGGTGATGGTGATGGAGTAGGCGTTGCCGGTTTCGGTAATGCCGGCGAGTGTGGCCATGTCGCCATCGGAGATAGTGGCGGTGACCACGCCGGATGTGTCGGCGGCGAGGGCATTGGCCTGGGAGGTGGAAGCGGTGCCGCTGTTGACATTGACGGCTTCATTGCCCAGGCCGGTGATGCCACCGGAGTCGTAGGCGCTGATCAGATCAGCGGCGCTGCCGGTGAGTGCGTTGATGGAGTTGGCATTGATGGCACCTGAGGTGCGTCCATCGAGGTCGTTGAGAACGGAGACGGCGAGGGTCGTGTCGTTGAGTGTGACGGCCTCATTGTTCAGTCCAGAGATACCGGCTGAGGTGTAGGCGGTGTTGAGGTCAGCTGCTGCGCCAGTGAGCGTGTTGACGGAGGAGGCATTGATGGTGCCTGAGGTGCGTCCATCGAGGTCGTTGAGAACGGAGACGGCGAGGGTCGTGTCGGAGAGAGTGACGGCCTCGTTGTTCAGTCCAGAGATGCCGCTTGATGTGTAGGCGGTGTTGAGGTCAGCGGCCGCGCCTGTGAGTGTGTTGATGGTGCCCGCATTGATGGTGCCTGAGGTGTTGCCATCGAGGATGTTGAGGACGGAGACGGCGAGTGAGCTGTCGGAGAGGGTGACGGCCTCGTTGTTGAGACCAGAGATGCCGGAGCCATTGGCGGCGTAGGCGGTGTTGAGGTCTGCAGCTGTACCGGTGAGGGTGGTGATATTGCCGGCATTGATGGTGCCGGAGGTATTGCTATTGAGGTCGTTGAGAACGGAGACGGCGAGGCTGGTGTCCGAGAGGGTGGCTGCTTCATTACCGAGTCCTGTGATGGAGCCGTTGCCGTTGGCGGTGTAGGCGGTGTTGAGGTCAGCGGCTGCACCGGTGAGGGTGGTGATGGCATTGGCATTGATGGCAACGGAGGTTTTGCCGTCGAGTGTGTTGAGAGCAGCGGCCGCAACACTGTTGTCGGTGACGGTGATGGAGTAGGCGTTACCGGTTTCGGTGAGCCCGGCGAGTGTGGCCATGTCGCCATCGGAGATGGTGGCGGTGACCACAGCGGATGTGGCAGCAGCGAGGTTGTTGGCCTGGGAGGTGGAAGCGCTGCCGCTGTTGACATTGACCGTTTCATTACCAAGGCCGGAGATGCCACCAGAGTCGTAGGCGGTGATCAGATCAGCGGCGCTGCCGGTGAGTGTGTTGATGGAGCCGGCATTGATGGTGCCGGAGGTATGGCCGTCGAGATCGTTGAGGACGGAGACGGCGAGGGATGAGTCCGAGAGGGTGGCAGCTTCATTGCCGAGCCCGTTGATGGAGCCGTTGCCGTTGGCTGTGTAAGCGGTGTTGAGGTCAGCTGCTGCACCGGTGAGGGTGGTGATGTTGCTGGCGTTGATGGCAACGGAGGTTTTGCCATCGAGCGTGTTGAGAGCAGCTGCGGCAACGCTGTTGTCGGTGATGGTGATGGAGTAGGCGTTGCCGGTTTCGCTGATGCCGGCGAGTGTGGCCATGTCGCCATCGGAGATGGTGGCGGTGACGACAGCGGACGTGGCGGCAGCGAGGGCATTGGCCTGGGAGGTGGAAGCGCTGCCGCTGTTGACATTGACGGCTTCATTGCCCAGGCCGTTGATGGAGCCGTTGCTGTTGGCGGTGTAGGCGCTGATCAGATCAGCAGCGCTGCCTGAAAGTGTGGTGATGGCATTGGCATTGATGGCAACGGAGGTTTTGCCGTCGAGTGTGTTGAGAGCAGCGGCCGCAACACTGTTGTCGGTGACGGTGATGGAGTAGGCGTTACCGGTTTCGGTGAGCCCGGCGAGTGTGGCCATGTCGCCATCGGAGATGGTGGCGGTGACCACAGCGGATGTGGCAGCAGCGAGGTTGTTGGCCTGGGAGGTGGAAGCGCTGCCGCTGTTGACATTGACCGTTTCATTACCAAGGCCGGAGATGCCACCAGAGTCGTAGGCGGTGATCAGATCAGCGGCGCTGCCGGTGAGTGTGTTGATGGAGCCGGCATTGATGGTGCCGGAGGTATGGCCGTCGAGATCGTTGAGGACGGAGACGGCGAGGGATGAGTCCGAGAGGGTGGCAGCTTCATTGCCGAGTCCGGCGATGCTGGAGCCATTGGCGGCGTAAGCGGTGTTGATGTCAACTGCGGTGCCCGTGAGCGTGGTGATGTTGCTGGCATTGATGGCAACGGAGGTTTTGCCGTCGAGGGCGTTGAGAGCAGCTGCGGCAACACTGTTATCGGTGATGGTGATGGTGTAGGCGTTGCCGGTTTCGCTGAGACCGGCAAGGGTGGCCATGTCGCCATCGGAGACGGTGGCGGTGACCACACCGGAAGTGGCAGCAGCGAGGTTGTTGGCCTGGGCGGTGGACGCACTGCCGCTGTTGACGTTGACCGCTTCATTGCCAAGACCTGTGATTCCTCCTGATGCGTAGGCAGTGATCAGGTTTGCGGCGTTGCCTGAAAGCGTGTTGATGGAGCTGGCATTGATGCTGCCGGAGGTGTGGCCATCGAGGGTGTTGAGGACGGATGCGGCGAGGGTGGTGTCGGAAAGGGTGATGGCCTCGTCGTTCAGGCCAGAGATGCCGCTTGATGCGTAAGCGGTGTTGAGATCTGCTGTAGCACCAGTGAGAGTGTTGATGGAACTGGCATTGATGGTGCCGGAGGTGTTGCCATCGAGGGTGTTGAGGACGGAGACGGCGAGGCTGGTGTCGGAAAGAGTGACGGCCTCGTTGTTGAGACCAGAGATGGAGCCGTTGCCATTGGCGGTGTAGGCGGTGTTGAGGTCAGCGGCTGCACCGGTGAGGGTGGTGATGTTGCTGGCGTTGATGGCAATGGAGGTTTTGCCATCGAGAGTGTTGAGAGCAGCAGCAGCAACGCTGTTGTCGGTGATGGTGATGGAGTAGGCGTTGCCTGTTTCGGTGATGCTGGCGAGGGTGGCCATGTCGCCATCGGAGATGGTGGCGGTGACCACGCCGGATGTGCCGGCGGCGAGGGCATTGGCCTGTGAGGTGGAGGCAGTGCCGCTGTTGACATTGACGGCTTCATTGCCCAGGCCGTTGATGCCACCGGAGTCGTAAGCGGTGATCAGATCAGCGGCGCCGCCTGAGAGTGTGGTGATGTTGCTGGCGTTGATGGCAACGGAGGTTTTGCCATCGAGAGTGTTGAGAGCAGCGGCCGCAACGCTGTTGTCGGTGATGGTGATGGTGTAGGCGTTACCGGTTTCGCTGAGCCCGGCGAGGGTGGCCATGTCGCCATTGGAGATGGTGGCGGTGACGACCCCGGATGTGTCGACGGCAAGGGCATTGGCTTGGGACGTTGAAGCAGTGCCGCTGTTGACGTTGACCGCTTCATTGCCCAGGCCAGTGATACCACCAGAGTCGTAGGCGGTGATCAGATCAGCGGCGCTGCCGGTGAGTGTGTTGATGGAGGAGGCATTAATGGCACCGGAGGTGTGTCCGTCGAGGGCATTGAGAACGGAAGCAGCAAGAGAGGTGTCCGTGAGGGTGACGGCTTCATTGCCGAGATTGCTGATGCCGCCTGATGTGTAAGCAGTATTGAGGTCAGCGGCAGTGCCAGAGAGCGTGTTGATGGAGCTGGCATTGATGGCGCCAGAGGTGCGTCCATCGAGTGTGTTGAGAACAGAGACAGCAAGGCTGGTGTCAGAGATGGTGACGGCCTCGTTGCCGAGATTGCTGATGCCTCCTGATGCATAGGCAGTATTCAGGTCAGCGGTGCTACCGGTGAGCGTGTTGATGGAGCTGGCATTGATGGTGCCGGAGGTTTTGCCGTCCAGTGTGTTGAGAGACACAACGGCCAGGGATGTGTCCTCAAGGATGTGTGCTTCATCTCCAAGCCCTGTCAGATTGGGCAAGTTGTAGAGGTAATTGATGTCTGCAAAACTGCCTTGAATTGTGCTGACAAAAGCTGCATCAAGGCTTCCGCCATTCAGGTTCCAGGTATTGATCAGATTGTTTGCCGTAACTAAAGACATGGCATCTATTCTCTCGCTTTATTTCTTCAACAGGCAAAGTGGCGGATTGCCTGGATTTGTTGAAAAGAATGTTGCCCAGTCAGCGGGATATGGTTTGCGTGTAGTATCAACAAACGTTTTGGCTATAGAAATATTGGCGTGAATTAATTTTGACTCAAAACAGAAATTGGATTGATCTTTGGGAAGCGTCGAAATGTCTGCTCTAATAAATTTGGTTGTTGTAGTTGCGTCCGCAAAAAATTTTGATTCTTGTTCCAATGTCGATGTCTTCTGCTTGTTCGACATTGATTGGTTCGTCAATGTGATTGAGCTTTCGACGGCATCAGGTGCTTCAGAAGGCGTGGTGTCGGTCACGTCTGGAGCAACTCAGGAAAGTCTCAGCAAATTCTGGGAGAAAACCCATCAATCCCAAGGGCAACGTGATCCCAAAAGTGCGGGATTTTTTTCAATCCCTGATCGTTCAGGTGTCCGTCGCATCGCGGCTGCGGTTCAGGGTGGCTTGTGGGGGTTCGCCGTACTGCTGCTGGTATCGCCGTGCAAAGTGGCTGCGGCTGGTAAATCCCACGGCCGATGCGATCGCTCCGACGCCATTCAGCCCCAGCTCACGGCGTCGGCTTGGATTGAGCAGTAGTTGGCCAATCCTGTCCATGCGGATCGATCGTTGCAGCTCAAGAGGGGTGCAGGCGAAGTGTTTCCTGGCTCCTTTAAACAGTGATGTCCGAGATTGATTCAGCTCGGCTGAGAGCGCATTCATGGACAGCGACTTGCTTGTGTTGTTGGCACACCAGTGCAGCAACTCGATCGCGGCTTGATGGCGATCCTCCCGTGTGGCGATGTGCATGGTTTGGCTGTTTTGCGCTTCAAAGCAGCCAATCACAGTGTCGATCAGCTGATCGGGTTCTTCGGGTTTCCAGGTGTCCTGATCTCGTTCCACCAGATCGTTGAGTTGCTGCTGCAGGCGGCGTCGCAGTTCCACCTGCACTTCCAGCTGATTGGTGCCCTCCCAGCGCTTCAGCATCAGCGGTCCACCTCCATGCTGTGCATGGCGTTCCAGCAAGGCTTCCTTGCCGATCACCAAAGTTGCCAGTGTTGCCTGGGCAGGCACGCTGAGATCGAAATCGCTCAGCGTTCGTTTGTAGCCCATCAAGCCTGGCCAAGGCATGGGAATTCCCTGGGCGCGGTACGGCTGATCCGCTATGGCGTCCGTCAATGGAATGGCCAGCGTGCAGGGCTTGGGCCGCCGCGTCCCGCTGAGAAACAGGTTCTAGTTGGTTTCGATCGCTTCGCGCAAGCAATTCAGCGAAATATTCCCCTTCGTCGCCTTTTGTGTCTTTGCTTTTTAGTATCCGATCAAAGTGGTGGCCAAGCTCTTCATTCAGCACTCTGGTGGTATCTTTAAATGATGCCGTTTTGAGCCAGTCTTGGTTCAGAAAAATCTTGCCATTTGTCGAAGAGTACGCGCCGCTGCGGCCGTACATCTTTTAGCTTGCAAGCAGAACAATCTCGGGAAGTAATGAGTAGTTTTGTTCTGCTAGCTGGGCGTTGATTTCTTGCAGCTTTGCGGGTATTTCTAGTAGGTTTAGGGCTATTTTGCCTGAGGAAATTAGATCGCCATTTTTTGCTGCTCTGTGCAGGCTGCTTTGCCATGCGTTTTCATGTTCAGAAAGGGTGTGGCCTATTCCGCTGTCAACATCAATGGGGTGGGTTGTCTGCTCTGAGATCTGCTGGGGGGAATTCTGGGTAGCTCTTGGTGGAGTGGCTTCGTTGGGGTTGTGCTGAATTCCGGCTGGTTGGCAAGGATCCGTGCAGTCTCCGTTAGTTGTGTTTTCTCTTTGGCTACTCCCAGCCGCAACTTCTGGCTTCTCGCCTGATGACGCATCGCTTGGATTTCTCATTGCACCTTCCCTCTGTTAAGGCGCAGCAAGCTCCTGATGATTACGACGTAACCAGCTGCAGCTATGGGCATCCCGGATCGTTTCAGCAATCACTCACCTAATTTTTAGCTATTTCCAAGCATTGCCAACGTCTGTATGGGCCTGATCGTGCGAGAAATTCATGTGCAGATTTGTTCGGGTCGCCTTGTCGTTGCTGGGATCGCACTGCCCGCTGGCTCACGACTGGTGATCCCTGTGGGGGCGATTGATCTCAACTTTGTAGGTTTCAGCCCCAGATCTCGCCCTGGATTAGGCAGTTGGTGGGTTCTGGTTTGCTGTGTTGTTCACACCCTTAGGCAGGCATTCGATACTGGCTTGGTGGAGGTTTTTCCGTTTGCCACTGGTCATGCTTTGTCTGTTTTGAGTTTCTCAGCAGTAAACAAAGTATTGGTGAGCTGATCGGGTTTTTCGGTTTTCCAGCCTGCCTAGTCTCTTTGAGCCGTATCATTGAGTTGCTGATAAAGGCAGCATCGCCGGTCTGGCTCAACTGCCCAGCGGATTGATGTTTTTCAAGCGCTCCAGGCTTCTGTTGCTTCTCCTGGCGCCCAAAATCGTTGAAGTGAAGCAGGCTTATGGCTGTTCCATCCATTAATGAATAATTTGGATTTAATGCGAATTAAATTACAGAAATTTGAACAGTAACATCATTGTAATCCCATTGATTACTTTCGCTTTGCTGATTGTCTTCGAAGCCGAAGTGATTCATTCCTAAAATCTTGAGATTGTTTGGCGTGCTGTTAGCGGAAGCATTGTTAGCTGTATAGATTAATCCATCGCTGGTAATCAGGACAGGGGCGTAAAGGCCGTATTCGCTGGATTTGATGGTCCATTCCAGACTTGTTGTTTCGTTTCCAGTGAGATCAATTTGTTCTTCGTTGGGATTGATAAGTGATTGTCGAACCATATTCTGGAAGGCATCACTTCCATCAGCCTTGACTCCGTTGACACTCAAGACTTCGCTGTCGTCATCGAAGCGTATGAAGGCGAGTCGGTTTTGTGATCCGGATTCGCTGCTTGCTTCGACTCTCAGAGTCACCATGTCTTGGTGTAGAGCCTGCAGGTTAAGAACGCCAGTTTGTAGAGAGCTTTGCGAGCGAGCTATCAGGAAGTTGTCAAGGTTTTCCGGCGTCAGATGGCCGCTGATGGAGATTTCTAGTTTGTTGGTCTCCTGGCTCGAAAATCCAGATTCTTCATTGAGCAGTAACGACCAAGTTCCATTCTCATTGCTCTCTTGAAGCTTGATCGCAAGAGAGGTTTGGTCTGTGTTCTCGTTGCTTGAGTTCTGGAATCGCAGCTCTTCTCCAGCTTGTAGGTAGATCTCACTGCGACCGAGATTTTGATGATCAATGGTTGCTCCGATTTCACCAATTCGGTTTCGTTCATTGCTGATCAATAGGAGGCTGTCTTGCCATTCTTCGGCAGCACTTTCAGTGTTAAGTCTGATCCAGAGGCCCAGCCCCTCCGGTCCTTCAACGGTGAGGCCAAGCCCATCTGCTGTGGTGGTCAGCCTGGGCGGACTTTGCAGCTCAGCCGCCCCGATCGGGTCTTCGATGATGAATGGGTCGGGGTTGAGGTCTCCGGGGCCGTTGTCTCGAAGGAACAAGGTTGCTCCATCTGGCCTGCCATCGCCATCTCGATCCATGAGGATCCCTCCGAGGCCTGTGATCGGGTCGAAACCAAAGAAGCGCAGTTGACCGGATGCATCCGGTTTGATCAGTGCGTTCCATAGGGATTCATCGTTATCGAAGCGATAATCAACGCGATGAATGGCATTTGCAAATTGTTGGTTAGCGGTATCCCTGTAGGCGGCACTTTCGGATTTGGAAACGTCCCCGTCGACGATCACTTCAGGGACGAGTCGGAATCCCACTTGATCGGTTGTATTCAGGACTGAGTTCGTGCTTTCTTGCGTTTGACTGTTGTTGTTTCTTCGGGTGAGCTGATTCAGTGCGTTGATGCTGTCTCCTTTAATACGCTCTGCTTCTCTTTTGATTCCCTGGAAGCGAAGTGCGATGTGTGAGATTAGTGCTCCACCAGCTTTTGTCGCTTGATCAAGCAGTGTGTTCTTGATCAAAGTGAGGCTTGATCTCCCATTGTTAGAGGATGGGAACGTGGCGACATCTCTTTGTTTGAAGTCTGGAATGCCATCATCATTATGGTCCCAGGGCAGTTGACTCACGGGATTGATTTCGCGTTCAATTACATCTTCGACGCCATCGTTATCTGAATCGACTCCCTTTTTTGAGGTTTCCAAGTTGGCTGAGTTGGTTTCTTTCTCTGAAGTTCCAGAGTTGGCTCCTTTTTTTGAAGCGATTGTGTTGTCTGACTCTGTGGGTTCTGATTTTTCGTCAGTGTCTATGGTGTTAACTGTAAACACGAGAACGTTGTCTGTTTCTGATCCATCGCGATTGAAGTTGCCCAATGAATTGCAGAATTTATTCGACTTAACACAGATCATTCCATCATCTGTGCTGTCGATGGCTGGTGTGAATCTGGCGCTGTAATTGGTTCCAGAGCCGGAGAAGTTTGAGATAGAGCCACCCGAATAGGTGAGATCAGATTCGGTGAAATCACTCGATGGACTAGAGAGGGTGAAGATTATTTCGGCTGTTTGTCCTCGCTTGAGTGATCTCACCGCCGATGAGAGTGCAATGGAAGGTGTGCGAGTTTCTGCGTCCTTGTTGAGATTGCTGATGCCGTCTGATGCGTAGCTTGTTGCGATATCACTTTCGCTGCCAGTCAGTTCACTGATGGAGCTGGCATTGATGATGCCCGTTGTATGTCCATCTAATGTGTTGAGGATTGACGCTGCAAGGGTGGTGTCAATGAGAGTCACTGCCTCATCGCCGAGATTGCTGATGCCCGAGGAGGTATAAGCTGCGTTGAGATCTGCGGCTGTGCCGCTGAGTGTATTGATGGTTCCGGCATCGATGCTGCCGCTTGTGTTGCCATCGAGTCTGTTGAGAATTGATGCAGCGAGCGATGTATCGGTAAGGGTGATTATTTCACTGCCGAGATTGCTGAAGCCTGAGGAGACATAGAGGGTGATGAGGTCTGCCGCAGTTCCAGTGAGTTTGTTGATATCGGTGGCATTGATGGCGACCGTGGTTTTGTTGCCAAGATTGTTCAACGCAGAGGTTGAAACGGATGAATCGGTAACGGAGATGGAGTAAGCATTTCCGGTTTCATTGAGTCCAGCGAGTGTCGCCATATCGCCATCTGAGATGGTTGCCGTGACCACGCCGGTTGTGGCAGCTGCGAGAGTGTTGGCTTCCGAGGTTGTTGCTGTTCCTGTGCTGACGTTGAGATTTTCATCGCCGAGATTGCTGATGCCGGAGGAGGAGTAGGCGGTGTTCAGGTCAGTGGCAGCACCTGAGAGTGTGTTGACGGAGCTGGCATTGACGCTGCCGGATGTGTTGTCGTCGAGTGTGTTGAGGACTGATGCGGCGAGTGAGGTATCGGTGAGGGTGACGGCTTCATCACCGAGGTTGCTGATGCCAGTGGAGGAGTAGGCGGTGTTCAGATCAGCTGCGCTACCGGCAAGTGTGTTGATGGAGTTGGCATTGACGCTGCCGGATGTGTTGCCATCGAGCGTGTTGAGGACGGTTGCGGCGAGTGAGGTATCGGTGAGGGTGACGGCCTCATTACCGAGATTACTGATGCCAGTGGAGGCGTAGGCGGTGTTCAGGTCTGCGGCAGCACCTGTGAGTGTGTTGACGGAGTTGGCATTGACGCTTCCGGACGTGTTGCCGTTGAGCGTGTTGAGAACGGAGGCAGCGAGTGAGGTATCGGTGAGGGTGACGGCCTCGTCACCGAGATTGCTGATGCCTGAGGAGGCGTAGGCGGTGTTCAGGTCTGCGGCAGCACCTGAGAGTGTGTTGATGGAACTGGCATTGATGCTGCCGGATGTGTTGCCGTCGAGGGTGTTGAGGACGGATGCGGCGAGTGAGGTGTCGGTGAGGGTGACGGCTTCATCGCCGAGGTTGCTGATGCCGGATGAGGCGTAGGCGGTGTTCAGGTCTGCTGCAGCACCTGAGAGTGTGTTGATTGAAGTGGCATTGACGCTGCCGGATGTGTTGCCATCGAGCGTGTTGAGGACGGAGGCTGTGAGTGAGGTATCGGTGAGGGTGACGGCCTCGTTGCCGAGGTTGCTGATGCCAGTTGAGGTGTAGGCCGTGTTCAGCTCTGCAGCTGTACCTGTCAGTGTGTTGATGATGAACGCGTTGATGTTGCCTGAGGTTTTTGAGGCGAGGTTGTTGAGAACGGATGCAGACAGCGAGGTGTCGATGAGGGTGATTGCCTCATCGCCAAGTGTGTTGATCCCGGAAGAGGAGTAGGCGCTGATCAGGTCTGAGGCCGAGCCGAAAAGTGTATTGATGGAGCCAGCATTGATGACTCCTGTGGTGTGTCCATCAAGGCTGTTGAGGATTGAAGCGGTAAATGAAGCCCCAGAAAGGGTGAGCGCCTCGTCGTTGAGGCCTGAAATGCCGGATGAGCTGTAGGCGTTGATCAGGTCTGCGGCCGTTCCAGTGAGTGAGTTGATGGAGTTGGCATTGATGCTGCCTGTTGTGTTGCCATCGAGCGTGTTGAGGACGGATGCAGCGAGTGAGGTGTCGGTGAGGGTGACAGCCTCGTTGCCGAGATTGCTGATGCCGGAGGAGGCGTAGGCGATGTTCAGATCTGCCGCTGTACCCGTCAGGGTGTTGATGGAGTTGGCATTAATGGTGCCTGAGGTGCGTCCGTCGAGGGTGTTGAGAACGGAGGCGGTGAGGGTTGTATCGGTGAGAGTGACGGCCTCCTTGCCGAGATTGCTGATGCCGGAGGAGGCGTAGGTGGTATTCAGTTCAGCGGCAGCACCGGAGAGTGTGTTGATCGAGTTGGCATTGATGCTGCCAGAGGTGTGTCCGTCGAGTGTGTTGAGAACGGATGCAGCGAGGGTTGTGTCGGTGAGGGTGACGGCTTCGTTGCCGAGATTGCTGATGCCGCTTGATGCGTAGCTGGTGTTGAGTTCAGCGGCAACACCGGAGAGTGTGTTGATGTTGCTGGCATCGATGCTGCCTGTTGTGTTGCCATCGAGGGTGTTGAGAACGGATGCAGCGAGGGTTGTATCGGTGAGGGTGACGGCCTCGTTGCCGAGATTGCTGATGCCGGAGGAGGCGTAGGCGGTGTTGATTTCAGCGGCAGCACCTGAGAGCGTGTTGATCGAGCTGGCATTGATGGCACCGGTTGTATTGCTATCGAGCGTGTTGAGAACGGTGGCTGTGAGTGAGGTGTCGGTGAGGGTGACGGCCTCATCACCGAGGTTGCTGATGCCTGTGGAGGCATAAGCGGTGTTCAGGTCAGCTGCTGTGCCTGTGAGGGTGTTGATCGAGCTGGCATTGACGGTGCCGGATGTATGGCCGTCGAGGGTGTTGAGAACGGAGGCTGTGAGTGAGGTATCGGTGAGGGTGACGGCCTCGTTGCCGAGGTTGCTGATGCCGGAGGAGGCGTAGGCGGTGTTGATTTCAGCGGCAGCACCGGAGAGTGTGTTGATCGAGTTGGCATCGATGCTGCCTGAGGTGTGTCCGTCGAGTGTGTTGAGAACGGAGGCGGTGAGAGAGGTGTCGGTGAGGGTGATGGCCTCGTTGCCGAGATTGCTGATGCCGGAGGAGGCGTAGGTGGTATTCAGTTCAGCGGCAGCACCGGTGAGTGTGGTGATGTTGCTGGCATCGATGGTGCCTGAGGTGTTGCCGTCGAGGGTGTTGAGGACCGATGCGGTGAGGGTGATCTGATTGCCGAGATCAAAGACTCTTACGTGCCCAGCGTTTCCTGCACTTCCATCGTTTCCCAGGGCACCAATGGCGACGGTGCTGCCATCGCTGGAGAGAGAAACGCCGAGCCCGCTGAGATCGCCGGTAGCTTCTCCATCGATATCGCTACCGCGTTGATTCCAAGAGGAGGAGGCTGAATTCCACTGGTAGATGCGCGTATGGCCCGAATTTGAGCCATTGCCATCGTTTCTGTAGGCACCAATGGCAACGATGCTGCCATCGCTGGAGAGAGAAACGCTGAAGCCGCTGTAATCGCTGGTAGCTTCTCCATCGATATCGCTACCGCGTTGATGCCAGCTGGAGCCGTCCCATTTGTAGATGCGCGTATGGCCCGAATTTGAGCCATTGCCATCGTTTCCGTAGGCACCAATGGCAACGGTGCTACCATCGCTGGAGAGAGAAACGCCGAGCCCGCTGAGATCGCTGGTAGCTTCTCCATCGATATCGCTACCGCGTTGATTCCAGCTGGAGCCGTCCCATTTGTAGATGCGCGTATGGCCCGAAGATGAGCCATTGCCATCGTTGTTGTAGGCACCAATGGCAACGATGCTGCCATCGCTGGAGAGAGAAACGCTGAAGCCGCTGTAATCGCCGGCAGCTTCTCCATCGATATCGCTACCGCGTTGATTCCAGGAGGAGGAGGCTGAATCCCACTGGTAGATGCGCGTATGGCCCGAATTTGTGCCATTGCCATCGTTTCCGTAGGCACCAATGGCAACGGTGCTGCCATCGCTGGAGAGAGAAACGCTGCGGCCGCTGTAATCGTTGGCAGCTTCTCCATCGATGTCGGGGCCGAGTTGGGTGAACGACACCGATCCGGCGAGTGAGGTGTCGGTGATGGTGACGGCCTCGTTGCCAAGACCTGAGATGCCCGAGGAGTCGTAGGCGGTCTTGAGGTCAGCGGCCGTGCCTGAGAGTGTGTTGACGGAACTGGCGTTCACGCTGGCGGATGTGTTGCCGTCGAGGGTGTTGAGAACCGAGACCGCGAGTGAGGTGTCGGTGAGGGTGACGGCTTCATCACCGAGATTGCTGATGCCGGAGGAGCCGTAGGCGGTGTTGAGGTCAGCGGCCGTGCCGGACAGTGTGTTGATGGAGGAGGCATTGATGGCACCTGAGGTGCGTCCATCGAGGGTGTTGAGAACGGAGGCTGTGAGAGAGGTATCGGTGAGGGTGATCGCCTCGTTGTTCAGGCCAGAGATGCCGGCTGAGGTGTAGGCGGTGTTGAGGTCCGCGGCAGTGCCGGCAAGTGTGTTGATGGATGAGGCATTGATGGTGCCTGAGGTGCGTCCATCGAGGGTGTTGAGAACGGAGGCTGTGAGAGAGGTATCGGTGAGGGTGATTGCCTCGTTGTTCAGGCCAGAGATGCCAGCTGAGGTGTAGGCGGTGTTGAGGTCAGTGGCGGTACCGGTGAGGGTGTTGATGGAGCTGGCATCGATGGTGCCTGATGTGTTGCCGTCGAGGTTGTTGAGAACGGTCGCGGTGAGTGAGCTGTCGGAGAGGGTGACGGCCTCATTGCCGAGATTGCTGATACCACCTGCCGCATTCGAGGCATAGGCGGTGTTGAGGTCAGTGGCGGTACCGGTGAGGGTGTTGATGGAGCTGGCATCGATGGTGCCGGATGTGTTGCCATCGAGTGTGTTGAGGACCGATGCGGACAGAGAGCTGTCAGTGAGCGTGACGGGCTCATTGCCAAGGCCTGAAACACCGCTGGAGGCATAGGCGGTGTTGAGATCTGATGCACTGCCCGTTAGAGAGGCAACGCCTGATGCATTGATCACCCTGCTGTTGGCCGCATCAATTGCGTTTAAAAGATCTGCCTGGATATTGGCGAACGTAAAGATGATTTCTTCGTCACCTAGACCGGTAAAACCTCCAGATGTGTAAGCAGTTGCGATATCACTAATTGCACCAACGATTTGGGTGATATTTCCGCAGTCAATATTGACGGTTGTTTTGCTGTTTAAGGTATTTAATTCATCCGCATTGACGCGTGTATCGGTAATGGTGACGGCGTAGGCGTTGCTGGTTTCGGTGAGATCGGCAAGTGTGGCCATGTCTCCTTCGGAGATGGTGGCGGTGACGACACCGGATGTGTCGGCGGCGAGGCTGTTGGCCTGGGTCGTGGAAGCAGTGCCGCTGTTGACATTGACCGCCTCATTGCCAAGGCCTGAGATGCCGGAGCCGTTGGCGGCGTAGGTGCTGATCAGATCAGCAGCAGTGCCAGAGAGCGTGTTGATGGAATTGGCATTGATGCTGCCTGAGGTGCGACCGTCGAGGGCATTGAGAACGGAGACGGCGAGTGAGCTGTCGGTGAGGGTGACGGCCTCATTACCGAGATTGCTGATGCCACCGGAGTCGTAAGCGGTGTTCAGGTCAGCTGCGCTGCCTGTGAGTGTGTTGATGGAGTTGGCATTGATGGCGCCTGAGGTGTTGCCGTCGAGGTCATTGAGAACGGAAACAGCGAGGCTGGTATCGGAGAGGGTGGCAGCTTCATTGCCGAGGCCGGTGATGGAGCCGTTGCCGTTGCCGGTGTAGGCGGTGTTGAGGTCAGCGGCTGCACCGGTGAGGGTGGTGATGTTGCTGGCGTTGATGGCAACAGTTGTTTTGCCGTCGAGTGTGTTGAGAGCAGCTGCGGCAACGCTGTTGTCGGTGATGGTGATGGAGTAGGCGTTACCGGTTTCAGTCAGTCCGGCGAGTGTGTCCATGTCGCCATCGGAGAGAGTGGCGGTGACCACACCGGATGTTGCGGCGGCGAGGTTGTTGGCCTGTGAAGTGGATGCGGAGCCGCTGTTGACGTTGACCGCAGTCGCTCCAAGGTTGTTGATGCCTCCTGATGCGAAGGCGGTGATGAGGTCTGTTGCTGCACCGGTGAGGGTGTTGATCGAGTTGGCATTGATGGTGCCTGAGGTGCGACCGTCGAGGGCATTGAGAACGGAGACGGTGAGGGTCGTGTCGGTGAGGGTGACGGCCTCGTTGGCCAGGCCGTTGATGCCACCGGAGTCGTAGGCGGTGATCAGATCAGCGGCGCTGCCGGTGAGCGTGTTGATGGTGTTGGCGTTGATGGTGCCTGAGGTGTTGCCGTCGAGGTTGTTGAGAACGGAAACAGCGAGGGAGGTGTCGGAAAGAGTGACGGCCTCGTTGTTGAGACCAGAGATGGAGCCGTTGGCGTTGGCGGTGTAAGCGGTGTTGAGATCAGCGGCTGCACCGGTGAGTGTGTTGATGGAATTGGCATTGATGGTGCCTGAGGTGTTGCCGTCGAGGTCGTTGAGAACGGAGACGGCGAGGGTCGTGTCGGAGAGAGTGACGGCCTCATTGCCGAGATTGCTGATGCCGCCTGATGTGTAAGCGGTGTTCAGATCAGCCGCTGTACCGGTGAGCGTGTTGATGGTGCCCGCATCGATGCTGCCTGAGGTGCGTCCGTCAAGGATGTTGAGAACGGAAACAGCGAGGGATGTGTCAGAGAGGGTGGCAGCTTCGTTGCCGAGACCAGAGATGGATCCGTTGCCGTTGGCGGTGTAGGCGGTGTTGAGGTCAGCGGCTGCACCGGTGAGGGTGGTGATGTTGCCGGCATTGATGGAAACAGTTGTTTTGCCATCGAGGGTGTTGAGAGCTGATGCAGCAACGGATGTGTCCGTGATGGTGATCGTGTAGGCGTTGCCGGTTTCAGTGAGTCCGGCGAGTGTGGCCATGTCGCCATCGGCGATGGTGGCGGTGACAACTGCCGATGTGGCAGCCGAGAGCGTGTTGGCTTGCGCTGTGGTGACGATCCCACTGCTGACGGAGATGGCCTCGTCGTTCAGGCCAGAGATGCCGCTTGATGCGTAAGCGGTGATCAGATCAGCGGCGTTGCCTGAGAGTGTGTTGATCGATCCGGCATTGATGGTGCCTGAGGTGTGTCCGTCGAGCGCGTTGAGAATGGATGCTGCGAGGGATGTATCCGTGAGTGTGATGGCCTCGTCGCTGAGCCCAGAAATTCCGGCTGAGGTGTAGGCGGTGTTGAGGTCAGCGGCTGCACCGCTGAGGGTGTCGATGGAGCTGGCATTGATGGTGCCGGAGGTGTTGCTGTCGAGCGTGTTGAGGACTGAGGCTGAGAGCGACGTGTCGGAGAGGGTGACGGCTTCGTTATTGAGACCGGAGATGCCACTGGATGCGTAGGCGGTGTTGAGGTCAGCGGCTGTACCGGTGAGGGTGGTGATGTTGCTGGCGTTGATGGTGGTGTCTGTTTTCCCATCCAGGGTGTTGAGAGCAGCAGCAGCAACGGATGTGTCGGTGATGGTGATGCTTAAGTTGTGTCCGCTCTCACTGATTCCTGCCAATGTGGCCATATCTCCGTTGGAGATTGTGGCCGTCAGGCTTCGGCTGCCATGCGAAATTAATCCTGAAAGAGTATTGGCTTCTGCAACAGTGATTGACCCGCTTGCTGTGAAGCTGCAATTGCTGCCTAAGCCAGAAATCGTTCCGGCAGTTTCGGCCGCATACGTTGAAATAATGCTTGCATAAGTTCCGGTTAGCCTCGTTATTCGTGTTGCATTGATCGTGACAGTCGTCAACGCATCAATGCTTAAAAGATCAGTGGTGGCAACGGTTCTATCACGTATGAAAATTGAGTAAGCATTGCCTGTGCCGTTAAGGGTCAGGGCGTTGGAAACAAGCAGAGCGCTGGTTCCATTTGAGTCTGTCACTGTTGCAGTAACGACTCCCGACGTGTGGCCATTCAGTGTGTTTGCTTCTGAAGCGCGAATCCGGTTGTTAACGGTGATGGCTTCATTGCCAAGGCCTGTGATTGCGCCACTGCCTGCTGCTGTGTACGCAGTGTTGAGTGAGTTGTAGTCATCACTTGTCAGCGTATTGATGCTGCTGGCATCGATGGCGCCGGATGTGTTGCCGTCGAGGTCGTTGAGAACGGAAACAGCGAGGGTTGTGTCCGAGAGGGTGGCTGCTTCATTGCCGAGCCCGTTGATGGAGCCGTTGCCATTGGCGGTGTAGGCGGTGTTGAGGTCAGCGGCTGCACCGGTGAGGGTGGTGATGTTGCCGGCATTGATGGCAACGGAGGTTTTGCCATCGAGGATGTTGAGAGCTGATGCAGCAACGGATGTTTCCGTGATGGTGATGGAGTAGGCGTTACCGGTTTCGGTGATGCCGGCGAGAGTGGCCATGTCGCCATCGGAGATGGTGGCGGTGACCACGCCGGATGTGGCGGCAGCGAGGGCATTGGCCTGTGAGGTGGAAGCGGTGCCGCTGCTGACATTGACGGCTTCATTGCCCAGGCCTGTGATGCCGGAGCCGTTGGCGGCGTAGACCGTGATCAGGTCAGCAGCAGTACCGGTGAGCGTGTTGATCGATCCGGCATTGATGGCGCCGGATGTGTTGCCGTCGAGGTCGTTGAGGACCGATGCATTGAGGGTCGTGTCGGAGAGGGTGATGGCCTCGTTGGCCAGGCCTGAGATACCTGAGGAGGCGTAAGCGGTATTGAGATCTGCGGCTGTGCCTGTGAGGGTGTTGATGGAGCTGGCATTGATGGCGCCGGTTGTATTGCTATCGAGCGTGTTGAGAACAGAGACGGCGAGGGATGTATCAGAGAGGGTGGCTGCTTCATTGCCGAGGCCGTTGATGGAGCCGTTGCTGTTGGCGGTGTAGGCGGTGTTGAGGTCAGCAGCTGCACCAGTGAGCGTGGTGATGTTGCTGGCATTGATGGCAACAGTGGTTTTGCTGTCGAGTGTGTTGAGAGCAGCGGCCGCAACACTGTTGTCGGTGATGGTGATGGTGTAGGCGTTACCGGTTTCGCTGAGCCCGGCGAGGGTGGCCATGTCGCCATCGGAGATGGTGGCGGTGACGACACCGGACGTGTCGGCGGCGAGGGCATTGGCCTGTGCAGTGGAAGCACTGCCGCTGTTGACATTGATGGCTTCATTGCCCAGGCCATTGATGCCGCCGGAGTCGTAAGCAGTGATTAGATCAGCTGCTGTACCTGAGAGGGAATTGATGGAGCCGGCATTGATGGTGCCTGAGGTGTTGCCGTCGAGGTCGTTGAGAACGGAGACGGCGAGGGACGTGTCAGCCAGGGTGGCAGCTTCATTGCCGAGTCCTGTGATGCTGGAGCCATTGGCGGTGTAGGCGGTGTTGAGGTCAGCGGCTGCACCGGTGAGAGAGGTGATGTTGCTGGCGTTGATAGCAACGGAGGTTTTGCCATCGAGAGTGTTGAGAGCAGCGGCAGCAACGCTGTTGTCGGTGATATTGATGGTGTAGGCGTTGCCGGTTTCGCTCAGCCCAGCGAGTGTGGCCATGTCGCCATCGGAGATGGTGGCCGTGACCACGCCGGATGTATCGGCGGCGAGGGCATTGGCCTGTGAGGTGGAAGCGGTGCCGCTGTTGACATTGACGGCTTCATTGCCCAGGCCATTGATGCCACCGGAGTCGTAAGCGGTGATCAGATCAGCGGCGCTGCCTGTGAGTGTGTTGATGGAGTTGGCATTGATTGCACCTGAGGTGCGTCCATCGAGGGCGTTGAGAACGGAGGCGTTGAGAGAGGTGTCGTTGAGGGTGACGGCCTCGTTGCCGAGATTGCTGATACCGCTTGATGTGTAAGCGGTGTTGAGGTCTGCGGCTGCACCAGTGAGTGTGGTGATGTTGCTGGCATTGATGGCATCAGTGGTTTTGCCGTCCAGGGTGTTGAGCGCCGATACCGCGACCGATGCGTCGCTGATGGTGATCGAGTAAGCGTTGCCGGTTTCTGTGAGCCCGGCCAGGGTTGCGAGATCGCCATCGGAGAGTGTGGCGGTGACGACACCGGAAGTGGCAGCAGCGAGGTTGTTTGCCTGTGAGGTGCTGACAACTTCGGTGATGGAGACAGCTTCATTGTCAAGACCAGAGATGGAACCGTTGCTGTTAGCCGTGAAGGCGGTGGTCAGATCGGCATAGCTGCCTGAGAGGGTATTGATGGAGGAGGCATTGATGGCACCGGAGGTGCGTCCATCGAGGGTGTTGAGAACAGAAGCGGAGAGGCTGGTGTCGGAGAGAGTGACGGCTTCATTGCCGAGATTGCTGATGCCGCCTGATGTGTAAGCGGTGTTCAGATCAGCCGCTGCACCGGTGAGCGTGTTGATGGAGGACGCATTGATGGCACCGGAGGTGTGTGCATCGAGGGCGTTGAGGACGGAGACGGCGAGGGAGGTATCGGAGAGGGTGATGGCCTCATTGCCAAGATTGCTGATGCCGCCTGATGTGTAAGCGGTGCTGAGATCTGCTGCTGCACCCGTAAGTGTGTTGATAGAGGAGGCATTGATGGCACCGGAGGTGCGTCCATCCAGGGTGTTGAGAACAGAGGCGGAGAGGCTGGTGTCGGAGAGAGTGACGGCCTCATTGCCGAGATTGCTGATGCCGCCGGATGTATATGCGGTATTGAGATCAGCGGCTGCACCGCTGAGTGTGTTGATGGAGGAGGCATTGATGGTTCCTGAGGTGTGGCCATCAAGGATGTTGAGGACGGAGACAGCGAGGCTGGTGTCGGAGAGGGTGATGGCCTGGTCGCCGAGATTGTTGATGCCGGAGGAGCCGTAGGCGGTATTGAGATCAGCGGCAGTACCTGAGAGTGTGTTGATGGAATTGGCATCGATGGTGCCTGAGGTGTTGCCGTCGAGGTCGTTGAGAACGGAGACGGCGAGGCTGGTGTCGGAAAGAGTGACGGCCTCATTGCCGAGATTGTTGATGCCGCCTGAGGTGTAGGCGGTGTTCAGATCTGCGGCCGCACCCGTGAGCGTGTTGATGGAGGAGGCATTGATGGTTCCTGAGGTGTGGCCATCAAGGATGTTGAGAACGGAGACGGCGAGGCTGGTATCGGAGAGGGTGACGGCCTC
Source organism: Synechococcus sp. BIOS-E4-1 (assembly GCF_014279995.1). Lineage (NCBI taxonomy): Bacteria > Bacillati > Cyanobacteriota > Cyanophyceae > Synechococcales > Synechococcaceae > Synechococcus > Synechococcus sp. BIOS-E4-1. Next base: position 3,120,313 of record NZ_CP047935.1, on the reverse strand, counting down.
ATTGCCGAGATTGCTGATGCCGCCAGAGGTGTAGGCGGTGTTCAGATCAGCGGCTGCACCGCTGAGTGTGTTGATGGAGGAGGCATTGATGGTTCCTGAGGTATGGCCATCGAGGAGGTTGAGGGCGGAGACGGCGAGGGTGGTATCGGCGAGGGTGGCCGCTTCATTGCCGAGGCCGATGATGCTGGAGCCGTTGGCGGCGTAGGCGGTGTTCAGATCAGCGGCTGCGCCGGTGAGCGTGTTGATGGAGTTGGCATCGATGGCACCGGAGGTGTGACCGTCGAGGGTGTTGAGTACTGACGCTGCGAGGCTGGTGTCGCTGAGAGTCACGGCCTCATTGCCGAGATTGTTGATGCCGCCAGATGTGTATGCGGTATTGAGATCAGCCGCTGCGCCGGTGAGAGTGTTAATGGTGGAGGCATTGATGGCACCGGAGGTGTGTCCATCAAGAGCATTCAGAACGGAGACGGCGAGGGACGTGTCGGAGAGGGTGATGGCCTCGTCGCCGAGATTGTTGATGCCGCCTGATGTGTAAGCGGTGTTCAGATCAGCGGCTGCACCGGTGAGCGTGGTGATGTTGCTGGCATTGATGGCAACAGTAGTTTTGCCGTCGAGCGTGTTCAGAGCAGCAGCAGCAACGCTGTTATCGGTGATGGTGATGGTGTAGGCATTACCGGTTTCACCGAGACCGGCGAGGGTGGCCATGTCGCCATCGGAGAGGGTGGCGGTGACAACACTGGACGTGGCAGCCGAGAGCGTGTTGGCCTGGGAGGTGGACGCGTTGCCGCTGTTGACGTTGACCGCTTCATTGCCAAGGCCGTTGATGCCGCCTGATGCGTAGGCCGTGATCAGATCAGCAGCAGTGCCGGTGATCGTATTGATGGAGTTGGCATTGATGCTGCCGGAGGTATTGCCATCGAGGGTATTGAGGACTGAGGCAGTGAGGGATGAGTCAGTGAGCGTGATCGCTTCGTTGTTCAGACCTGAGAGCCCCGATGAGGTGTAGGCGGTGTTGAGGTCAGCGGCTGCGCCTGAAAGTGTGGTGATTTTGCTGGCATTGATGGCAACGGAGGTTTTGCCGTCCAGCGTGTTGAGAGCAGCTGCAGCAACGCTGTTATCAGTGATGGTGATGGTGTAGGCATTACCGGTTTCACTGAGACCGGCGAGTGTGGCCATGTCGCCATCGGAGACGGTTGCGGTGACGACACCGGAGGTGGCAGCAGCGAGGGTGTTGGCTTGAGAGGTGGTGACAGCTCCGGAGACGGAGATGGCTTCATTGCCAAGACCAGAGATGGAACCGTTGCTGTTAGCTGTGAAGGCAGTGTTGAGATCGGCGTAGCTGCCTGAGAGCGTGGTGACATTGCTGGCATTGATGGCAACGGAGGTTTTGCCATCGAGTGTGTTGAGAGCTGATGCAGCAACGGATGTATCAGTGATGGTGATGGTGTAGGCGTTACCGGTTTCGGTGATGCCGGCGAGGGTGGCCATGTCGCCATCGGAGAGGGTGGCGGTAACCACACCGGAGGTGGAAGCAGCGAGGTTGTTGGCCTGGGCGGTGGAAGTGGTGCCGCTGTTGACGTTGATGGCTTCATTGCCAAGACCAGAGATGGAACCGTTGCTGTTAGCCGTGAAGGCGGTGGTCAGATCGGCATAGCTGCCTGAGAGCGTGTTGATGGAGGAGGCATTGATGGCAACGGAGGTTTTGCCATCGAGTGTGTTGAGATCCGCTGCGGCAACGCTTGTGTCGGTGATATTGATCGTGTAGGCGTTACCTGTTCCCGTGAGACCGGCAAGAGTGGCCATGTCGCCATCGGAGAGGGTGGCGGTGACCACGCCGGATGTGTCGGCGGCGAGGGCATTGGCCTGTGAGGTGGAGGCAGTGCCGCTGTTGATGTTGACCGTTTCATTGCCCAGGCCGGTGATGCCACCTGAGTCGTAGGCGGTGATCAGATCAGCGGCGCTGCCTGAGAGGGAATTGATGGAGCTGGCATTGATGGCACCTGAGGTGCGTCCATCGAGGATGTTGAGAACGGAGACGGCGAGGGATGTATCGGAGAGGGTGACGGCTTCATTGCCGAGATTGCTGATGCCGCCTGAGGTGTAGGCGGTGTTGAGGTCAGCCGCGCTACCGGTGAGCGTGTTGATGGAGGAGGCATTGATGGCACCGGAGGTGCGTCCATCGAGGATGTTGAGAACGGAAGCAGCGAGGCTGGTGTCGGAGAGAGTGACGGCTTCATTGCCGAGATTGCTGATGCCGCCTGATGTGTAGGCGGTGTTCAGATCAGCCGCTGCACCGCTGAGTGTGTTGATGGAGGAGGCGTTGATGGCACCGGAGGTGCGTCCATCCAGGGCGTTGAGAATGGAGATGGCGAGGCTGGTGTCGGAGAGGGTGACGGCCTCATTGCCGAGATTGCTTATGCCGCCTGAGGTGTAGGCGGTGTTGAGATCAGCGGCTGCACCGGTGAGGGTGGTGATGGCATTGGCATTGATGGCAACGGAGGTTTTGCCGTCGAGTGTGTTGAGAGCAGCGGCCGCAACACTGTTGTCGGTGACGGTGATGGAGTAGGCGTTACCGGTTTCGGTGAGCCCGGCGAGTGTGGCCATGTCGCCATCGGAGATGGTGGCGGTGACCACAGCGGATGTGGCAGCAGCGAGGTTGTTGGCCTGGGAGGTGGAAGCGCTGCCGCTGTTGACATTGACCGTTTCATTACCAAGGCCGGAGATGCCACCAGAGTCGTAGGCGGTGATCAGATCAGCGGCGCTGCCGGTGAGTGTGTTGATGGAGCCGGCATTGATGGTGCCGGAGGTATGGCCGTCGAGATCGTTGAGGACGGAGACGGCGAGGGATGAGTCCGAGAGGGTGGCAGCTTCATTGCCGAGTCCGGCGATGCTGGAGCCATTGGCGGCGTAAGCGGTGTTGATGTCAACTGCGGTGCCCGTGAGCGTGGTGATGTTGCTGGCATTGATGGCAACGGAGGTTTTGCCGTCGAGGGCGTTGAGAGCAGCTGCGGCAACACTGTTATCGGTGATGGTGATGGTGTAGGCGTTGCCGGTTTCGCTGAGACCGGCAAGGGTGGCCATGTCGCCATCGGAGACGGTGGCGGTGACCACACCGGAAGTGGCAGCAGCGAGGTTGTTGGCCTGGGCGGTGGACGCACTGCCGCTGTTGACGTTGACCGCTTCATTGCCAAGACCTGTGATTCCTCCTGATGCGTAGGCAGTGATCAGGTTTGCGGCGTTGCCTGAAAGCGTGTTGATGGAGCTGGCATTGATGCTGCCGGAGGTGTGGCCATCGAGGGTGTTGAGGACGGATGCGGCGAGGGTGGTGTCGGAAAGGGTGATGGCCTCGTCGTTCAGGCCAGAGATGCCGCTTGATGCGTAAGCGGTGTTGAGATCTGCTGTAGCACCAGTGAGAGTGTTGATGGAACTGGCATTGATGGTGCCGGAGGTGTTGCCATCGAGGGTGTTGAGGACGGAGACGGCGAGGCTGGTGTCGGAAAGAGTGACGGCCTCGTTGTTGAGACCAGAGATGGAGCCGTTGCCATTGGCGGTGTAGGCGGTGTTGAGGTCAGCGGCTGCACCGGTGAGGGTGGTGATGTTGCTGGCGTTGATGGCAATGGAGGTTTTGCCATCGAGAGTGTTGAGAGCAGCAGCAGCAACGCTGTTGTCGGTGATGGTGATGGAGTAGGCGTTGCCTGTTTCGGTGATGCTGGCGAGGGTGGCCATGTCGCCATCGGAGATGGTGGCGGTGACCACGCCGGATGTGCCGGCGGCGAGGGCATTGGCCTGTGAGGTGGAGGCAGTGCCGCTGTTGACATTGACGGCTTCATTGCCCAGGCCGTTGATGCCACCGGAGTCGTAAGCGGTGATCAGATCAGCGGCGCCGCCTGAGAGTGTGGTGATGTTGCTGGCGTTGATGGCAACGGAGGTTTTGCCATCGAGAGTGTTGAGAGCAGCGGCCGCAACGCTGTTGTCGGTGATGGTGATGGTGTAGGCGTTACCGGTTTCGCTGAGCCCGGCGAGGGTGGCCATGTCGCCATTGGAGATGGTGGCGGTGACGACCCCGGATGTGTCGACGGCAAGGGCATTGGCTTGGGACGTTGAAGCAGTGCCGCTGTTGACGTTGACCGCTTCATTGCCCAGGCCAGTGATACCACCAGAGTCGTAGGCGGTGATCAGATCAGCGGCGCTGCCGGTGAGTGTGTTGATGGAGGAGGCATTAATGGCACCGGAGGTGTGTCCGTCGAGGGCATTGAGAACGGAAGCAGCAAGAGAGGTGTCCGTGAGGGTGACGGCTTCATTGCCGAGATTGCTGATGCCGCCTGATGTGTAAGCAGTATTGAGGTCAGCGGCAGTGCCAGAGAGCGTGTTGATGGAGCTGGCATTGATGGCGCCAGAGGTGCGTCCATCGAGTGTGTTGAGAACAGAGACAGCAAGGCTGGTGTCAGAGATGGTGACGGCCTCGTTGCCGAGATTGCTGATGCCTCCTGATGCATAGGCAGTATTCAGGTCAGCGGTGCTACCGGTGAGCGTGTTGATGGAGCTGGCATTGATGGTGCCGGAGGTTTTGCCGTCCAGTGTGTTGAGAGACACAACGGCCAGGGATGTGTCCTCAAGGATGTGTGCTTCATCTCCAAGCCCTGTCAGATTGGGCAAGTTGTAGAGGTAATTGATGTCTGCAAAACTGCCTTGAATTGTGCTGACAAAAGCTGCATCAAGGCTTCCGCCATTCAGGTTCCAGGTATTGATCAGATTGTTTGCCGTAACTAAAGACATGGCATCTATTCTCTCGCTTTATTTCTTCAACAGGCAAAGTGGCGGATTGCCTGGATTTGTTGAAAAGAATGTTGCCCAGTCAGCGGGATATGGTTTGCGTGTAGTATCAACAAACGTTTTGGCTATAGAAATATTGGCGTGAATTAATTTTGACTCAAAACAGAAATTGGATTGATCTTTGGGAAGCGTCGAAATGTCTGCTCTAATAAATTTGGTTGTTGTAGTTGCGTCCGCAAAAAATTTTGATTCTTGTTCCAATGTCGATGTCTTCTGCTTGTTCGACATTGATTGGTTCGTCAATGTGATTGAGCTTTCGACGGCATCAGGTGCTTCAGAAGGCGTGGTGTCGGTCACGTCTGGAGCAACTCAGGAAAGTCTCAGCAAATTCTGGGAGAAAACCCATCAATCCCAAGGGCAACGTGATCCCAAAAGTGCGGGATTTTTTTCAATCCCTGATCGTTCAGGTGTCCGTCGCATCGCGGCTGCGGTTCAGGGTGGCTTGTGGGGGTTCGCCGTACTGCTGCTGGTATCGCCGTGCAAAGTGGCTGCGGCTGGTAAATCCCACGGCCGATGCGATCGCTCCGACGCCATTCAGCCCCAGCTCACGGCGTCGGCTTGGATTGAGCAGTAGTTGGCCAATCCTGTCCATGCGGATCGATCGTTGCAGCTCAAGAGGGGTGCAGGCGAAGTGTTTCCTGGCTCCTTTAAACAGTGATGTCCGAGATTGATTCAGCTCGGCTGAGAGCGCATTCATGGACAGCGACTTGCTTGTGTTGTTGGCACACCAGTGCAGCAACTCGATCGCGGCTTGATGGCGATCCTCCCGTGTGGCGATGTGCATGGTTTGGCTGTTTTGCGCTTCAAAGCAGCCAATCACAGTGTCGATCAGCTGATCGGGTTCTTCGGGTTTCCAGGTGTCCTGATCTCGTTCCACCAGATCGTTGAGTTGCTGCTGCAGGCGGCGTCGCAGTTCCACCTGCACTTCCAGCTGATTGGTGCCCTCCCAGCGCTTCAGCATCAGCGGTCCACCTCCATGCTGTGCATGGCGTTCCAGCAAGGCTTCCTTGCCGATCACCAAAGTTGCCAGTGTTGCCTGGGCAGGCACGCTGAGATCGAAATCGCTCAGCGTTCGTTTGTAGCCCATCAAGCCTGGCCAAGGCATGGGAATTCCCTGGGCGCGGTACGGCTGATCCGCTATGGCGTCCGTCAATGGAATGGCCAGCGTGCAGGGCTTGGGCCGCCGCGTCCCGCTGAGAAACAGGTTCTAGTTGGTTTCGAGCACGTTGAAGCGGTAGCTCCCCAGCACAAAAACGCGTACTCGCCCATGCAGAGGACCCTGGCTGAGCTGAACGGCGACCAGATCGGGGGAGAGTGGGTGAAACAGATCTTGCAGTTCTGCACACGTCTGAAACCGTGCATCCAGCTGCTTCAACGAGCTTTTGTCGGAGTGCTTGATCGCGGTTGCACCCTCAACGCGCACTCAGGCTCTGTGCTGATTGCATTGATCTCCTGCTGGAGGCTTTGAGCGTGGCGCGGAAGGTTCGTCGACCGAGGCGTCGAACTGTGTGCCGACCGCGCGGCAGCCAACGGCTTGTCTTGTGCAATGCCTTGAGACAAGCGGCCACATAGCTGCGATGCCGTTGAGGACTCAGGATCCAGCGTGCGATGTACGACGAGCCAACACCAAGCAGAAGGATGCGCCCAATCCACATGCTGAGGTTTAGGCGGCGAGGTTGCGGAAGCGGGTGAACTGTGGCTCGAACAGCAGCTTCACCGTGCCCACCGGGCCGTTGCGGTGCTTGGTCACGATCACTTCTGTGATTCCCCGATCGGGAGTTTCCGGGTTGTAGTACTCGTCGCGGTAGATCATCAGCACCAGATCGGCGTCCTGTTCAATCGAGCCCGATTCGCGCAGGTCACTGAGCATCGGTCGTTTGTTGGTTCGCGATTCCACGCCACGGCTGAGCTGGGACAAGGCGATCACCGGCACGTTCAGTTCACGGGCCATCCCTTTGAGAGCTCTTGTGATTCTTGAAATTTCCTGCACTCGGTTGTCAGGACTGGATCCTTCCATCAGCTGCAGGTAGTCGATCACGATCAGACCGAGTTCCTTGCCCTGTTCGGCCATCAGTCGCCTGCAGAGCGAACGCATCTCCAGCACGCCCGAGTTGGGCTTGTCGTCGATGTAGATCGGCAGCTGGCCCAGGGTGTTGATGCCCTGGCCAAGCAGCGGCCACTCCTCCTGTTGGAGACGGCCTGTGCGCAGCCGGCCCGCTTCGATGCCCACTTCCATCGAGAGCAGCCGATAGGTGAGTTGCTCCTTGCTCATCTCCAGTGAGAACACACACACCGGCAGGTCATGCAACTGAGCCACGTTCTTGGCCAGATTGAGCACGATCGATGTTTTGCCCATGGCCGGGCGTCCGGCCACGATGATCAGATCACTGCGCTGCAGGCCCTGGGTCATGGCGTCCAGGTCGTAGAAATTCACCGGAATGCCTGCCACCGAGGTGCCTAGCGAGCGGCTTTCGATTTCGTTGAAGGTGCTGGTGAGAATCTCGGCGGTGGGCGTCAAACCCTGCGATGGTTTTTCCTGACTGATGGCGAAGATGGTCTGCTCGGCCTTGTCGAGCACCTGCTCCATAGGCAGACCCTGATCGAAGCCCAGCTGGATCACTTCGTTGCCTGAGCGGATCAGTTGCCGGCGCAGATACTTATCCATCACCAGGCGTGCCACCTGCTCGATCGAGGCGGTGGAGGCCACGCGATCCACAAGCTCCACCAGCCTGCTGCTGCCTCCAACCTTCTCGAGTGCACCGGTGTCCGCCAGCCAGGCGGTCATTGCGGTGAGATCGGTGGGTTTGCCCTGGCTATGGAGCATCACCGCAGTGCGGAAGATCTCGCGATGGGCATTGAGATAAAACGCTTCCGGTTGCAGCACGTCGGCCACGCGACCGATGGCATCCGGGTCGAGCAGGATGCCGCCCAGAACCGCTTCTTCCGCCTCCAGGTTTTGCGGCGGGATCGAATCGGGCAGAGCCTCGAAGCTGGGCTCTTCACGCCTGCGACCTTTGCCGAAACCGCGGCGCTCCCCCTCGGTGGACTCGCCACCGGACTCTGACAAGGGAACGCTCACCATGGCGGCAGCCGCTCAGAAGGAATAATCACTCTGACGCACCTTGTCGGTGACATCAGAGTCATTTTTGATCCGTGTTCAGTAGCTGACCACTTCCAGGTTGATTTCAGCGGTCACTTCGCTGTGCAGCTTGACCTGAACCTTGTAGTTTCCTGTCCGATGGATGTCGGGCACGGTGATGTCACGGCGATCTACTTCTTTCTTGGTGGCCTCTTCAATCACCTCGGCCACATCACCATTGGTGACGGTGCCGAACAGCACGTCGTCCTCTCCCGTTTGCTTCTTCACCGTGAAGCGACCGATGGTGTCGAGTGCGGTGCGGAAGGCGACGGCTTCCTCCTTGAGAGCGGCCTGGCGCTCGGCTTCCTTGGCGCGACGATGCTCCACCTGCTTCATCACGGCAGGGGTCACAGGCACAGCTTTGCCGCAGGGCAACAGGAAGTTGCGGGCATAGCCAGGGGCAACTTCCACCAGATCTCCGTCCCGGCCGAGGCTGAGGACGTCCTCATTCAGAACGACTTGTACGCGCTTGGCCATGGGAGAAGGATCCTGACGACGACGGATTAGCGATGGATAACTTTACGACTTCACGGGCAGTCGCACTTTGGTGGCCAGGCCCAGAGCACGCATCAGACGGATGTGCTCCCAGGTGAGATCGATTTGTCCGGGCTGCAGGCCATGACGCGCCGAATGCGGGAAGGCGTGGTGATTGTTATGCCAGCCCTCGCCGAAGGTGACGGCGGCCACCCATTTGTTATTGCGCGAATCGTCGCCGCTCTCAAAGGCCACGGTGCCCCAGCAGTGGGTGGCGGAATTCACCAGCCAGGTGACGTGGTAGACGAGCACCAGGCGCAGAGGAATCCCCCAGAGCACCAGGGCCCAGCCGCCTGCACCGGTCGCAGTGCCGATCCAGAACAGCAGGCCGGCCAGCGGAAGCTGCAGAACCAGGAACCAGTTGTTCAGCCAGCGGTAGTAGGGGTCCTTGGCCAGATCACCGGTCATGCGGGGCACCTCCTGCATCGCTGGAATCGCATTGAACATCCAGCCCATGTGGCTCCACCAGAAGCCCTTGTTGCTGTTGTGGTGATCCGCATCCGTATCGGAATACTTGTGGTGATGCCTGTGCAGTCCGGCCCAGTCGATTGGTCCGTGCTGGCAGCTCAGGGCGCCGCAGGTGGCAAAGAAATGCTCCAGCCAGAGCGGCACTCGGAACGAGCGGTGTGAGAGCAGCCTGTGATAGCCGATGGTGACGCCAAGGCAGGCGGTGACCCAATACAGCACCAGCAGGCTGGTGACGGCTTCCCAGCTCCAGAAGGCAGGAGCGAGTGCCAGCAGTCCCAGGACATGGATCACGATCATGAATCCGATCGTTACCCAGCTTTTTTCGCTCTTGGGAGCGATGCGCGTCTTGCTCTTGGGGCGCCGGTAGGGCTTGATTGCCAGCCTGGGGCCACGATGCGAAACTGGTTTCCGACTGGGTGGCGAAGGCGTTCTAATCGCGCTTGGTGCCATGACTTGATCCCGGTTGATCTCTGCACACTATACGCGATACGGATACGTATCAACCAATGGATAAGGCAAGTGGTTCTGATCATGTGACCAAGGGTTACCGCCAGCGCCTTGAAGAAGGGCGCCAGGCGATGGCTCACCTCATTCATGTGTGGCATGAGCGCAACGGCTGGTCCCACAAGGTATTGCCCGCCCTGGCCGATGCTCTGGACCTCGGTCGTGTGCATAACTCCCAGATCTCCAATCTCCGCAACGGCAAGCTCTCGTCTCCGGGGCCGGAGGTTTTTCTCGCACTCGGCCAGGCGAATGCAGTGCTGCATCAGGGCCTGGATCCGATCCGAGATCAGCTGGCGGAAGTTCACCCCGATCTGTTGCGGGTGTTGAGCGACAGTTCCGTGCCCCTGCTCGCAGCCCATGGTGAGCCCCTCGGTGCCGGTGAGCTGCTGGAAATCTTTGTGGGCTTAGGCCCCTTGCCGCCAGGTTTCGATTGGCGGATTGATCAAACGGAAGCAGCTGCCCTGAGTGCGGCGATCGCCGACAGTCTTTGCCGTGGGCGGGCCTGGCGACAGTGTCGCGATCAGGTGATGGAGGCCTATCCGGTCACCAAAAACCAACGCCGCGAGCGTTTTGCCGAAGTGATGGCAGGCCTCAGGGAATACAGCGCCGAGGAGCTCGATGGTGAGTTCCTCGATCTTCATGCCACGCATCTGGCTCTCGAAGGCAGCAAGGGGCAGAGCGCTGAGGCATTTCTGGCCGAATTGCGAACGGTTGCTCAGCCGGGGTAGCGGGCCTGACGCACGCGTCGGGTGAGTCCAAGCTTCTGCAGCATCCGGATGTGCATCCAAGTGATGTCGAACTCGAACCAGCGCAGTCCGTGGCGAGCACTACCTGGATGGGCGTGATGATTGTTGTGCCAACCCTCTCCGAAGGACAGAACGGCCACCCACCAGCAATTGCGTGAGAGATCCGGGCAGTCGAAATTGCGATAGCCGAAGGCGTGGGTGGCCGAGTTCACCAGCCATGTGACGTGATAGACGACAACCAGGCGCAAGGGAATGGCCCACAGCACCAGACCAACGCCTCCTCCATGCACCTGAGCAGCGTTGCCATACCAGTACAGCGCCAGGCCGATCGGGATCTGCAGGACCAGGAACCAGCGATCAAGCCAGACGTAGAAGGGATCCTTCAGCAGGTCGCCACCGAATCGCTCTTTGTGTTCAAGAGCGGGGATTTCGTGCAGCATCCACTCGCTGTGGCTCCACCACAGCCCCCGACCTGCATCGTGGTGATCGTTGGGTTGATCAGAAAATTTGTGATGGTGACGGTGCAAGGCCACCCAGTCGATCGGTCCGCTCTGTGCGGCCAGGGTGCCCATGATCACAAGCACCCGTTCAAGCCAGCGGGGAACTTCAAAACTGCGGTGCGCCACAAGACGATGCAAGCCCAGTGTCACTCCGAGCACCGTGGCCCAGTAGAGAACGGCGAGGGCCACAACTCCCTGAATGCTCCAGAACCTTGGCAGCAGTGCAATGGTGGCCAGCACGTGCATCGCCACCATGAAGGAGGTGGTGCCACCTTTGAATTTGCGCTGTTTACGCGGCAGCCGTTCACGGGGCGCCATCACCGCTGCGCGCATACGCAATTCGCGGTTTGAAGTGGTGGCTGCCGGAGTGGTTGTAACCAAGAAGCTTCTCCTTGAACCAGTTCTGTCGCGGTCGGAACGGCTACAGCCGAGACCAAAACAGTTAGTTGGGAGTGTGAATGTAAAAGAAAACTGCAGGCTTTTTGCGGTTCTCCCGTGGCACAGGCTTCAAATCGCTATGTAGAGAGCACCGGTGCATAGGGGATGAATCTCAGTGATGCCAAGGACTTTGCCTGCAGGCAAGTGGCTGCTGTACGAGAGCGTCAGCAGCCTCTTGCCCGTCAGCGCACCGCTGCTGTGGCTGATCGACTGCAAAAGGTTCTGGCGGCCTTTAAGGCTGAACGGGTTGGGACTCAGCATTTCGCCTCCGTCAGCGGTTATGGGCACGGTGACCAGGGCCGGGAGGTGATCGACCGGGTCTTCGCTCGGGTGCTCGGCGCGGAAGCAGCGGCTGTGCGACTTCAGTTCGTGAGCGGTACTCACGCCATCGCTGCAGCCTTGTTCGGAGTGCTGCGGCCAGGCGATCGCTTGCTGTCCATCACCGGGCGTCCTTACGACACGCTCGAAGAGGTCATCGGTCTTCGTGGAGAGGGGCAAGGATCCCTCAAGGATTTCGGTATCGACTACGAAGAGCTGAAGCTCAACGAAGCCGGGGCTGTGGATGGGAAGGCCCTGGATCAGGCCCTGGCGCGACCCCTTCGCCTGATCCTGATCCAGCGCAGTTGTGGTTACAGCTGGCGCCCATCGCTCAGCGTGCAGACCATTGGTCGGCTCTGTGCCCGCATCCACGAACGGCAGCCCGACTGCGTGTGCTTCGTGGACAACTGCTACGGAGAACTGGTTGAGGCCCAGGAGCCACCAGAGGTGGGTGCGGATCTGGTCGCAGGTTCATTGATCAAAAACCTGGGCGGAACGATCGCGCCCGCCGGTGGTTACGTCGCCGGACGCGCCGATCTGGTGGAACAAGCCTGCTGCCGTCTCACCGCACCAGGGATCGGCAGTGAAGGGGGGACTGGTTTTGACCTGCATCGATTGTTACTGCAGGGTCTGTTTCTGGCTCCCCAGATGGTGGCCGAAGCCTTGATCGGCGCTGATCTGGTGGCCGGTGTGTTCGCTGATCTGGGGTTTCCCGTGCAGCCCGTTGCCGGCGCGTCGCGCAGTGACCTGATCCAGGCTGTACAGCTGGGGAATCCTGAGGCCCTCAAGCTGATCTGCCGCGCCTTTCAGGCCTGTTCCCCGGTGGGCTCCTACCTCGATCCAGTGCCGGCATCGATGCCCGGCTATGCCAGTGATCTGGTGATGGCTGGTGGCACCTTTATCGATGGCAGCACCAGTGAGTTCTCCGCTGACGCGCCATTGCGGGAGCCGTTCAATCTCTACGTTCAGGGAGGCACCCATCACGCCCATGTCGAGCTGGCTCTGATCCAGGCGCTGCAAGCCCTGGCTGCGGCGGGACATCTGAATCTGGCGCACACTGACTGAGAGACGCTGGTGCGGCCCGATGGCCTTTGACTTCCCTGCCTCCTACCGCTACGCCGACAGCCATGAATACGCCTGGCAGGAAGCTGATTTGATCCGTATCGGCCTGAGTGCCTATGCCGTGGATCAACTCGGCGACATCGTGTTTGTGGATCTCCCCGAGGTGGGTTCTGATCTCAGCCGTGGCAGCAGTTTCGGCACCGTAGAGTCGGTCAAGGCTGTTGAAGAGATGTATGCCCCCCTCAGTGGTGAGGTTCTGCAGCGCAATGAAGCTCTGCTGGCCAATCCCGAAGAACTCCAGAAGGATCCCCATGGTGAGGGTTGGTTGCTCGTGATCCGACCCAGCGATGTGACGCAGCTTGAGCAGTTGATGGATGCCACGACCTACTCCGCCAAGGTTGCCGCGACCTGATATCACATCGTCGACCGGCTCAAATTGCTTAAAGTCGGCGACCTCCGTTGCTGCACCATGACCCTGCTGGACCAGCGCATGGTGGAAACGGCTTCAGCGAGGAAGCTTCCGCCTTTCGCGCAGCGCCATATCGGCCCGGGATCCGCAGCCAATCAGCTGATGCTCGATCGGCTTGGTTTTGCCGATCTAGAGCGCTTTCTGCAGGCCGTGGTGCCACAAGACATTCTTGATTCAAGTCCGCCGCAGGGGCAGCTTCCCGAAGGTATCGGAGAGCAGCAAGCTCTCTCTGAACTGCGCCAGCTTGCCGGGCTGAACCGTGTGAATCGGTCGTTGATCGGTCTTGGTTACTACGGCACCGTCACGCCTGCTTTGATCCAGCGGCAGGTGCTGGAGAACCCTTCCTGGTACACGGCCTACACCCCTTATCAAGCGGAAATCGCCCAGGGACGTCTGGAGGCACTGCTCAATTTTCAGACGTTGATCAGCGAGCTGACCGGTCTGCCGATTGCCAATGCCTCACTTCTGGATGAAGCCACCGCGGCGGCGGAGGCCATGTCGATGAGCTTTGGCGTCTGCAAGCGAGTTGAAGCAACACGCTTTCTGGTTGATGCCGCCGTGCTGCCACAGACTCTGTCGGTTCTGCGCACCAGGGCCCAGCCGATCGGTGTGAAGCTCGACTTGGCGGAGCCTGATCAGTTCGTGTGGGGTGACGATGTGTTCGGAGTGCTGTTGCAGCTCCCTGGACGCTGCGGCCGGCTCTGGGACCCTCGATCCTGCATAGCCAGGGCCCACGAGCATGGCGCCTTGGTCACCGTGGCCACTGACCCTTTGGCGCAGGTGCTGCTGGAGCCGGTGGGTGCCCTCGGTGCCGATATCGCTGTGGGCAGTGCCCAGCGTTTCGGAGTGCCGATGGGTGGAGGCGGTCCCCACGCGGCGTTCTTTGCCACCCGCGATGCTTACCGCCGGCAGGTCCCCGGACGCATTGTTGGGCAGTCGAGAGATGGCGAAGGCAATGTCGCACTGCGCCTGGCGTTGCAGACCCGTGAGCAACACATCCGCCGAGACAAAGCCACCAGCAATATCTGCACTGCCCAGGTGCTGCTGGCGGTGATGGCCTCGTTCTACGCCGTGCACCACGGGCCCGAAGGTCTTGAGGCGATTGCCCGACGTCTGCTCCAGCTGCGCTGTCAGCTCGACGAGGGACTGCGTTCGCTTGGACTTGCTCTTCCGCAGGGATCACGCTTCGACAGTGTTGATGTGATCTGCGCTCAGGCCCCGCGAGTGCATCAACTGGCAGCTCGAGCCGGCTTCAACCTGCGACTCCTGCCCGATGGTGCGGCGATCGAACAGGCGGAAGGATTCGGTATCAGCCTGGATGAGCTCAGCGACAGCAAAGAGGTGTATCGGCTGCTGGCACTGGTGGCGGAGGCCACCGGAGGCCAGCTGCCAGAACTGTCTGACACAGCCATCCACGATCAGGCCCTGGTGGGCTTGCCGCTGCGGTCCAGCCCCTGGCTGCAGCAACCGGTGTTTCACCGTTACCGCAGTGAAACCGAGCTGCTTCGCTACATCCAGCGTTTGGTCAGCAAAGACCTCTCATTGGTGCACGGGATGATTCCTCTGGGCAGCTGCACCATGAAACTGAATGCTGCAGCGGAGCTGGCACCGGTGAGCTGGAGGGAGTTCGGGAGCATCCATCCCTTTGCTCCCGCTGACCAGCTGAAGGGCAATCAGCGCATGGCCCAGGACCTCGAGAGCTGGTTGGCTGAGCTCACCGGTTTCGCGGGCGTTTCCTTGCAGCCCAATGCTGGTTCTCAGGGCGAGTTCGCCGGTTTATTGGTGATTCGCGCCTGGCATCAGTCACGCGGTGAGGGCCATCGTGATGTCTGTCTGATTCCCACCAGTGCCCATGGCACCAACCCCGCCAGTGCCGTGATGGCTGGGATGCGTGTGGTGCCTGTGGTTTGTGATGAGCAGGGGAATGTCGATGTGGAAGATCTGCGCAGCAAGCTCTCGGAGAACGCTGATTCCCTGGCGGCTCTGATGGTCACGTATCCCTCAACCCATGGGGTGTTCGAGACCCGAATCCGTGAAATCTGCAGCCTCGT
Source organism: Synechococcus sp. BIOS-E4-1 (assembly GCF_014279995.1). Lineage (NCBI taxonomy): Bacteria > Bacillati > Cyanobacteriota > Cyanophyceae > Synechococcales > Synechococcaceae > Synechococcus > Synechococcus sp. BIOS-E4-1. The sequence goes on along the minus strand of NZ_CP047935.1, from coordinate 3,105,251 downwards.
TCATGACCATGGCGGTCAGGTGTATCTGGATGGCGCCAACCTCAATGCCCAGGTCGGTGTCTGCAGGCCAGGGGCGTTCGGGGCGGATGTCTGCCATCTCAATCTGCATAAGACGTTCTGCATTCCCCATGGCGGCGGTGGCCCGGGGGTGGGTCCCATCGCGGTGGGAGAGCATCTGCGGCCGTTTCTTCCCGGTCATCCACTGATGACCGGCGGCGGTGATCAGGCCATTTCAGCGGTGTCTGCAGCCCCCCTGGGCAGTGCCGGCATCCTGCCGATCAGCTGGATGTATCTGCGTTTGATGGGCCCAGCTGGCCTGCGGCAGGCCACAGCTGTGGCTTTGCTGTCAGCCAATTATCTGGCGCATCGGCTCGATGCGCACTACCCGGTGCTGTTCCGGGGAGAGGGAGGACTGGTGGCCCATGAATGCATTCTGGATCTGCGCGATCTCAGGCGTAGCGCTGGTCTTGAGGTGGATGACCTGGCGAAGCGTCTGATGGATTACGGCTTCCATGCTCCGACAGTCAGCTGGCCGGTGGCGGGCACTGTGATGGTTGAACCCACGGAAAGCGAAAGTCTTGAAGAGCTGGATCGCTTCTGCGACGCCATGATCGCGATCCGTGCAGAAGTGGCTTCGATTGAAAATGGTCTCAGCGATCGTGAGAACAATCCACTGCGCCGTGCTCCCCACACTCTGAGTGCTGTGACGGCCGATCACTGGGATCGCCCCTATTCCCGTGAACAGGCGGCATTTCCGTTGCAGGATCAGCGGCAAAACAAGTTCTGGCCTGCTGTGGCCCGGATCGACAACGCCTACGGCGATCGCAATCTGATCTGCACCTGCCCCAGTGTTGAGGAGATGGCTGCGGCTCAGCCCACTGCGTCCCAGCCAATGGGTTAAATTTTACCGAAATCGGAAATTAATCTTCGATTTTTAATTGTGCAAAGGAAACTTTGATCACACTGCACAGCATTCACCGTCGCAAAAAGGGAATCAATGAGTCGCGACACCAAAAATCAAAAACAATCCACTGAGCAAACCCCAGACTCGCTCCAGCTTCCCGACATCCCCGAATGCCTTCAGGCAGCCCTCGGTCGAGGACACACCTTGCCGATCGAAGGCACCAATGTGCTGAGGGTTCCCTTTGGAATTCGTCAGGCGAGACGTCAGCGCCCAGAGCGTCCTGAGCGCTGGGCAACTCTGGTGATCCCCATTCAGTCTCAGGGATCGCCCACGCCACCACCTCAGGCCGCCTGAGGGGTCAGGCGACTGAGATCAGGCTTGTGTCCTGCTCCAGTCGCCAGTCCAACAATGCTTTCACATCCGCCAGCGAGCAAGTCGGTGTGCGAAAGGGTAAAAGTCGCATCGGGCTTCGTTCCGGTCTGACCAGCCAACTGTTGTTCCCTTGTTTCAACAGAACAAAGCCGCGATAGCGAATCGCGTACTGAGGATCCCGGGTCATGCCCATTCGTGGAATGGAGATTGTGTACTGACCTCGCTATTTCAGTGCTCTAGATGTGGTGTGTGTACGAAAACCCGATTCTCTTTCGAATTGGATTCCTTGGCTGTTGTTCATATATGGGCTGTTCTTAATTCAAGGCTGTTCCTGATTCATAGGCTGTTCTTGATTGATGCGCTGATGAACTGTGTCAGAGCTCCAGTTGTGTCATCTGCATCAGGCGTTGCATCAGGTCGGCAATGCTTTCATCCTTCGCCGGCTTTGCGTAATTGCTGAGCAGCTGGCGCCCTACAACCTGAGCGCCGAGATGGGTGAGCTGGATGCGCAGTGCCACCAGCAGCTCCATCCCATTGCCACCGGAGAAGCTGGCCATGGCGATCGGCCGCCCATTGAAGAGGACCCGGAAGTCATCTCCCTGAACAGATAGCCAGGCGATGGCGTTGGTCAGTACGGGGGGAATTGAACCGTTGTATTCCGGCGCGCAGATCACCCACCGCGGTGCTGCCATCAGTTGTTGCTGCAATGCCTGTATGCCATTCGGCATGCCTTGCTCCTTCACGCGCGGTGTGAATAGGGGAAGTTCGAGTGTGGTGAGGTCGAGCAAGTCGGCGGTGCTGCCCAGCGCTCGTGTCTGGTCCACAAAGCGTTGAGCCAGTTTGAGGTTTTCGCCGTTACTGGCGGTAATCACCAGCACATCAGCACTGTGGGCCTTGCTCATGATCTGCGTTCGCGTCAGAGGTTGAATTGTGACGACTCTTTCAAGCTTGTGCGTGCCGTGTGGTCGTTGTCGTATTGGCTGCTCTATTTAGTAGTTAGCGCCGCTGCGTCGGTGGTGGACGGCTGTGGAAGCTTCCTGATCCAACACGCCGCCGTGATCAAGCTCGGCATAGATCAGCCAGTGGTCTCCGCATTCCATCCGCTGGCTCACTCGCCCTTCCAGCCAAGCGAGCGCATCGGGAAGCAGCGGTTGTTCATTCGGACTGGTCTCCAGTTCCAGACCGCTGAACCGGTCGGCACCTGGTTTAAACGGTTGCAGGAACTGTTTCATTGGTCCGCTTTCGCGTCCCTCGGCAAGCACGTTCAGCGCAAAGCGATCGCCTTTGTGCAGAAGAGCTTCCACGGCGCGGTCCTTGGCCACCGCCACCGTCAGTCCAGGAGGAGTGAAGCTGGCCTGGCTGACCCAGCTCGCCACCATGGCTCCGCTGAGTTCGCCTTTGCGGGTGGTGAGGATGCAGAGGGATCCCACCACGCGTCCAAGCGCCAGTACAGCCGGATCGCTGCGGCTTTCGCTCATGCTTCCGGCATTGCGGCGCTGGGCACGTTTTTCGGCCTGAAGCAGTTTGCGGGCAAAACGTGTGCCGGTTTCCTCCAGCTCCTTCACCATGGCGCGATCAGGGCTGAATTTGACCCGGATCGGGTCGAAGCCGAAACTGAAGCCGCCATCGCGCAGCTTTGTTTCCAGCAGATCGACAGCTTCGCCGCTCCAGCCAAAGCTGCCGAAGACTCCCACCGGCTTGCTGCGGTCACCCTCCGCCAGCAATGTTCCCAGGGCGGAGACCACGGGCGTGGGGGCGTGGCCACCAAGAGTGGGTGAGCCGATCAGGATTCCATCCGCAGACTGGATCGCGGCAACCAGCTCCTCCGACGGTGTGAATTCGCAGTTGAGGCTGGTGACCCGGATGTCAGTGCGACTGACGCCCCTACCCAGGGCATCGGCAATCGCCGAGGTGTTGCCGTAGGCACTGGCGAACAGCAGAACCACATTCAGGCTGGATTGCTGGTGACTTTCCCCCCAGCGGTGGTAATCGTTCAGCAGGCTGCGCCAGCTGGCATCGATGGCCGGACCGTGGGCCGGCGCAATCGTGCGAATGCTCAGTTCCTCCAGGCGCTCCACAAGCAGGTCCACTTTGCGGGCCATCGGCGCCATCAGGCAGTCGTAGAAATGGCGACGCTCCTCTTCTGTGCTGCTCCGATTGGCCTCCGCCCAGGCGGTGGTGCAGAGATGGGCGCTGAAAAACTTGTCGCTCATCAACAGCCCGTATCGCTGTTCGAAGGCCATCAGTCCACCCGGCCAACGCGGAGTTGGTGCAGGCAGGAGCAGCAGGTTGCGCCCATGGCTCAGCGCCTGTGTCTCCTCCCGTCGAATCACTCTTAATGGCGGGAAATCAGGCAGTGGTGGTGGTTGGTCCTCTTCCACTCCCGGGGGCGAGGGCTTGCGCTGGTTCCAGAGTTCTTCCAGCAGTTTGGCGCCAGGACTGGACGCAATCAGTTCAAGGCCTGGATAGTTCCGGGCCAGTTCCTGAAGCAACGCCACACGGTTGGGGTTCACATGTCCCACCACAATCAGCAGGGGCTGATCCGTAGCTGGCAGAACGTTCAGCAGTGCTGGCAGGAAGACGTTGCTGTAGGCCATCCCCGGTGGATGCACCAGAACGGCGGGTTGCTCAATTCCTGCTGCATCAGCGCCTGCCTCGAACAGAAAACTGTTGGCCGTGCTGCCGCGCTCCAGCGCATATTCCAGCTCGAAGCGCAGCCGCTGGGGGCTGAGCCCCCGCAGGCAGACAAGGCCTCGATCAACCGGCAAGGTGATGACCTGCCGGTCAGCGGACGCCGAGCTGGCAGCGACAGTTGTAACCATCAGTAGTGGTTGCCTGTCTTGCGATGATGAACCGCTGTTTTCCCATCGATGTCAGCGACGTTTCCCTGCTCCACCAGCGCGTAGATAATCCAGTGATCCGGCCCTTCCATCCGCTGTTCCACCCGGCAGCTCAGATAGGCCAGCGCATCCGTGAGCACAGGACCACCCTCAGCGGCTCCATGCAGCACATTGACCCCTTCGAAGCGATCGGCTCCGGGGGGGAAACGCTTCAAAAAGTGCTGCATCAGAGGCTTGTAGCGCTCTTGCCGCAGCACGTTGATCACAAAGCTGTCGCCCACCTGCATCAGCGCTTCGATCGCCCGATCCTTGGCCACTGCAACACTCAGGCCGGGGGGGCGGAAACTGGCCTGGGCCACCCAGCTGGCCACCATCGCGCCACTGCGGCGCGCATCACCTTCGCCTTGGCTCGCCGTCACGATGTACAAACCACCGGTGAGGCGACCGAGCGCCTTGTCGAGGTTGGCGTCGATGCTGCGCAGCGCTTCGATCGACTTCTTGCGGGTCAGGATCTGACCGAGGTCGGTTCCTGATTCCTCGCAGCGTTGGTAATCACCGCCCTGGGGCAGCTGGCGGATGCGCAGCGGTTCAAAGGCCGGCTTCAGCCCCTGATTCCGCAGCTGCTCGGCCACAGCATCGATCGGTTCGTCATTGCCACCGAAAGCGTCGTAGACCCCAACAAGTTGTTTGGGCTGAAGAGCGGCCAGCAGGGTGCCGATCGATGCCTGCAGTTCACCATCCGGTTCCGCTGGCCAGGTGGGAACCACCACCGCCTTGGCTTCCCCGACCAGAGCGGTGAGTTCCTGCGGATCGGTGGCCCTCAGATCCACCAGCTGAACCTGTGCATCGGCTTTGCCGATGCCGTGGGCGATGGCCTGGCTGAGGCGGTCCGAGAAGCCGTATTGGCTCAGATAGCAGACGGCTGCGTAGCTGTCGCCCTTGCTGCGTTGGCTGCTCCACTCTCTGTAGTCGTTCAACCAGTGGCTGAGGTGTTGGCGCAGCAGGGGGCCGTGCCCCACGGCGACGGTGTTGATCTCGGGCAGTGCATCCATGCGCTTCAGCGCCTGCAGCACGCTGCGGGCATTGGGGCCCATCAGGCAGTCGTAGTAGAAGCGGAAGTCCGGGGCGATGGCACCGGGGTCCGTATCGAACAACTCCTCGGAGCAGTAATGCAGTCCGAAGGCATCGCAGGTGTAGAGGATGCCGCTGCCGTGATCGAAGGAGAAGATCGTGTCGGGCCAGTGAAGGTTCGGGGCACTCAGGAACTCAAAACGATGCTGCACGCCTGTGTCGGGACTGGTGCCCAGATCCAGTTCATCGCCGGTTTTCACAGCTCGCGATTTGAAAGGGCGGTGCACCTGATCCTTCAGAAACTGGATCGCCACCTTGGAACCCACGATCTCGATGTCTGGATTGAGGTCGATCAGATCGCCGATCAGTCCGGAATGATCCGGTTCGGTGTGACTCACGATCAGATGATCGATCGCCATCGGATCGATCTGCTCTTTGAGCAATGGCACCCAGGTGTCGCGGAACTTGGCGTGGCTGGTGTCGATCAGGGCGTTGCGTTCGCCGCGCACCAGGAATGCGTTGTAGGTGGTGCCGTTGCGTAGCCCGAATTCAATATCGAATCGGCTGCGTTCCCAGTCGAGGGAACGGATGGTGGTGCTGTCAGCCGCGATCAGCTCGCACTGCAATGTGAGTCGGGGGGTCACAGCAGTGGAGTTCGTGCTGTTCAGGCTCGCCGTGACCATGACTGAATCGCGCGTTGTAGCCAACTTTACGAAGATCTTCAGGTCATCGGACCCGGGCTGAGGGCTCCGGCGACACGAGGCAACCAGTCCACCAGGCCTGGTACCGCGATGATCAAGGCCAGGACTGCAACCTGCAGGCCGACAAACGGCAGAGCGCCCCGATAGATGTCTCGCGTGCTGACTTCATCGGGTGCCACGCCGCGCAGATAGAACAGTGCAAAGCCGAACGGCGGTGTGAGGAAGGAGGTTTGCAGATTCGCGCCGATCATCACGCCAAACCACACCAGAGCTTCGGGACCCAGCAGCTGCCGGGCGGCGGGAAGCAGCAGCGGAACTGCGATGAACGCGATTTCGAAGAAATCGATGAAGAAGCCCAGCAGGAAGATGATCAGCATGCTGAACACCAGGAAACCCACTCGCCCTCCCGGCAGGTTGAGCAGCAAATCTGAAATCAGCTGATCGCCGCCCACACCGCGGAACACCAGGCTGAACGCGGTGGATCCCATCAGGATGGCCATCACCATGGCCGTGGTGCGCATGGTGCTCTCACAGACATTCGAGAGTTGCTGACGGCTGAAACCGCCATTGAGGCCTGCCAGCACCATGGCGCCGACCGCGCCAATCACGCCCGCTTCCGTTGGTGTCGCAATGCCGAAGAAGATGCTGCCGAGCACCGCAACGATCAGAGCGATCGGTGGCAGCACCGATTGCACCAACTGCAGAGGATGACCGGAGCCGGTGAGCTCGGGCTTCAGTTCGGGGGCCAGTTCCGGCTTGAGCGAACTGATCACCAGCACGTAGATGGCGAACACCGTCGACATCAGCAGGCCTGGAACCAGCGCCCCGATAAAGAGATCGCCGACTGAAATGCCGAGCTGATCGCCCAGCACCACCAGAACAATGCTGGGGGGGATGATCTGACCGAGGGTGCCAGAAGCCACAATCACCCCTGTGGCCAGGCTCTTGTCGTATCCCGCCCGCAGCATGGCGGGCAGGGAGATCAACCCCATGGTGGTAACGGTCGCTGCCACCACACCGGTTGTTGCTGCCAGAAGCGAACCCACCAGGACAACGGCCAGCGCCAGGCCGCCACGCAGACGCCCCAGCAGCCTGCCCATGGTTTCCAGCAGGCGTTCAGCGATGCCGGAACTCTCCAGCATCGAACCCATGAACACAAAAGCGGGGATGGCCAGCAGGGTGAAGTTGGCCATGATCCCCAGGATTCGCTGGGGGAGAGCGGTGACGAACTGTGGTTCGATCTCACCGCTGAGCATGCCCAGCAGGGCGAAGATCACCCCGATACCACCAAGACAGAACGCGACGGGAAACCCGCTCAGTAACGCCACGATCAGCGCCAGAAACATCCCTGGAGCCAGCACCGTGGAGGGGTCGAAGCTGATCACCCAGCCGAGGGCTTCGATTTCGATCACAGCATGGTGCCTCCCCCCTGGCGCTGCTCTTCGGCAGCCTGGGCGGCCTCGGGGTGAGCGAGTGCCAGCCGCAGGCGCAGCGCTTCGGCGATTCCCTGCAGCCCTAGCAACAGAAAGCCCAGGGGAATCAACGATTTCACCCAGGTGCGTGGCAGCCCGCCCGGGTCGGGGGACATCTCGGCGATGCTCCAGGAGCGCAGCGCGGGTGCAATCGAGATCGCCATCACCCCGAAGGCGAAGGGCAGCAGCAGAAGAAGGATGCTGTTCAGCTCTTGACGGTTGCGACGGCGCGGTGACCAGCGGCTCTGCAGCACATCCACACGCACATGGCCCTGTTTCTGCAGGGTCCAGCCGAGGCCGAGCAGGAAGATCAGATCGAACAGATACCACTGAGCCTCGATCAGACCGTTGGAGCTGAGATTGATGCCGATGGCTGAACCGAGATAGCGGCCGACAACGTTCCAGATTCCGATGGCCAGCATCAGCAGCACGGACCAGCGCGCCAGCCAGGCCGCTGCGGCATTGATGCGATCCAACAGGCGCACCACACCGGAGAGAGGTTCGCTCATCCTTCACCTCCCTCGGCGCTGGTGTTGAACTTCACCAGCGGCAGTTCATTAATGCGATTCCAGTTCAGGGTTTCCTTCTGGAACAGACGCCAGCGCTCCAGTAAATCTCGGAAGCCGGCATCGCCAGCTGCAAGATCCGCGAACAGGACGCTGGTGGCTTCCTTGGCTGCTTCGAGGATGTCGTTGCTGTAGGCCTCAAGTTTGATTCCCTGTCGCCTGAGTCTCAGCAGCGCCTCACTGTTGCGCTGTTCGTATTTGCTGAGCATGCCCAGATTGGCCTGATAACAAGCCGTGCTGAACATGGCCTGATACTCCTCAGGAAGTTTGTCCCAGGCACTGCGGTTCACCAGCGCGGTCAGGCTCGGCCCAGGTTCCCACCAGCCTGGGTAGTAGTAGTACTTCGCTGCTTTGGGGAGGCCGAGCTTCTCGTCGTCGTAGGGGCCGGTGAACTCTGCGGCGTCAATGGCTCCCCGTTCCAGTGCCAGATAGATCTCGCCACCTGGCAAGACCTGAACGTTCACCCCAAGGCTGGCCATCACTTTGCCTCCAAGTCCTGGGATGCGCATCTTCAGGCCTTTCAGGGACGCCAGATTGTCGACAGGTCGTTTGAACCAGCCGCCAAGTTGACCGCCCGTATTTCCGGCAGGGAAGCTCTTGGCGCCGAAATCGGCGAACAAGGCGTCCATCGCCTCATTGCCGCCTCCCTGATAGAGCCAGGCATTCTGTTGCTGGGCGGTGAGCCCGAAAGGCACGGCGGTGCCAAAGGCGAACGCGGGATTCTTGCCCACGTAGTAGTAGCTGGCTGTATGGCCGCATTCCACGGAGCCAGCTTGAACCGCATCCAGCACTTCGAGCCCGGGAACGATTTCACCGGCGGCAAACGGTTCGATCGTGAACCCTCCGCCACTCATCGCCTTCACCTGTTCGCAGATGGTTTCGGCACCTCCGTAGATGGTGTCGAGTGAGACCGGCCAGCTTGTCGCCATCCGCCAGCGCACCTGGGGAAGGCCACTGCCGCGACCGGTTTCAGCACGACGAATCGTGCAGGCGCTCAGTGCTCCGGCTCCGGCTGCAGCGGCGAGCGCTTGCCCGCTGGTCCGGAGCAGCTGCCGACGTTGCATGACGTGCTCCTGCTTTGGTCGCCGATGAGACGACGCTGATCCAGGGAAGGCTATCGATCAGTCTCTGCCTGACCCTGTTTTCGCAATCAAAAAAGCCCCCTGCCTTGGCAGAGGGCTGAATCGTTCTCTTGATCCTGGTGCTGACTTGGGTCTCAGTTTTCCACCTTCACCGACACGGTGGTGCGGTTGTCCGTTTTGGGAGCCTCGATCGTGAGGATGCCATCGCGGTAGCTGGCCCGCAGTGCATCGCGGTCAAGGGAATGGGCGAAGCGAAAGCTGCGGCTCCAGTTGCCGTAGCGAAACTCGCTGAGCAGGGTGTTGTCTGTCGACGCTTCGGCCACATCGGCTGCATTGGCCTGAGGATTCAGACGCTCAGCGCTGACGCTGAGACTGCGATCGCTGGCTTTCACGTCGATGCTGTCGTGAGTCACGCCAGGCAGTTCCAGGCGAATGGAGTAGTGATCTTCGGTTTCGTGAATTTCGGCGGCTGGTACACGCTCGACTTGTGAAAGCTGTTGGTCGAGACGCTCGAACAGATCAAATGGTGATTGACGCAGGGTGATCATGGGTAACTCCTGAAGAGTGATGTTGATGGGGTGTTGGCATCACCCACATCGCCAATATGTGCGGTTTGATTGACTCTTAGTAGGGGGGCAACCGCCCGATTCTGTTCGGTCTAGACCACCGGGTTCGGTTGTTGCGAAGGGGCAGTCGCAACAACCGAACATCAACACATGTCACTCACAGCCAGCGCCAACTTGAGAATGCTGCCGCTTGGCCACAGTTGCGGCCTTGGTCATCCCGGAAGGTCCAGATTCTTGCGTTGTTGATCATGAATCGTTGCCCTGTTCGTGACACTCTAACGCCGCTATAACCTTCGAAAGCGTCCTGTTGCTGCGCCCGTTGCAGGGCGGAAGCTCGTTGCTCGCGAGCTCCTTCCTCCGCCGTGCAACGGGAGGGCATGCCGATCATCTCCTGCCAAGACCGCTCCCAAAGGCGCAGAGCGGTGGCATTGGCATAAATCAGCAGAGGATCAGGGCTGTTGTCGTGAGCGAGAACGGCCATCTCGCTGCTGAACAGGTCCTTGGCTGGGTCGCCACAGGTCAGCAGTGGCCGCTTGAAGCCCCGTTGGTGAGACAGCATCAGCCTGCTGATCAGGCGCTGGGATGCCGGCGTCTGCCAGGGCGCTGATTCAGCCACCGGCTGCCATCGCTTCCAGCATGGCCCGCTGTGCCAGGGCCTGACCCTGATCGCGCAGGTGCTGAAGGAAGCGAGGTCTTGATTCTGGGAAGCGTGGCTCTTCTGCCAGGGGAAGATCACCTGCCGCATCAAGGCCTGTGTCTCCTTCCATTGCGGGGGTGATCACCACCAGATCACCGTCGAGGTTGGCCTCGTAACGCCACCAGAGCGTGGGGTCCAGGACCGCTGGATGCGGCGGCTTGATGGTGTCGTCCGGGTTTGACCCGCCGCCATCCGCGGATGGCGTTGATTTGCTCGCAGCCTTTGCCTGTTCAGCCCTGGCCTGCAGGGCCTTGAGCCGATGTTCTGCGAGGTTTTCCAGCAGTTTCGTGCGCGTGCGCCCCCTCAGCTGAAACAGCACGAACGGGTCTTCACTGAAGCGTTCTCCCATGAGGAAGTACACCGCACTGATGTGCTTGCAGGGATTGGCCTTGTCCGGACAGCTGCATTCACTGCGCACCTCCTGCAGCTTGAAGGGGAAGAGCCGTCGGCCACTGGCCGCAAAGGCACGTTCGATGTCTGCCGGCATGATTCCGGCCAGAAGCTGTGCCGACCAGCGGGCTTTTTGTGTGAGTGCTTCCAGCACGAAGCCCCAGTCCTCATCGCTCAGCACATCCAGCCAGAGCTTCACTTTGTAAGGGTCTTCATCGGTTCCCTGAACACGGGCATGAACCCGTCGCCCCTCGAAGCGAATTGAAGTCACATGTCCTTCACGGGCGTAGGTCCAGGCCCGTTCCAGGCGTTTTTTGAAGCGGTAGGAGTTGATCAGCTCCATCCACTGTTCAACCCACCAAGGTTGTTGCCCGAGCCCCTCGTCACTCAGTGAGGTATTGATGCCGCTGCTGTTAGGGGTGATGGTCATTGCGTCAGGAGGGATTGTCTTCCAGGCTCACCAACTCCTTGAGCTGGCCCATTTCGAGTCCTCCGAGCCATTCCTCGCCGGAGCCCACGATGTCTTCCGCCAGTCTGGACTTCTCGCGGATCATCCGGTCAATTTTCTCTTCCACTGAACCGCTGGTGATGAACTTGTGCACCATCACGCGGTTGTTTTGTCCAATGCGATAAGCCCTGTCTGTGGCTTGGTTCTCCACCGCCGGGTTCCACCAGCGATCGATGTGGAACACATGGCTGGCACGGGTGAGATTGAGGCCCACGCCACCGGCCTTGAGTGAGAGCAGGAACAGCTGTGGTCCGCGGGGATCTTCCTGAAAGCGATCGACCATGGCCTGCCGCTCAGTCTTGCTGGTGCTACCGCTGAGGAAGGGCACCTCGCTGCGCCAGCGGCGTTGCAGATATTCCCTCAGCAACGTTCCCCATTCCGCGAACTGGGTGAACAGCAGAGCGCGGTCGCCGGCCTCGATCACTTCTTCGAGAATCTGTTCGAGCCTTTGCAGCTTCGCGGAACGCTGTAAGAAATCCTCGCTTGCCTCCTTCTCCTTGAGAGCAAGGGCGGGATGGTTGCAGATCTGTTTCAGGCGGGTCAGCAGTCCCAACACCTGTCCATGGCGTTTACCCCTCGGAGCGCGGGCGATGGCGTCGAGGGTGTCCTCGACGGTCTTGGCATAGAGCGACTTCTGTTCCTTGCTCAGACCAACCCATTCGCTCAGTTCCACCTTCTCGGGCAGATCAGAGATGATTGCCTTGTCGGTCTTCAAACGCCTCAGGATGAACGGTCCCACACGCGATTTGAGGTCACGCAAAGACGACATGTCGCCATAGCGTTCGATCGGCATTCGATAGCGCTGGCGGAAGAATTCCTCCTCGCCCAGAACCCTTGGGTTGAGGAAATCCATCAGTGCCCACAATTCACTCACCCTGTTCTCCACGGGCGTGCCGGTGAGGGCGATGCGAAAGCGGGTGCCCTTGCGAGTGCGGGCCAGATCGCGTGTGGCCTGGCTCTGCTTGGCCGAGGGGTTCTTGATGGCCTGAGCTTCATCGATTACTGTTCCCTGCCAGTCGAAGCTCTCCAGCAGATCGATGTCCCGCTGCACCAGTCCGTAACTGGTGAGCACGAGGTCGACATCCTTTAAAGCCTTTCTGAGAGCGGCCAGAGTCGTGGGCCGTCTGGGGCCGTAGTGCTCATGCACGTTGAGCTCAGGCGTGAAAGCTGCGGCCTCCCGTTTCCAGTTGGTCAGCACCGATGTGGGTGCCACCAGCAGCACGGGCTTCTTCAGTTCCTGTTCCACCTTGAGGTGTTGCAGGAAGGCCAGCAGCTGGATCGTTTTGCCCAGTCCCATGTCATCGGCCAGACAGGCACCCTGGTCAAAACGGTGCAGGAAGGCGAGCCAGCCCAGCCCACGTTCCTGATACGGCCGCAATTGTCCACAGAATCCTTCAGGTGCCGGCAGTGGATCGGGTGATTTCTGCTGGTGGTACTGCTCAAGGACCGCCTGAAGCCGGGGGCCGGCATCGAAGGCGTGCACGGGAAGACGCATCAGCGTGTCGCCCTCGGTTGCAGTCAGCCGCAGGGCGTCATCCAGACTGAGCTCAGGATTGGCGCTGCAGAAGCGTTCAGCGTTCTTGAGGTCATTGGGGCGCAGTTCAATCCAGGCTCCCTTGTGACGCACCAGCGGGCTGCGTTTGCCACTCAGGCGTTCCAATTCGCGCAGGGTGAGCGTGACGCCACCGATCATCAGCTCCCAGCTCCAGTCGAGGCTCTCACCCAGGGTGAAGCCTCGGGAACGCTCGGGCAGTTCCGCCTTGATCGCCAGTCCCAGTCGGCTGGCCAGTCCGCCTGAAAGGCTGGGTGGTAGATCGACGCCAACACCCACATCGCGAAGCTGGCGTGCTGCAGTGCGCACGAGCACGAAGGCTTCGGCAGGGGTGAGCTGCATCGCTTCCGGTGTTGCGCTCTCGAGGCCTCGCTCGATCGGTGCGAACACCGTCAAGGCCCGGCCCATGCCTTCCAGGAGCACTTCGCTCGGATGCTCCACGGGAATCTCTCCCAGCTGAAGACCCCGGGGGCCTGCAGCCCAGGCCGCACTCGCCGGCAGCTTCAGTGTGGGATCCGACTCGGCCTGCAGGAAGAAGCGCAAGGGCCAGAGATCTTCACCCTCCGCCGGCGTGGCCAGTTCGAGGCAAGCTCGTGCTGGAGCAACATTGCCTGCCACACCCTCTCGCCAGTGGTGGCTGGCGGTGGCCAGACGCTCGGCCTCTTCATCATTGAGATTGATGACGCCGGTTTCAGAACTGAGAGCGTCTTCCCAGGCGCAGAGCAGTGGGTCAAGGCCTTCCTGAGCAGGGTCGAAGCCTTTGCGCAGTTGCGCATCCAGCAGATCCTCCAGCAGGGTGGCCACGCGCAGCCGGCCGCTGCGGGGTCGACAGCAGGCCACGGGATTGGCGGCTCGCATCGCTTCAGGTCGCAGCCTGGTCATGCGGTTGCTGCGTCGGCCTGTCGGTTCGCGCCAGGGCAGGGCGCAGGTGGCAACCAGGGGTAGTCCCGCCGCCAGGTCCTCGAGCCGGCGCCGGTCTTCCTCGCGATTGAGCAGCGGCACCCAGCGAGCTCGGTGGGGGTAGCCCTCGCCCTTGCTCAGCTCCACCTGGGGTAGCCAGCGGCCTCGCGCCACCAGGCTCAGGGCCCAGCGCTGCATGTGGCTCCACCAGCGCAGCTCATCCGCCAGATCCGGATGACGACCTGAAAGAGGCAGCTTGGCCAGCCATTCAGTGGCGGCCATGGGTTCGATGGCCAACCCCTGCACCTGCCAGGGCCACCATTCGGTGGTTTTGGGAATGGGTTCCCCGGCCTGCAGTGGCAGACCGCACCACGGTGGGTCGTCCTCGGAGGATGCCTCTGCCGTCGCTGAGCGCTTGCGTTTCGGTTTAACGCTGCGACTTGGCAGGGTGAGGCAGGCCGTTGCATCGATGATTCCGCCGGGCAGCATGTCGCGTTCCGTGAGCCAGGCGCGCAGATCCTCGGTGCTGAGGGTGAAGGGGTGAATCGCGGGGGTCGCGCCCGGTCCCATCGGCTCTGCCACACGCCAGGTGTCAGCCCACACGAGCAGAGCAGCTCGACCGGAGCTGCTGGGGGTACGAATGGCCGGAAGCCAGGTGGCGTGCAGCAGGCTCATGGCCGCGACGCAGACAACATGCGTTGGGTTCCGTGAAGCAGGAGCGAGCAGCCGATCAACGGCAACCACCCCATAACGAGATCCTGCATTAATGATGCCAGGGAATCAGCATCTGCCCAAGGGGGTGGCAGGCACATTCCCAAACTGCGTATTCCGCAGACGGCTCCCACCAGTCCAGCCTGCAGGTGGGAGTCCTCCGGATCCACACGCTCAAGGTGGAAGGCCAGTAGTCCGTAAAACAGGCCGCAGCCTGTGGATCGAACCGCCTGATCAACCCCGAAGGACAGGCTGAGCAGCCCCGCCGCCAATCCGGCGACCAGGGCCCAGCTCAGGGAGCGCAGCCTCAACACTGCGCGACTCTGCTCGGAGGTGCTGTCGGCCAACGTCGGTGGCAGCTCAAAGGCGATCATGGCTGCAGGACCTGCTGTTCAAGCCCGAACCCGCCATGGCTGTTGCACGATCGTCGCGAAACGAGGCAGCTGCTCCCCGCACCGGTGCGGAGATCCGCGAAGCGTTCCTGGCTTTCTATGAGCAGCGTGGTCACAGGCGTATGGCCAGTGCCTCACTCGTGCCTGAGGATCCCACGGTTCTGCTCACGATCGCGGGAATGTTGCCGTTCAAGCCGATCTTTCTCGGTCAGCAGCAACGGCCTGCCCCCTGTGCGACCAGCAGTCAGAAGTGCATTCGCACCAACGACATCGAGAACGTGGGTCGCACTGCCCGGCACCACACCTTCTTCGAGATGCTGGGCAACTTCTCTTTTGGGGATTACTTCAAGCAGCAGGCGATTGAGTGGGCCTGGGAGTTGAGCACCGTCATCTACGGCTTGGATCCCAAGAATCTGGTGGTCAGCGTCTTCCGGGAAGACGATGAAGCCGAGCAGATCTGGCGTGATGTTGTCGGCGTCAATCCGAAGCGCATCATCCGCATGGATGAAGCCGATAACTTCTGGGCCTCAGGCCCAACAGGACCCTGTGGTCCTTGCTCGGAGATTTATTACGACTTCAAGCCCGAACTCGGCGATGAAGGAATCGACCTTGAAGACGACGACCGTTTCATCGAGTTTTACAACCTGGTGTTCATGCAGTCGAATCGTGATGCGGAGGGCACACTCACACCGCTGGCGAATCGCAACATCGATACGGGGATGGGTCTGGAGCGTATGGCTCAGATCCTGCAGAAGGTTCCTAATAATTACGAAACCGATCTGATTTTTCCGCTGATTGAATCGGCAGCCGATCTGGCTGGTGTCGACTACCACCAGCTCGACGACAAGGGCAAGACCTCGCTCAAGGTGATCGGCGACCACAGCCGCGCTGTGACGCAGTTAATCAGCGATGGCGTCACGGCCAGCAATCTGGGCCGCGGCTACATCCTGCGCCGGTTGCTGCGTCGCGTGGTCCGCCATGGCCGTCTGCTGGGGATCGACAAGCCGTTTCTCAAGACCATGGGTGAGGCGGCCATTGCGCTGATGCAGGCGGTGCATCCTCAGTTGGTGGAGCGCAAGGAAGTGATCCTGGCGGAGCTGCAACGTGAGGAAGCCCGATTCCTGGAGACCTTGGAACGGGGAGAGAAACTGCTGGCGGATGTGCTGGCCGCTCAGCCGAGGCAGATCAGCGGTGCCCAGGCCTTCGAGCTCTATGACACCTATGGATTTCCGCTGGAGCTCACGCAGGAAATTGCCGAAGAGCATGGTCTCACCGTTGATCTGGCCGGTTTTGAAGTGGCGATGGAGCAACAGCGTCAGCGTGCCAAAGCTGCTGCCGTGAGCATCGACCTCACACTCCAGGACGCCATTGATCAGGTGGCCTCAGGGATCGATGGAACCGATTTTCGTGGTTACGAGCAGCTGGAGCAAAGCAGCAGTGTGCAGGCTCTTGTGGTGAATGGGGACCCCGCCCAACAAGCCGTTGCCGGTGATTCCGTGCAGGTGGTGCTTGATACCACTCCCTTCTATGGCGAGGGTGGTGGCCAGGTGGGGGATCGCGGCACGCTGGCAGGTGAAGGTCATGACGGCGACGGCCTGATTGTCAGCGTGGAATCCGTGAGTCGAAACCGCAGCGTTTTCGTGCACAGCGGCAGGGTTGAGCGGGGAATACTCGCGGTCGGCGATGTGGTGCAGGGTCGTGTGGATCGCAGCTGCCGACGCCGTGCCCAGGCCAATCACACCGCCACCCATCTGTTGCAATCGGCGTTGAAACAGGTGGTGGATTCAGGCATCGGTCAGGCCGGATCACTGGTGAACTTCGATCGCTTGCGTTTCGACTTCCATTGCCCGAGGGCTGTGAGCTCGGATGAACTGGAGCGTATTGAGGTTCTGATCAACAGCTGGATCGCTGATGCCCATGAGCTTCAGGTTCAGGAAATGGCGATTGATCAGGCCAAGGCAGCCGGAGCGGTGGCCATGTTCGGTGAGAAATATGCCGATGTGGTGCGTGTCGTCGACGTGCCTGGTGTGTCGATGGAACTCTGCGGTGGCACCCATGTGGCCAACACCGCTGAGATCGGTCTGTTCAAGATTGTCAGCGAAAGCGGAGTGGCGGCTGGCATCCGACGCATTGAAGCCGTGGCGGGCCCTGCGGTGCTCGCTTACCTCAACGAACGCGACGCTGTGGTGAAGCAGCTGGGAGAGCGCTTCAAGGCACAGCCCGGCGAGATTGTGGAGCGCGTGAGTGCACTCCAGGACGAGCTGAAGACCACGAGTAAAGCTCTTCAATCTGTTCAGGCGGAGTTGGCGGTGGCCAAATCAGCGGCTCTGGCCTCCAAGGCGGTTGCGGTCGGTGAGTTTCAGCTGCTGGTTGAGCGTCTTGATGGTGTGGATGGAAGCGGTCTGCAAGGTGCTGCCCAGAACCTGAGCGATCAACTGGGTGAGGGTGCAGCAGTGGTGATCGGTGGCCTGCCGGACCCTGCCGATCAGGGCAAGGTGATTCTGGTGGCAGCCTTCGGCAAAGCTGTGGTGGCCAACGGACAGCAAGCGGGCAAGTTCATCGGCGCGATTGCCAAGCGCTGCGGCGGCGGCGGCGGTGGCCGCCCGAATCTGGCTCAGGCCGGAGGTCGGGATGGTGCGGCTCTCGATGGCGCTTTGGACGCGGCCAGGCAGGAGCTCGCAGAGGCATTGGCTTGAGCTCTTTTCGCTCCAGTTGTCAGACTTGATTGTTAAGGCTGAAATTCAGGCTCACGATTAGATCATTGAAGTCTCGGTTGTTGTTATCCAGTCCTTCGAAGCCGATCAGATTGCTTCCCAGCATCCGGATGTGATTGGTGCCGTTGGGATTGGCATCCGCGAATGCGAAATAGTCAACCACTTCCGCAAGCTGATGATTTGTTAGTCGTAAGACCGGTGCAAGCAGTGATTGTTCCTGAAGAATCGCTTCGCTTGTGCTGGTGATGCCATTCTCAGTCGTGAGATCTTCGAGTGCTGTCACGGTATTCGCCTCATGAAGAGCGGCAGCTTGGTAGCCGTCGTCTCCTGGTTGCAGGATCTGGCCGCTGAGCGGATCAAGAACGGCACCGTTTGTGTCGAGTACGCGATAGAAGCTGACCTGTGAGGAAAAAGCGGCCTCCCTGCTCACTTCAATTGATGCGTCAACGATCATGTCTCGGTTCAAGCCTGTGAAATCAAGCAGGGGAGCGATGGTTTGCTGCTGGCCGATCAATGCATCCAGGTCACCAGTGCTGTGGCTGAGCTCCAGGTCGACGATGAGTCCACTGCTGGATTGAATTCTTGCTGTGCTGTCATCCAAGAGCTTCGGCTCTAGAAACTTCAGGCGTGGGTCATCCAGATCGTTCAATTCGCTGAGATCGGCTCCCTCGACTTCAAAGAACCGCACTTGCTGGTAGTCGACCAGTGAGAGCTGTTGCCTGAAATCATCATTTTTTAGCAGGGTTTGATCACCCAGCTTGAGGTTGGAGAACAGGATCTGGGAGCGTTGTTGCAGCTCCTCGAGGTCACTGAGAGATGCAAGATCGGTTGGCTCACCATCGTTGAAGATCACCATCCCGAAGCTGTTGACGTTGTTCGCCTGGCTTTGGAGTGAAGCGCTCAATTGCAGGGGGATGTCCGTGTTTTGCAGAACCCCATCGCGGCGAGCTCTGGTCGTGACCTGTACGGCCTCCTTCTTGTCGCCGGCACTGAATATTGGGGTTAGATCGATGTCTCCAAGGCCCTGTCCTGCAAAGATCTTGGACATGTCTGCAGCGATGGCCTGCTCAAGACGGATGCTGCTGGATGCGGGGTCGGCATCGGTGGCCTGGTTGTCGCGCATGGCGAGATAGACCCAGTCGGCATGGCCATCGTGATCGAGGTCGTAGAGCCGTGCTCCTTCGCGACTCAGGGGGTCGTAATTGAGGTCGTACCACTGCCAGGAATCGAGCTGGTCTTCGTCGAGAATCGTCAGGATTTCTTGTGGGTCTCCCGGAGCGGGTTGATCGCGTAATACATCGAGTTCGAAGCCGATGCCGATGCTTGGCAAGGCAGTGTTCTGCAACCTGAGATCCATCTGCAGGCCACGGCTGGGCATGCCGGCCAGTTGGTCATTGGCAGAGCGGTACCGATTCAGGATTCCGGCTGTTGTTGTTTCTAGGAACTTCGCTCCGTGAATCGTCAGCGGCTTGTAAATCAACTGGTTGACAGTATCAAGTGCAACCAATTTGTAATCGCTATTTTCAGACAGCCCACGTGCAATGGTTCTGCTTTCTTTGAGGATTTGATTGAGATCGATCTCATTCAAATATACCGAGTCTGAGCCGCCGTTGAGATTGATGGTGTTGGTGCTGACTGCTGAGCCGTCAGCTGTTTCAAGGCTATATTCTAAAGTTGCATCTGGTTGTAGATTTAGATAGTCGTTGGCAGTAATTGTAAGAATTTGCTGTGAGATGTCTTGAGGGAATGTGAGGGGAATCGAGATGCTGTCAGGATTGCTATCATCTGACTTTGATTGATAGCTTTCAGATAATAAGTTGGTGAATTGTTCTAATTGCCAGGATGCTGGAGAAAGGTTGTTGAAGCGCGCTAGCGACTCCTCTGAGAGGTCATCCTTGAACTTCCGTATTTCTGCTTCGTAGTCGCTGAGTCGCTTCAGATAGCGTCGCCATTGATCGACATCATGCAGAATGAGATTAAGATTTACTGATGCATCGGAACTCTTGATTTGGTTTCGGTCTGCCTGCAAAACGAGAGAGTGGCTTTTTAGATTTCCTCGCTTGTCAGTCCTGGCTGAGCCAAAAAGTTGCAGACCGACCTCACTTGTGGTGAGAGCTTGGTTTGCTGTTGGTGGTTTGCCTAACTCTCCTGAGAAGCTGTAAATCCAGCTTCCTTTGCCAATGGTGCCTGCGATGAGTAGGTCGTCTTCTGGTATGTATTTCGTCATGCTGACGTGTGCTCCTGGGCTGATGACGCTGCTCGTGCTGGTTGTGCGCTCGCTCAGCTGCCATGGCATGGCTTGAAATGTGCCTGGTTTTCCGCTCGTAGGGTCGAGTTCTGTGATCCAATGGCCTTGGAGGCCGCCAATTACCAATTGGTCCGCTCGTAACTCATTGCCTGGAATGAATACAACAGACTGAAGTCCGACTTGGTCATATTCAGATAGTTTAATCCCTAGATCACTCAAACTCATGTTATTAACTGTTCCGCTTGCACCAGATTTCCAACGTAAAGACTGGCCTTGACTGGGTCCTATACGTGAAAACCGAAGAGACCTACCGCCTTCTAACCAATAAACAGTATCGTCAGATTCAGGGTTGGAAGCTGGTTTGTGGGCTATGTCAGTGATTGACACCCCTATGTCAGTTTTATAAATCTCTTGCAGCTCTTTTTCGTTTGAATCCTGTTGCTTCGAACGTCCGAAGATTTTTGTTGGCGCAATGGGGGCAAGCTGCGGTATATTTTCGGTATTAACGATTGATGCAGCTATATAGAGTGAACCTTGATTGTCCACCGCAGTAGAATAGTAAGCCTGTTCTCTTGTGGTTTCGAGATCTGGAAGTAATTTTTTGAACGTCCAAGTATTTGCGTTGATGTTGGTTGTTTCGTAAATATTTTTTCCACCTGCCATAACAATGCTATCAGGATCGTATGGATTTGCTTCAAAAGGTAAAATAAATCCCATGTCTGCCGTTTCGCCGACTTGTATCCAAGGAATTGTTGGTTGCGAGCCGTCTTTGGATTCAAGCTCAAAATGTGTCTCATTGTACTGAGCAATATCGCCGGCCTCGTTGAGGCTAAACCTCACGATTGAGCCTCCTCCCTCGTTGCTAATATAGTATTGTTGGGCCGATAAAAAGACATCCTGTAGGTTGGTCTGAGTGTTGTTGCGAGCGATGGCAATCTCTCCATCCCCGTACCAGTAGTTTGTGAAGTGTTTGTCATCAAATTGTCCGAAGGAAGCGGCGTTGTCCTGAAAGGAAGAAATCACGGTGTTACTTACCGGATCCCAGTCGCTCATCATGACTTCAAAAGTATTGAGCCCCGGGGCTGCCAAGCTGCGCCACCAAAAGTCCGGATCGGTTTGTGATTGATTCGATGTGGGCATCTGTAGTGCCCAGACTCCGCCATCATCCGTTTGAATGGCAAATTGTTTGCCATCTTGGTCAATGAAGACCACGCTGCGGCTGTCGGCGTGGGGCTGCCCTTTATCGGGAACGAACTGGGCGTTGGCAGCATCGTCCTCCAGGTCCTCAAGGCGAGGTCCGTAAAGTGGTATCCAGTTTTGTTGGTTGGATTCGGTCTCAAAGTCGACCTGTAAGAGGCCGCCTGCGTAGTTCAGTGATGGAGCAAAGCTTGAATTTGCAAAATGATTGCCGCCGGAGACGACTCTTGTTCCATTGGGATTATAGGGATTTGATTGTAGTGAAAAGTTTTTTGTTGCTTGGCTGGTTCCAATTTCATTGCCGTTAAATTCCTCGTAACGATAGTCTAATAGTTGAAAGGTCTTTGGGTCGATCTCTAAGCGATCAATCCGGCTGATTTGTCCTGATTTTGAAGAGCCCAAAAATGCAATAACATTTCCGTTTACTGGATTCGGGTGGATGGCTAGACGTTGAAGTTGGTGAAATCCTTTTTGATCTCTGTTTTCTAGAAGATCGGCTACGAGCGCTTCGTCACCTTGAAGATTGATCCACTCAATGCCGTTGTGACTGAGTTGCAGATCCGCTCCCTGGTCGGGAGAGAAGTTAGTCCCTTCCATGCTGAAACCCCAGGATCGACTGCGCATGAAAAGTTCATCACCATCCAGCTCAACAGCGCCCAAGCGAAAATCACTGGGTGTTCTTTGATCATTTTGTAGGTGGAATGAGTTGTGTATTTCTTGCTGGAGATCATCGCCCTTCAACAATGTTGAGTTAATGCTCAGACTGGCGTTAAAGGGTCCCTTTCGACTAGTGGGGTCGCTTTTGAAGTTTGTAATCAGGTTGTGGCCGCTCCACTGCAAACCACTCACCAGCTTCTGATCAAGTCTGTTCAGCAAGTCTGCATCCATCGGGATCCAGCGAATGTCCCCGCCGGGCAGGATTTCACCCACCTGTAGACCCGCTCCAGGGGTGGATAATCCTTTGTAGTTGGAGGTGTCGCCGCGTCCAACGGCGAGATAACGTCCATCAGGGGAGATCGCAAGGTGGCCAATGGATTGCGAGCCTTCATAGCCACTGCCTGGCATCGACACCCATCGCCAGGTGGTGTCCGATTCCAGTGGATTACCGGCGAGGTCGACCTCACGGACATACACACCGCCGTTCACACTTCCGGCGTAAATCAGCGTGTTTCCGCTTTGCGGGTCTGGCAGTACGGCCAGGCCATTGGTTGCTCCGGCTGCCAGCGTTTGCCCTGTTTTGTATGAAACCCCAAGACGCCCCTGGTAGCCGTCACGCGTGACATCCAGTCCTACAGGAAGCCAAACGTTCGGGGTGATCGACGTCATTGGGTTGTTTTGACTGAGCCTCGTCTAGGACTGATCAGTCGCTTTGTCAGTTCTTCAGTTGTTGATGGATGTACTGCAGTTGTCGACTGGCCTTGGCAATGCAGAAGTTGACACCACCCAACTCTGTTGTGGTTTGTTTGAGGTGGTCCTTTGCATCGTCGTGTACGGCTTCGATCCCGTTCAGCAGCATGGCGATGACCTGATTGCCGCGGCGGCAGCGTTCACTGACCAGTGACAGCATCTCCACGACGAGGTCAGTATCAAACAACATGGCTTGTAGCAGTGCCTGGCCTGGAATGGCCAGCAGTTCTGCAGGTCCCCCCACCACACGGAAATCGGCGTAGTGCCTGCCATTGGCGAAGAATCCAACTTCGCCAAGTAATTCCACGGCCTCCACTTCGGCCAGAGTGTGGATCTGATCGCCGTGATGGACATCAACCGCGACACGGCCCTGGGTCAGCAACATCAATGTCTCCACGGAGTCGCCTTGATGGAACAGCACGTCTCCTTCGTTTGCGATCAGCTTCTCAGGGTTGAGCTCCTGTTGGTGCGCGACCAGCAGGAGCCTCAGTCGTTCTCTGAAGGCCTGTAGTTGAGGTTCATCTCCCCACATGGCTTCACGGCTGTTCTTTCCGTGATACATCCAATCGCGGGAGAATGCTTGCGTGGATGGATGGATCAGCCGGTGATGGCTTCGGGAAGCCTCAATTCGTTGCGCCACTCATTGAGGGGACGATCCCAGCCCTCCTCCAGTTTGCGGGCGATCACAAGCTCGGCATCCAGTCCCATCTGGAAGCCCTTCGCCAGTGCGCGCAGCATCGGAGCCAGAGGTTCATCCTTCTGCAGTGCCTTGAGCATGCCTCCGAAGATCAGCATCACCGCCAGAGGGGATCGGTTCTGGGCGAGATTGAATCCCTGCAGGCCCAGTTCACTGACGCCATCGATTCCAAATCCGCTCAGCACATGCGCGATGTCGTGGGTTTCCTTGAGGCGGTGCACGATGTAGTCACGCTCATTGTTGATGGGTGAAGGGTCGAGCAGCTTGTCAGGAGTGATGCCGAGGCTGATCAGTTGATCGGCGTAACAACGCCCGAGTGTGCCTTCCGGAAGGCTCTGCAGTGCCGATAAGTCGATCGGCTGCGGACGCCAACCATCCTTGACTAATTTGCGAAGTCGGGATTCTCCAGCAGATGGCGGGCCATCTGCTTGGCCATCGGACTGTCTTTGACGTTCGCTCCGATGGCAAGGACGCTGTCTAGAGAGCCCGGATTTTTGAGGAAGGCGACCAAGCCGGCCAGCAGCTTCAGGCTTTGCAGTCGTTCTCCGAGTTTGATTTGCATTGATACTGGGCAGGTCCGCACAGTTTGCGGCCTTTGCGATGTTCAGTCATGGTCTGAAGATTGGGTGGATATCCAAGGCGTTCGTTAACCCAGACCTTTGACGTGCTATGGATTCAGAGTCTTTCCCATGGCGATCATGCTGCCCTGGATCGAGACTCACGTTCAGTTTGACTTCGCTGCCGATGATCAGTCGCGACGATCTGCGGGCTATCGCTCTTTTCAAGAGTCTTGACGATGAATTGCTTGACAGGATTCTTGACCGACAGCGTGAGCTGGTGCATGAAGCGGATCAGATCATTGTGATGGAGCAGGACTGGGGGGAGTCTCTGTTTTTGCTTTGCGATGGTTTGGCCAAAGTGCGCACCTACACCACCGATGGTGATGAGGTCGTGATGTCGCTGTTGGGAGCTGGTGATGTCTTTGGAGAGATGGCGGTTTTCGATGGAGACACCCGGTCTGCTGATGTGGTTGCTCTGACCAATCTGCGTCTGGTGAAGCTGCGGATTCCACCCTTTGCAGCACTGTTGAATCAACAGCCTGGCTTTGCGCTCGCCCTCGCACAACTGGAGGCGAACCGCTTGCGTGACCTGAATCGCCGCTTTGCACTCCAGACCGCGGATGCGACGACCAGGCTTCTTGGTGCCCTTGCTTATCTGGCCCGCAAGAGCTCGGCCGACGACGATCTCCAGGCTCAGATACCACCTCTCGCTCAGCTGGAAATTGCGTTGATTGCAGGTCTGGCCAGGGAGACTGCCTCGCGCACACTGAGCAAGTTGCGTCAACGCGGCACGGTGATTGAGGACAACGGGCGATTGTCTCTTGTTGATCTCAAGCCCTTGGAGAAGCGTGGTCTGCTGTCTTAAACAGCCTTGCTGAGTGGTCAGAACCGATATCGCAGCTTGCCGTAGACACCGCTGCCGAGCAGCCAGTCGTTCCAGAGCCCGATGTTGTCGTCATCGTCGAACTGGTCCGTCCAGCCCAGTGAGATTGACCAATGGCGTCCATGCAACCAGCGCAGCAGGACTCCGCCGGTACCAATCGTGTCGTTGAAGCTCAAGGAGTCGCGGTTGGTTTGAATCCCGCCCATGCCGAAGAAAGGCACCAGTTGGAGAGTGTTGTTTTGGTTTTGCCAGAAGGACCAGTTCAATTCAGCGCTGCTCAACCAGCCGGTGTCTCCGCTGATCAGGGTTCCTGGCAGTCCTCTCAGCCCCACATCGCTTCCCAGTGAGAAACCCATGTCGTTGGTGAGTTCGTTGAACGCCACTTGCCCGGCGGCACGCCAGTTGAGTTGAAGGTTGGGCGCCATGCGCCAACCCAGGGAGGTGATGCCACCTAGGGCTCGCGATTGGTCGGGGTTGATGCCGAAGTAAGCCAGATCCTTCAGTTGCTCTGCGCTGCTGAAGCCTGAAAGTCCTTGCAGCCAGTACATCTGTCCTGACCATCCGAAGTTGTCGTTGCTTCCCGCATGTCCGATAGCAAGTCGGAGGTAGCCGGTGTTCAGCTGCCCGTCCGGGCCGCCACCGATGATCAGCGGAACCGAGCGACCATCCAGATAGCTGTCGCTGCGGTTGGCGCTCAGGCCAGCCTGTGCGAACCAGAGCTGACGATCTGAATCTTTGAGGGTCCACTGCAGCTGCGCCAGCCCCTGGTACTGACGGAAGCTGAGGCCATGGGCCGGACCTCGGGCTTCAACCAGATTGCGGCGACTGGCGCCAAAGGATCCGGTGATGTTCACCGATTCCCCCAAGGGCAGTGTGTAGCTGATGGAGCCAAGCGATGCTCCCAGTTCTGGATCACCATCAGCATTCAGTTCGCCGTAGATCTGAAGGAAGTCGTCGTCGATCAGAGCTTTTGGTTTCTGCAGCACAGTGAGCGCTCGCCATTCACCGCTGCCTGCATTGCCGTCGTTGCGAACACTCAGATCACCTCTCCAGGGGTGGCTGGCGGCGGTGACCGTGAGAGTTAGAACGGCTTGAGTCGGATCACTTCCCAGTTTCCCAAGGCTTCCTGAGACGCTGCCGACGACAGACTGCTGCTTGAGTCGTTGCAGCTGTTGTTGAAGACTGGGCAGGTGAAGGGTCTGATTTAAGAGGCTTGCGAGGCGCTTGCGCACCTTCTGCTGCAATTGCTGATCGTCACTGTTGACGTGTAGCTCCACCAGCCGGCCCATCACGACAGTGAGATGGGCTGGTGCGGGCTCTTCATCGATGAAAACCCGCGAATTCACATAGCCGTCCTGCTGCAATTGTCCGCTGAGAGTTTCAGCGCAGCGTTTCAGACGTGTCTGTGCACTGTTGTCGGCTTGGCAACGGCGCAACAGCTTCCGGAGTTCTGATGTGCTGTAAGGCGTTGTGCCCTTGATTTCAACGGAGATATCACCGTTGTCTTCTGAAGCTGGTTCGGACGGCGAGACTCCTGGCTCTGTGAATGAATCGTTGTTGGGAGTCAGCTGTCGGTCGTCGACGTCCGGTTTGGTCTGGGGAGATTCCGGTTCAAGTTGCTGAACCGGTGCCGGGTCGGGCACGCGAGCGGGGCCTGGTTGAAGGGGAGGAGACACCAGTTGCGCCAGCAGAAGCAGCATTGATCTGGCAACTGTGAGATCTGGCGAACTTTAAAGTTGAACGAACAAAATTGGCCTAACCTCGCTTCCAGGCACCAAATTCGTTGCAAGTTTTCCCTGGAGGCAGCACGTCATGCGAGGTCTGGTGCTGTGTCCACTGGTTGCGCTGATCGTTGTTTCTCCTGTTCAGGCGGATGTCGCAAGTCGTTCAGCTGATGGACTTGGGACTCTGGTCAACGGTTCAGCGAACGGTCGCTGCAACAGTGGTCTCTGCCGGATCGATGGTGGAATCGACAGCGGCAGCAATCGCTTTCATCGGCTCAGTGAATT
This sequence comes from Synechococcus sp. BIOS-E4-1, assembly GCF_014279995.1. Classification (NCBI taxonomy): domain Bacteria; kingdom Bacillati; phylum Cyanobacteriota; class Cyanophyceae; order Synechococcales; family Synechococcaceae; genus Synechococcus; species Synechococcus sp. BIOS-E4-1. The sequence goes on along the minus strand of NZ_CP047935.1, from coordinate 3,078,812 downwards.
CGATACCCGCGGGGCGATTCAGGGTGTGTCGATCAATAGTGATGGCGTTCGCAATCTGGTGCTGGGAGTCACAGCACCAGACGGCAGCTTCATTAATAAACGCGTTTCACTGACTTCTCCATCGCATCTGTTTCTGCTCTCTCCAGGGGGGATTCAGTTGATGCCGGGTGCCTCTTTTCAGCAGATCCCTCAGCTGACGCTGAGTACGGCAGCCCAACTGCGCTTTGCCGGTGGTGTGTTCGATGTGTTCAACACTCCGCACCATGCCATTTCAGCCTTGCAAGCTGATCCTCTGCCTGGAGCTCTGGGCTTGCTGCCAGGGGAATTGGGAGACAAACGGCCCTGGATCCGCATGGATGGAATCTCCATCGATGTCGACGAGGCTCTGCTCGTGGATGCTCCCGGTGGGCGTATTGATGTTGATCAGAGTCGTCTTTCAGTCAGCAACCCCACTGGAGATGGCGGCACGCTCACGCTTGCTGCAGATCTGATTCGCGTTGGAGATGGAGCTGAATTGCTGGCGACTGGCTCCGGGAACGGAGGGGTTGTCCAGGTCGGTGGCAGTTGGCAGAACAGCGATCCCGCTGTGCGCCAGGCAACTCAAACCTGGATGCAACGTGGCTCTCTGGTGGATGCTTCATCGACGAATGCCGGTTCCGGCGGAACGGTGGTGATCTGGAGTGATCTCAATCATCCTTCCGGTGGAACGGTTGCGGAGGGAGCGCTTCTGGCCCGTGGTGGGGCCGCTGTTGGGGATGGAGGGCGGATTGAAACATCAGGTTCCTATTTGCGTGCTCAACCCGAAGTCATAGATGTCTCGGCGATGAAGGGATCAGCAGGTGAATGGTTGCTTGATCCTTACAACATCACGATTGGCAATTCAGCTGGAACGATCACTGAACAAACGGATCCTTCAGGCGGAGGAAGGTTGTTTGAATCCAGTGCGTCCGCTTCACGTGTGGATGTTGCTGACATCAAGACCGCACTCGGCACCGCAACAGATGTGCGGATTCTCACCGGATCAGCGGATCCTTCCGAGGGAGGAAACATCACCTGGGAATCAGATGCACCACTGAATTATTCAGACAGCACAGGAAATCTCGCCCTTGATGCCGCTGGATATATCCAGCTCAATTCCAACATCACGACGGGATCAGGTGGTCTTTCTCTCCAGGCTGGTGTGGGGTTCGTGGAGGCTGCATCTGGGGTCACCCTGGACCTCAAGGGACCGTTAAACATTTCGACCGGGGATACCAACGTCGGCACTTCAGACTCCAACTCCCCTGCGCTGGCCGCAACGCTCACCGGCTCAGGTCTGCTTGCCAAAACCGGTAACGGCGGGCTGATCCTTTCGGGCAACAGCAGCACGTGGTCGGGCCCCATAGATGTGCAACAGGGCACCCTGCGCGTGAACGGTGCCAATGCATTGGGTGCAGCGGGTACCGCATCACCCACCACGGTCCAGTCCGGCGCCACCCTTCAACTGGCTGGGGGCATCAGCCTCGCGGAGAACATCGAGCTCAGGGGAGGCACGCTGACGAACTGGTCCGGGGACAACACAGTCACAGGCTCCCTGAGACTGGCAAGCAGTGCCTTTGTTGATGCGCGACAGGACAGCCTCACGCTCGATCCCAGTACTGGCGACGCTGTCTCCGTTATTGACGCGACGTCGGCTTACAACTCCGATCTCACGCTGGCGGGTGCTGGTGACCTTGTTGTGGAGGGAAAGTTCAACCTCAAGGACGGTCAGCCCACCCCCTCTTACGGTGACTTCCGCCAGACCGGATCAGGTGTTGTCCGTTTCAAGGACGACTTGATGGTGGAGCGGCTGGAGTCCACTGCAGGCGGGACGCTCTGGATGGATCAGCCGGCTGGAGCACCAGCGGTGATACCTCCAGGCTCATCACTCTTCTTGGACAACGGTGCGTTCCTTCGCCGTGACAAGACCGAAACGGTGACTGGCACCAGCCTTGAATTAGGCGCTGGTGGTGGTGGCATCAGCGTTGGGACGAGCTCCACGCTGGTCTGGGATGCCCCCATCAGCGGGACAGGGACTTTCACCAAGGCGGGAGATGGGACGCTCCGCTTTCCTGCCTCGGCGGCGATCAGCTACACCGGCGCCACCTTGGTTAAGGGCGGTTCCCTTGATGTGTTGTCTGCTTCGCCGACCACCGCCACTTGTAGCGGTACGGGTTCCTCGAGTCTCTGTTCCGGCCGCAGTGCTGGCGGAGGAGGAGGTGTTGACCCCACTCCTGAACAGGAACCAGACCCCTCGCCTGAACCGGAACCCAGTCCTGAACCGGACCCGGCACCTACCCCTGAACCGGAGCCAGAACCCACACCTGAACCGGAACCCAACCCGGAATCGGAGTCGACCAATGCGCAGCCTGAGTCCGATGCGGACATTGTCTCTGATGAGTTGCAGAATGCGGTGGCTGATGTTCCTGTCTTTCTTCCTGCTGAGCAACGGTCCACTGTCGATGCTGATTCGCAGACCTCCGTCAGCGGCCAGGCAGATCTGATCGCGGCCCAGCCGCAAAGCCTTGATGCAGGTCTGCAGGTTGATCTTGGCATTGGAAGCGATTCCTCGACCACTGCAACAGCAGTCGTGCCTCAGACCACGGTGATGGCTCAGAGCACCCAGACCATGGCTCCCGAACAGGCGGTCGCGCAGTTGCAACAGTCTGACCAGGCCGCCGCAAGCCGTACGGCATCGTTGCTTGGTTTGGACCAAGCTCTTCAGAGTGCCCTCCCCTCCACACCCACTGTTGAGGATTTGCAGGGCGTGCTGGATCAGGTCGAGCGTCAAGGCTTCGGCACCAGTCCTGCGGTGCTTCAGGTCCGCTTCACCTCGACTCCGTCTGACAGCGCCCAGGACAGTTTTCTTGATCTGACCCTGATCAGTTCCAAAGCCTCAGTTCAGGCTCGACGCTTAACGGTGGATCGCGAGCGCTTCGCTGGCTTGCTCAAGGCTTTGTATCGCCAGCTGTCACGCCAGGAGCCCTTGGCGGTTGATGATCCAGCCTCGCCGAGTCGTCAGCTGCATGCCTTGCTGGTGGAGCCGATCCAGGATGCGCTCCAGGGCCAGGACATCAAGACGCTGCTGATTGCTGCTGATCAGGGCTTACAGGCTGTCCCCTTCGCAGCCCTAAACGATGGAACCTCCTTCTTCGGTTTGAACTATGCCTTCGGACTCACGCCATCTCTGGCCCTCACGCCGCTGACTCCAGCCCAGTCGACGTCTACAGGCCAGCTCGCCCTTGGCGCTTCTGAATTTGATGGGTTGGCACCCCTACCGCTCGTGCCCCAGGAGCTCGAGCAGCTGGATGCCTCAATAGGTGCCGATCGTTATCTCAACCAGGAGTTTTCACCTCAGGCCCTGTTGAACAGAGCAGCCGACCAGCGCTATTCCCGTGTGCATGTGGCCACCCATGCAGACTTTCGACCCGGGGGGCCGGCCCAATCGGTGCTGCACACCGGCACTGGGCCAATGTCGATGTCCCAATTTGCCCAGTTGCGCCGCAAGCGCGGTGAGACTCCCTTGGATCTGGTGGTGCTCAGTGCTTGCCGCACACTTCTTGGCGATCAAGAGAGTGAACTCGGTTTTGCCGGGTTGGCGTTGCAGGCTGGGGCCCGCAGTGCGGTGGGTACTCTCTGGTATGTCGATGACGTGGTGACTTCGGCATTCTTTGTGCAGTTCTATCGCTTGCTCGATCAGGGCCTGCCCAAGGCGGAAGCTCTGCAACGTACCCGTCAACTGTTTGTCTCTGGCCTGATTCGCCTCGAGGGTGATCAAGTGATCGGTCCCAATGAGTCACCGCTGCTCACGGATCTCACTCCTGCGCAGCGTCGCAGGATCTCCGCTGGAGTGCAGAACCCGTTCTTCTGGGCCGGCATTGAGCTGATTGGTTCACCCTGGTAACGGCTGAATTGCACAGATTGCTGTGATTGAGATCACAGCAATCTGTGATCGGCCACAACCCCTTTCTCCTCAGGTAGGCGTCAATCTGGAGCAGTCAGCACCTCCGTGCCGCCGCACGCCCTTCGATGGTCCGCTTTCAATTCTTCTCTGCCGTTAGCGCTTCCCTGCTGAGTGCATTGCTGGTGAGTGTGTTCTCCAGCCCTGTCCTTGAGGCGGCTCCCCGCAATTCTTTTCCTGGCCGCAGGATTGGCGGGGGTACAAGGGGCGAGTGCGCGGCGCGCCCTGTTGTACATCTGGTCCCCGCTTCCAATGTGTTCAGCCCAGGGGCACGAAAGCTGATTGCTGTACTGGAGGGCCCATCTGCGAATCCTCAACCTTTAGGCGTCACACTGCAATCGGCGTCGGCGGACGGGATCGCTGATTCTGGTGCCGGCCCGCTGATGCAGAAGCAGATTCCGGCTGCGGTGAATCGCCTGGTGCTGTTGAGCATTCCTGCAGCGCCTGTGCCCATGCTCTGGGAGTCGTCTTACCGATGTGGTACCGATGGCGGAGCCGATGAATTCGGCTTCATCACATCCTCAGCTCCACCGGCCCGTAGTCTTTTGCTTCCGGATGGTAGTCCGGAGGCTCAGAACCAGCGTGTGGAGATGGAGTTGGCTTCCCTTAAAGCTGCTTGCGGCACCTCGACGCGCCTGGCGCATCTGAAGACGGTTTTTCAGTTCGATGATGACGTCATCAATGACTCCTGGCCGGAGCAGGTCACGGTGCAGTGCTTCTGAGTTCGATCACCTCCAGCGGTTCTAAACGTCCTTTGATCAGGACCGTTCCCCATGGTTCGCTGGTCACATGAGCTGGCAAGGCTTCAAGAAGGCACTGGGTTTCACCCGATACCAGGATCCTCACCATGCCTTCATGGCGATCCTTCTCCAGGCCTTCCAGTCGAGACGCGCAGTTCACGGTGTCGCCAATCACGGCGTATTCCAATCGCTTGCTGCTGCCCAGAGATCCAGTGAGAACGGGTCCGGAATGGATCCCGATCCGCATGCGCAACGCTGGCTGCCCTTCTTTGGCGAGAGCGTCATTCAGCCTTGAGATCTGTTCCTGAATCGCCAAGGCAGCTGTCACGGCGTGGAATGCATCCATTGCCGGCCCCTTGGAGACAGGTGCACCGAAGACGGCGAGCATGCCGTCACCGGTGAATTTATTGACGATTCCGCCGCGACTGGTGACGGCATCAACGCCGATGCACATGCCACGGTTCAGCCACTGCATCAACTCAGAAGCAGTCAGCTGTTCGCTCACACTCGTGAAGCTGCAGGTGTCACTAAACAGCACCGTGACCTGCTGTTCTCTGCCCGTGAAACGCCCGTCCTTGATCAGATCTTCGCGTTGATCCCAGAGTTGCTGGGCAACAGCAGGTGAGCTGGTCTGGCCAAGCAGGCGACGCATGTCTTGTTGGTGTCTTTGGCTCTGGACCCCGCGCCTCAGGATGCCGCTACCACTGAACAGCACCAGGCCGGAGAGGGGCATGGTCAGGCCGACCCAGACTCCACTCAGCGTCAGCCCGAACACTGAGCTGATCAGGAGGATGACCGCGGCAGAGAGCAGCACCAAACTGCGGCGGATTCTTGCGGGACGTTCGGCGATCAGCACACCGAACAGCACCACCATCAACAGCAGCAGCCAGCGTTGCCAACCATGCAGGGTGATGATTTCCGGTGCACGGTTCTGCAACAGACGCTGCAGAGCTTCCAGGCGCTGAGCATGCAGTTCCACCCCAGAAACTTCAAAAAACCGAGAGCTGCTGACAAAGCGGCTATGAGGAGTTTCAAACAGATCACGCAGGGAGGGTGCCACGTTGCCGACCAACACCACTCGGCCATTGATCATCTCCTGAGAAACCTCGCCACTCAGGAGAGTGGCGAGGTCCAGAGATGGGTAGCGTCCTGCTGGATAAACAGGGAGCATGGCCTGATAGCCGGCTGCATCGAGGTCCTGATAACCGCCGGATTGTTCATTCAGCCAGTGACGCTCGTTGAGCTGTTCGAGCTGTCTGTCCAGGTCTCTGGTTTGGCTGGCCGTTTCCAGTAGTCGCAGTGGCAATGCTCGCACTGCCTCCTCCTGCCCGCCCACGTGAATGAGATCACGTCTCACGACGCGGTCAGCATCCATGACCAGGTCATTGAAGGCCTGTTGCCTGGCTGGTGCTCCAGGGATCGCTGTGATGCCAAGGTGTTCATTGCGTATCGAGATCAGGCGTGGATTGCGCTGAATCTCGTCCTGAAGGCAGGGCTTGGCCTGATCGCGGTACAGGTCAAGGCCGATGGCACTGGCTCCGAGGGTATCGAGCTGTTTCAGAGCTCTGCAGAGAAGGGTGTCGTCGAGGGGCCAGCGGTAGCGCTCGATGTCGGCTTCGTTAATCCCGACCACCGTGATCGGCCAGTTCAGGTCTTCGGCTTGACCATCAATGGCTCGGTTGCGCAGGTTGATGGCCAGGTCATAGACGAGCAGGTTGGCGGTCTCAACCAAGGGCGAATGCTGCAGGCCCACCAGCAGCCCTACAGCTATGGCGTAGGGAATCGCCTGGTGAATCGGGCGTGGCCAATTCATGGCTCCTGACTGGAAGGACTGAACAGTCTTTTCATGCGAGCGATCAATGCCCGGCGTCGGGACTCAGCACGTTGCTGTTGGTTCGCGTTGAGTTGCTGCCGTCGTGCGGCCATAATCGAGCCCATGGTTTCGAGAGTGTCCGGTTGTTCCTCCAGCAGTGGCAGAAGGTGTTTTCGCTCGATCTCGATCAAGACGCATTCGCTCTTGCAGATCACAGTCGCTGAACGTGCTTCACCTGTGCAGAGCGCCATTTCTCCGAAGGCATCACTTGTGTGAAGGTCGGCGACGTGCCGCCCGGGATGTTTTGTGGAGCTGTTGGCGTTCGCTTGAAACACTTCCAGTGTTCCGCGGACCACGACATACAGACTGTCTCCCCGCTCTCCCTGCCTGACGACCGATTCACCAGGCGCGAAAGTCTCGCAGCTTGCGAGACCCGCCAGCATTTCAAGCTGATGACCATTGAGTTGACCGAAGATTTCCGTTGAGGCCAGGAGAGTTTGCTTGTGCTCCATCGTGATCTCGCCGGATGGCAACCTGGCTGGGCTGGGTTTGGTTCGAACGTCTCGGACTGGGTAGGGAATCGACTGGTCAATGCGATGGAGTGCATACCAGATCTGCTCAAGCACAGAGCTTCTCAACTGTCGCAATTCCAGTGCGGTGTTTTGCCAGGTGAGCAGGCTGTAGGTGATGGAACTGTCGGCGAAGGACGACACCCACACCTGGGGGGTGGGATGACGCAGGACCTTGCGGTTGTGTTGAAGAATGCGTTGCAGCAGTTGAATGGCCTGGCGTGGAGGCAAGTTGTAATCCAACCCCAGCTCGATCATCTGACCCACGGGTTCTTGAGGCTTGAAGCGGCGCAGGCCTTCCACGGCGATGCGGCTGTTCGGAACCACGGTGATTGACCCGTCGAGACCACGGACTCGGGTTGTCATTAAACGGAGGGATGTGACGACACCGGTTGTTGTGCCCAGATCAACCCAGTCACCCTCTTCAAAAGGTGAGTCAACTTGCAGGGAGATTCCTGCGAACAGATTCTTCAGCGTCTCCTGAGCGGCAAGACCGATGACGGCGGTGACGACGGCTGACGTTGCTGCCAGTCCGACCAGATTGACGCGGAATTCCCTGTGAATCACCACCATCATCACGGCTGTGATCACCGCAAGGGTGAGCAGGTCCCGCAGGATCTTGGCGGTCGGTTTCCACCAGCCCAACTCTGCAGGAATCTGCAGGATTCCCCAGGTCAGGATGCGGATCAGGCTCAGAGCCCACAGCAGGGTGATGGCTGCTTCCAGTGAGTTCTGCAGCAGTGTCGACCCGGCGTCGCTGACGATTTCAGCCAGTTGGTTCAGCAGCGGGATGCCGATCGCTGCAATCAGAGGCAGTCGCAAGGGAGGTGGGCTGAGTTTCTGGCGTTTGCAAACCCGATGGATCGTCAGGAGTGCCAGGATGACCAGAAGGCTCACAGTCAGAGTCATGGCGCTCAGTTCTGCAGGTAGGTGCTCTGACGCAGACTGATCTCCAGATGGTCCATGAGTCGTCGTGCTTCGGCGATCTTGAGTTGATTTCCTTGGATGGATCGCTCACTGGCGATACGCAGTCGTTCCAGCAGAGATTCAGGGTTGTGTTCCATCGCCATCAGCACCTCAGCGTTGGTGTCGCCACGAACCACGTGATCTACCTGGTATGCACCGCCGGGTGCCAGACGAATGTGTACCGCGTCAGTGGTGCCGAACAGGTTGTGCAGGTTGCCCATCACTTCCTGATAGGCCCCACCCAGAAACATCCCGATCAGATAAGGCTCTTCCGAACGCAGGGGATGCAGCTCCAGCAGTTGCTTGCTGCGCCCATCGGCAATGAAGCGGTTGAGGCGCCCATCGGAATCGCAGGTGAGATCAGCAAAATGGCCGAGTTCAGTCGGTTTTTCCCCCAGCCGGTGGATTGGCATCAAAGGGAAGAGCTGCTGTATCGCCCAGGTGTCGGGGGCAGAGCGGAAGATTGAGAGGTTCGCGTAGTAGGTGAGCGCCAGAACAGCCGGCAAGGCCTGAAGTTCTTCAGGGAGCACAGCCTGCTCAGGGAGCCTGTCCACCAGGGCTTTTGCGCAGGCCCAGGTGAGCTGCTCCGCCTGGCTGCGTTCGGTGAGGCTTAGATAGCCGAGTCTGAATGCGGCTAATGCATCATCTTTGAATTTGAGGGCATCATTCCAGGCTTCCTGCAGTCGGGACACATCCGCACTGCCGTCATTCGGAAGCGTCTTGATCCCGTCCAACGTGTCGTGCAGGTTGCGCACGATCAGAGATTCCTTCTCGGAGCGCGACGGTGTGGAGTGCGGCAGTCCGCCGGTGCCGAGAACGTTGAAGACCAGCACCGAGAAATGGCTGGCAATGGCTCGGCCGCTCTCGCTCACCAGAGTCGGGACGGCTACATCGTGGGGTTCACAGCCTTCCTTGACTGTGGCGACAACGTCGTTGGCATAGTTCTGAAGCGAGTAATTGGTCGAGGCGGCTGTTGCTGTGCGACTGCCGTCGTAATCAATCCCCAGTCCTCCTCCCACATCCAGATACCCCATCGGGGCGCCGAGTTTGTGCAGTTCCACATAGATGCGTGATGCCTCCTGCAGAGCGTCTTTCACAACACCGATGTCGTTGATCTGGCTGCCGACATGGAAGTGGAGTAAACGCAGCTCTGCAAGCAGGCCTGCCTCGCGCAGGGCTTCCACGGTGGCGAGGATCTCGGGGACCGGCAGCCCGAACTTGGCCTTGTCACCGACCGAGCTGCCCCAGCGGCCGGTGCTTCGGCTGGACAGCCGAGCGCGGATCCCGATCAGAGGCGCAGCCCCGAGTTCCCGGCTGGCATCAATGATCCGTTGCACCTCATCGGCTTGCTCGATCACGACCACGGGCCGTCGGCCCAGGCGCCTGGCCAGGATCGCCGTCTCGATGTAGCGCTGATCCTTGTAGCCATTGCAGATCAGCAAGGCTTCGGGATCGTCAATCAGCGAGAGGGCAATAAGCAGTTCTGCCTTGCTGCCAGCTTCGAGACCGAAGTGCCAGCGCTTGCCGCAGCTCACCAGCTCCTCCACAACATGGCATTGCTGGTTGCATTTCACAGGGAACACGCCCTGGTAACGACCGCTGTAGTCGTATTGAGTGATCGCTCGTTCGAAGGCGGCATGGAGGCTTTCCAGCCGATCTTCGAGGATGTCATCAAATCTGATCAGTAGTGGCAGGTTGAGATTGCGGCCCTGCAGGCCTTGCACCAGCTCCACCAGATCGAGACTGCCGCCGCGCTCTCCACGTGGCTGCACGCTCATATGGCCGCGCAGATTGATGGAGAAGTAAGGATCCCCCCAACGTTGGAGTCCATACAGATCGGAACTGTCCTGAATAGTCCAGGAAGTGGTCGCCGATGATCGTCCGTCTGTCTCCTCACGTCCTGGTTGGTTGGCGTCGGCGAGCACCATGCGTGGGAAAGCGCAATAATTAATAGGGCAAATCTAAGGAGCCCGCTTCAAAGCAGCAGAAACCGGCAGGTAACTGTCTTGCTTGCCAAGCGGGCCGCTGAGCACAGAAGATGGCAGGCTTCTTGCTTGTGATCTTCATGGCCACCGAACGCACGTTCATCGCCATCAAGCCCGATGGTGTCCAACGCGGACTGGTGGGTGAAATTCTCGGTCGCTTCGAGCGCAAGGGTTTCAAGTTGGTTGGCCTGAAGCAGATCACCCCCAGCCGTGATCTGGCTGAACAGCACTACGGAGTGCATAGGGAACGTCCCTTCTTTTCTGGGCTGGTTGATTTCATCACTTCAGGTCCTGTGGTGGCCATGGTCTGGGAAGGCGATGGCGTCATCGCCAGCGCTCGCAAGCTCATCGGTGCCACAAAGCCCTTAGAGGCCGAGCCAGGCACCATCCGTGGGGACCTTGCAGTGAACATCGGCAGAAATGTGATTCATGGTTCCGATGCAGCTGAAACGGCTCAATTTGAAATCGGTCTCTGGTTCCAACCCTCTGAGCTCAATGACTGGTCCCCCTCCGACCAGAGTTGGCGTGTTGAGGCTTGATAGGCAAGCGATCGATTTGGATCACACAAGCCCCGGGATCTCGTCCCGGGGCTTTTTGTTTCTAAATTGCTCTGTGAATGTAATCCTGTTGATTTCATGATTCGGGGAACGAGCGAGGTAATCGAAGTCGCAAAAAAACCGCTTTGCCAACGCAAAGCGGTCCGTTGTTGAAAGTGAATTAAACGGATTGTTAGATCAACTGAGTGGAAGGTTGAAGATCCGTGTTGCTCAGCATGGGATTAGTTTCTGATCCAGGAATGGCTGGATTGGTCGTAAAGGGGTTGAGCTGGTCATTGGCTGGCTGAAGATTGCTGCTCATCAGGATTGGATCAGTCTCTAATCCTGTAATCAAAGGCTTGATCTCAGCTTGATTGAACCCTTCGCTCTTGGTGAATGTCTCAGTAGCCGGGTTGGATTGTGGGTACTGGTTTTGCTGATTTTCCTGACTAAGCAGGAAATCATTTTTGTTGATAATTCTCGAGCTCAGATTGTGTTGGCTGAAGTCGGCGGCCTGTACATCTTTGAAGATGACCAAGGCAACTTTGTCGTTGTCTTGTTGGTTGAATCCATCGGAATCAAAGTACAGGGTGCTGTCGTTCCCTTCTTGCGCGAAGCTTAAAAAGCCATCTTCAAAAATCGATTGTCGATTGAGGCCAATCCCATGGCCGATCAGGATGTCATCGCAGTCGATGCTGTCACCATTTTCACCGGTGATGAAGTCCACAAACATCAATGGGTCGCCTGGGTTCGTCTGTGGATGAGATTCTTCAGATAGGTGCTGGCTGTTCAGCTTTGGCTCTTGATCCATGCTTGTGCTGTTGTCAGCCAGGGCTGGTTTGAACTGGTTGGTTTCTGCTTTGGGGCCCGTTTCAGCAACTGGGCCGTTGAGGTCCTGAACCATCGGTTCCTCAATGGGACCCACCTGCTCTTGAGATTCTTTCGCTTGGAGCAGGCTTGTGAAGTAGTTGCGGGTAAGTCGCAGCTTGTCGGAGCCAGCACCGGAGATGTAAGTGATTTCAGTGCCGCCGTCGACGGTCAATACATCATCTTGAGCACCAGTGTCCACAAGCAATTGCTTGGTCTCAAGGCCAGTGATTCTGACGTTGTCGAAGCCTGCGCCAGTTCGCACCGTGCTGTTGAGCGCATTGCCCCTGATCTCGACGCTGTCTTCACCAGGACCAACATCCAGAATGCTGTTGCGCATGGCCCAGACATTGCTGTTCTGGCCACGGGCGTGGGCATGGATGCGCACGACATCGTCACCGGTTTCGGTTTCGAGCACTGAATGGTCGAGACCGATGGCTTCGGCGTAACCACGGCGATTGCTGGCGGAGGCTCTGATGTGCACCTTGTCGTTATCGGCGCCGGTGTTGATCTGGGAGTTCAGAGTGCCGTAGGCGGCGATGGTGTCAGTGGTGTTGCCGCGAGCGATGGCATTGATGCGCAGTTTGTCTCTGCCTTGGCCGGAGGTAAAGGAGCTGTTGTCCATGCCGTAGGCGGGATCAAAGGCGCCTGCGCGGGTCACAGCACGGAGATCAACTTTGTCGTTACCAGGACCAACATCCAGGGTGCTGTTGCGCATGGCCCAGGCATTGGTGCTCATGCCGCGGGCATGGGCATGAATGCCCACGGAATCATTGCCTGCTGCGGTTGCAACGGTGGAATTATTGAGTCCGGTCGCTTCGGCGTAGCCACCTCGATTGATGGCACCAGCGCGAATGTCAATGCGATCGTTGTTGTTTCCAGAGGCAATCGTCCGTCCGTCCACAGTGGTGACGGAAACGGAAGCTCGGGGGCCGCGGTTGCGTTGGAAAGCACGTGCGATGAAGTTCATGACTAAAGAAGTGAGTGGAGCCTTTGCTCTCGAACTGACTCACCTTCAGCGCAAAGTTCTTCCGATCCTGTGATGCCAATCAGGCCTGATTCACGGCTTGCTCAATGTTTGTTGTGACCTGGATCACGGCTTGAATGTCTGGTCCTGAAAGCGCCTCCAGCTAAAGGCTCTCAGCAGTTCTTCGTCCAACTTGGATGGTGTCTTCTTGAGGATTGCTCCGGTTAACAGGTCGGCGCTGACGGCGGCCAGCAACACTCCATTGCGATGGTGGCCGCAGGCCAGCCATAGACCCGCCATCGGGCTCTCTCCAAGCAATGGCCCCTCGTCTGGTGTGCAGGGCCTGAATCCCCACCATCGCTCCATGGGGGGCCAGTCAATCGAATCGGGGAGCAGGGAGGCCATGCCTTGTTTCAGTTTCTTCTGGCCTTGAGGCGTGAGTCCCTCGCTGAAACCGGCGTCAGGTTCTGAGGTGGCGCCGACAACCACGAGACCGTCATCTCTTGGCACCAGATAGGTTCCGGGGCCGAAAATCACCCGTTTCAGTGCGCCTCTTGGGGTTTGCAACGAAAGCATTTGTCCCTTGACGGGAAACACAGGCAGTTCCGGCATGAGTTCGGCGCTCCATGCGCCGCTGCAAAGCACTGCCGTTTCGGCTGAAACGGTTAACTCTGTGCCTTCGGAGTCGCGGATGCGGGCACCTTTGAGCTGGTTGTTGTCATGCAGGAGCTCCAACACTTCAACTCCTTCCTGGAAGTGCACCCCGCGATCAACACATGCACTCTCCAAGGCCCTCATCAACTGACGTCGGTTGTCGATCTGGCCGTCCTGGCTGAACAGAAGCCCAGAGCGCCATTGCTGATGAATGCCGGGAATTTCCTGAGCTAATGCATGGCGATTCAGCGGTTCTCCGAAGGCTGCCGTTGGATAACGGTGTCGGTCCTCCTCGCTTTGAAAAGGCACCACGATGCCCGTGAAGCGAAGGCCACACGAGAGGCCGCTGTCAGCCTCGATCTGAGCCACCCAGCTCGGAACACGCTTCAGACTGGTCTGTCCCAATCTGAGCAAATATCCACTGAGTCCTTCGGCATGCGGCGCGAGCATGCCAGCGGCAACAAAGCCTGCTGCTTCACTTCGTCGTCGGCTCAGAACGGTCACGGCAGTCCCTTGGCGGGACAGTTGATGGGCGATGGTAAGACCCATCAGGCCTCCACCAAAAATCAGGACTCTTTCTGCTCTTGTCAAGCTTGCTGACGCTTCAGGACCCATCGTCATCAGCCTGGTTGCTTCGTCTTGAAATTTTGGCAATCCTCCCTAAGTGGTGAGCTCGGATACCAGTTCCGATCCACGTGGTGTTCCGGCCGCTGTTGATGGAGAGGACGAGCAAGAGTTCAGCAATGTCGATCCAAGGTCTCAAGGACATTTTCTCGAGCGAAGCCTGCCATCGCTCGGGGGGACGGGATCTGTTTCAAGTGTCGCTTCCATAGGATCAGCGGACTCATGGAGAAGGTGCATGTCTGCTGAGGGTGCTTGGGAAGCCGTGATCGGCTTGGAGACCCATGTGCAGCTGGGGACTGAGAGCAAAATTTTTACGGCTGCTTCCACCACCTTCGGGGATGACCCCAACACGCATATCGATCCAGTGGTCTGCGGTTTGCCAGGAACCCTGCCGGTGTTGAACCAGAAGGTGCTCGAATATGCGGTGAAGGCTTCGATGGGCCTGAACCTGAACGTTGCCGAGCACTGCAAGTTCGATCGCAAGCAGTATTTCTATCCCGATCTGCCGAAGAATTACCAAATCACGCAATACGACGAGCCGATCGCGGAAGACGGTTGGATCGAGGTGGAGGTGGCTGAAAAGGGCAAGGACACCTACCTCAAAAAGATCGGCATCGAGCGTCTTCACATGGAGGAAGATGCGGGCAAACTTGTGCACGCGGGCAGTGATCGTCTGGCTGGATCCACCCATTCGCTTGTGGATTACAACCGTGCTGGAGTGGCGCTCGCAGAAATCGTCAGTAAGCCCGATCTGCGCACGGGCCGGGAAGCGGCTGAATACGCGTCGGAGATTCGCCGGATTATCCGTTACATCGGAGTTGGCGACGGCAACATGCAGGAAGGCTCGTTGCGTTGCGACGTGAACATCTCCGTCCGCCGTGGGCCGGATGCCCCCTTCGGCACCAAGGTGGAGATCAAGAACATGAACTCCTTCTCCGCAATTCAGAAGGCCTGCGAATACGAGATCCAGCGCCAGATCAAGGCTTACGAGAGCGGCGAACCGATCGTTCAGGAGACCCGCCTCTGGGATGAGGGCAAGCAGCTCACCAAGAGCATGCGCAGCAAAGAAGGGGCCAGCGATTACCGCTATTTCCCCGATCCTGATCTTGGCCCGGTCGAGGTGAGCGTTGAACAGCGAGAGGCCTGGAGAGCAGAGCTCCCCGAGTTGCCAGCCGCCAAGCGTCACCGCTACGCCGATGATCTGGGTCTGTCCCAGTACGACGCCCGCGTTCTCACCGATGAGCGTCCGATGGCGGACTACTTCGAGGCCGTTGTCGGTGCGGGAGCCGACCCCAAATTGGCCGCCAACTGGATCACGGGTGATATCGCTGCCCATGTGAACAGCAATCGTCTGAGCTACGCAGAACTTCCTTTCCGTCCTGATCAGCTGGCGGAGATGGTGAAGCTGATCGACGGCGGCAAGATCAGCGGCAAGATCGCCAAGGAGATTCTCCCTGAACTGCTGGAAAAGGGCGTTTCACCCAAGGCGATCGTGGAGGAACGCGGTCTGGGGATGATCAGCGACCCTGCGGCGATCACGGCAATTGTTGAGGAGCTTCTCTCCGCTCATCCCGATGAAGTGGAGGCGTTCCGTGGTGGCAAGACCAAGCTTCAGGGCTTCTTTGTCGGCCAGCTGATGAAAAAGACCGGTGGCAAGGCTGATCCCAAGCTCGCCAACCAGATCCTCAGTCAGAAACTCAAGGGCTGAGCCTGGGTCGATAGACCTGGCATCGATCCATTCCCTTGATCGCCTGTTCGCCGAGATTGTCCGTGGCGATCTCAGTTCCAGCAAGCAGTGCGGTTTGCTCGTCCATCAGGATTGGCGTCCTGAGCTTTCTGGTCAGTGATTCCAGGCGGCTGGCCAGATTGACCGTGTCACCGATCACGGTGAAGTCCATGCGTTGTGGACTGCCGATCTGGCCAACCACCGCTTCCCCGCTGGCCAGACCGATTCCACAGCTGAGCGGATCAAGGCCCCTCACTGTCCAACTTTGATTCAGTTCTTCCAGGGCTTCGCGCATTGCCGCGGCACACCGAACGGCCTGCCTGGCTTCCATCTCAGTCCCCCGACTAACGGGTGAGCCAAAGACGGCCATGACGCAATCGCCGATGAACTTGTCGACCGTTCCCCCATGCACGGTGATCACCTCCACCATCCGGCCCAGGTAAAGATTCAGTTGGTGGATCAGTTCTTCGCTGCGACCTTGCTGGGAACGTTCCCGTGTCAGGGCCGTGAAACCCTCAAGGTCACTGAATAGGACTGTCACGTTGAGGGTCTTGCCCTTGAGAATGCCTTCGGCGCTGTCGCGGTCTTTAAGGATTTCCTGGACCACGCTCGGGGATACATAGCGCTCAAAGGTTTGGCGGAGCCGTCGGCGCTCCTGCTCCTCACGCCAGAACGTGCTGACGGCGAGTGCCGCAGCCAGGCCCACAACCCCGGCGCTTGGTGCCAGTAAAGGCAGAACGGTCTGGCGTTGCACCAGCGTGATGATGCTGATCAGAAGGAGTCCGATCAGGCCCAGTGAGCAGCTGACCAGCCGCCAGCGCAGGGTCAGTCGCCGCGTGGCCAGATAGGCAATCAGCCAACTGCAGGCAGCGCTCAACAGAGCTTTCTGCCAGGGATGCTGTGGCCATTGCCGCAGGCCGCTGCCATCGAGGTCGTTGGCGGTTGCTGTTGCCAGTAGTTCGACTCCCGACAGGGTGCCAAAGGGAGTGGACTGGCCGCTCTGGTTGTCTTCCAGGGTTGGACCGATCAGCACCAGGCTGTCTTGGAGCCTGGGCCGGAGCGGGTGATTGCGCCAGCGGAGCGGGTCCAGCACCTCCCAGGCTGATAGTCGGGTGATGGTTCCCTCCGGTCCATACAGCCGCAGTGAACGATCCGCCTGATCGGGGGGTGGTTGGAGCCCGGCGATCTTCAGCAGAGCAGAGGGGAGGGATTGCTGCAACTGGAAGCCGTAGGGCCGCAGCACTCGTTGTCCATAGGCTTCAGGATGTGGCCCGATGCTGCCGTCTTCGGCATTGAGCATGTTGGTGAGGCCCAGATGGGGTAGGCCGCCAAGGGCATTCAGCAAGATTGATGCGGGGGGCTCGAGGGAAAGCCCGCCAGCCCCCTGGCGATCAACCGGTTCCATCATCTCGGCGGCCAAAGCCACCGCTGAACCATGTCGTTTCAGCGTTTGCGCAAAGCGGGCATCATCTTCAGGGCCATACATGCTTGGCCCGGCAAACAGCACATTGATCGCCACACCGCGACTGCCAGCGGCGATGACGCGTTCAATCAACTGTCCGTAGGTCGCTCTTGGCCATGGCCAGCGGTCGAGCCCTTCGCTCCAGGGGGCGGGGTCCGGATCTTCTCGAATCCAGCGTGCCTGCTGCAGGGAAGCATCATCCACGGCGATGACCACCACCTCTGCCGGAGGACCGCTGGGCCCTGCCCAGAGTGTGATCTGATCGGTGATGTCTTTGGACCAGCTGCGCCACAGAGCGGGTGGCCAGCCGCTGAGGCCACCACAGAGCAGGCCGAACAGCGTGATCGCGATGCCTCTTCTGGCTGTGCCGGAGGTGGTTTTCATCCGCGCTGCTGCTTGGGGTTGGGATGCTCAGGTCATCAGAAGAAACGAACCGGGCTGGGCACGCTCGGCAGGTTGGGGGTGATTCGGATCTGGCTCCCCGGCACGCTGGGGATGCGTAGACCTGGCACATTCAGATTCAGATAACGCCTGAGATTGGCTAATCCCGGCAATGGGGCTGTGTAGCCGATGAAAAGGGGACCATCAAGAATCCTCTGGTAGTCGCCGGCCGCCAGTTGCAGCAGTCCGATCACCACACCCGTAGGGCTGAGTCGAAGGCGTTGGCCTGCTTCAACGGTGACGGCCTCCTGTTTCCCGCTGTTATCCGTGACTTCAACGGAGCCTTCCAGGACAGCCAGATCTGTACTGCCGTCATCACTGACTTTCAGAACGTAATTGGTGCCGCGAACGCTCAATCGACTGGAGGCTGTACAACCGTCCTGACGGCCTGAAATCAGAATCTGGCCTTTGTTCAGAAGAAACAACTGCTCCCGAGCTTGACCAGGGATTGACGATTGATTCGACCAACAGCACCTCCGCTGAAGGCAATCTGGCCGCGGCTGACTCCAGTGCTGATGACCTGCGGTGACTGGGCTGTTTCTTCGACTTTAGCCTTTTGATCATCGATGAACAGTTCGTCTCCATCCAGGATCTCTTCAATCGTGGCTTTCTCGGAATTGGCAACAACCGGAGCAGCTCCAACCAGTGAGACTGTTAGGCAGGCACTGAAGGCGACGGTCTGGCGGCAGAAGCTCATCGGTTCGATCGATCTGATCAGCCAAATCCTGCCATCGTTCGCCGTCACTGACTCAGAGCCCGCTGCAATCCCTTGCATGAATGGTGTCGCCTGAACGGAATCTGTTCAGAGCTCAAAGCTCAAGGCATTCAGCGCCGTCCGGGTTTGATCAGTGCGAGCCTTGCCTTGATCTGTCTTTCCCAGCAGATCGATGCTGAGCGGTTATCGAGCACCAGATCGGCCTTTGCGCATTTCTGGCTCAACGGCCATTGGGCTGCAATTCTTGCTTTCGCTTCGGCCGCACTCAGACCGTCTCGCTGCTTCAGCCGCTCAAGCTGCTGTGTCGGCAGGCAGTGAACCAACCAGACCTCGGAGACGAGCTCGGTGAGATCAGCTTCAAACAAAAGTGGAATCATCAACACGATGGGTGCGGTCTCTGGATGCTTCCCCAGTTCAAGCTCGAAGCGCGCGCGGACAATGGGATGGATCAGCTGCTCGAGCCATCGCCTTTCTTCCAGGTTGTTGAAGACGATCCTGCCCAGTTCACGGCGATTGATTGTGCGTTGACCTGCGCTCGGCTCGATGTCGCATTCCGGTTCAGCTTCCACCTGCGGGCCATATCGTTTCAGCACCATTTGCGAGGCCAGAGTTTCCGGTTGGAGCGCCTCGTGGGAATAGGTGTCTGCATCGAGAACCACAATCCCAAGCTCTTTCAGGTAGCAGGCGACAGTGCTTTTGCCGCTGGCAATCCCACCGGTCAGACCGATGCGGTGCTGCGCTCCTTGCCAGCGGGATGTTGCACTCAAGCGCCGGTGCTCGATGACTAACTCCACTCTGTAACTCCCGCCTGGTTCGGTGCGGGGTATGGGCGTTTTGAATAAGTCGTATGGATCGTTTGCTCAGGCCATCGATGGCGCAATCTTCCAGCTGGACCCCGACAAAAGGCGGGGTTACTGCTCCCTGTGGCTTTCAGGCCGCAGGTATTACGGCTGGTCTCAAGGAATCCGGAAAGCCGGATCTGGCTCTGCTTCTGGCTCCGCAGGGTTCCGTCTGTGCCGGCACCTTCACAACCTCTGTGGTGCGTGCGGCCTGCGTGGATCTCTGTGCTGAGCGCCTGCAAACCAGGGGCGGTCAGTGCAGAGCTGTCTTGATCAATTCCGGACAGGCCAATGCCTGCACGGGTGATCGGGGCCTGATCGACAGCCAGCGCGCCACTCAGGTGCTGGCTGACCGACTGGGGTTGTCGTGTGATCAGGTTCTGATCTGCTCCACCGGTGTGATCGGCGTGCCAATCCCGATGCAGGTGTTGCTGGCGGGTCTGGATCCGCTCGTGGAGGCCTTGGCCGTTGATGGCGGTTCGGCAGCTGCAAGCGCCATCCTCACCACGGATCTGGTGGACAAGCAGATCGCTGTTGAGGCGCAGATTGCAGGCCGCACCGTGCGCATCGGCGGGATGGCCAAGGGTTCGGGAATGATTCACCCGGATATGGCCACCATGCTCGGCTTTCTCACCTGTGATGCCGGAGTGCCAGCAGAGGTTTGGCAGGCCATGGTTCGTCGCGCTGTTCAGCGCTCTTTCAATGCCATCACCGTGGACGGCGACACCAGCACCAACGACACGTTTCTGGCCTTTGCCGCAGGGAAACCTCTCCCAGCGGATCAGTTTGAACTGGTTGAGGAGGGGGTGACCCTGGTCGCTCAACACCTGGCGCGTTCCATTGCTCGTGATGGTGAAGGTGCGACTTGCCTGATTGAGGTGCAGGTGGAAGGAGCTGCATCAGAAACAGACGCCTTCCAGATGGCCCGCACCGTGTGTGGCTCGTCGCTGGTGAAAACGGCAGTGCACGGCCGTGATCCCAACTGGGGCAGGATTGTGGCGGCGGCTGGGCGCTCGGGAGCGACCTTTGATGCGCAGGCGGTTTCGCTCTGGATCGGAGAGCATCAATTGATGGAGAACGGTCAGCCGCTCGGCTTTGATCGGTCGGCAGCGTCGACTTACCTGCGCGAGCGGGCTTCCGGCCGTTCCCTACACGATGACGCTGTGGTGATCCGTTTGCTGATCGGTTCAGGCCCGGGCCAAGGTCGTGCCTGGGGGTGTGATCTTTCTGATCAATACGTGCGCATCAACGCCGACTACACGACTTGATCAATCCAGGCAGGTGGTGCAGCACCGGCGATCAGACGCGAAGATGGTCTGCACCGACTGTTCGGTGTTGTCCGTATCTGCCATAGCGATGACCACGACCACCTCTGATCAGAAGCGGTCCCGGCGACCTCGTTACTGGGTTGGCCCTTTAGTGGCGGGCGCTTGCTTTGCCCTTGGCTATGGAATCACTCAGCGGGTGGTGCTGATGCGGCAGGCCTGGGAAAAGCCTCAGCAGGCGACGTTTCGCCAGAACAGTTTTCCTGGAGAGAGCCTGGATGGTTTGAGGAGACGGTATGGCTCTGACCAACCGTTGATGGGGGATGTTGCCGCGAAGGAGGTTCTTGATGCCGAGCAGCGCAAGGCCAATGAACAGGCCGAGGCCATCGCTCAGAAAGCGAAGCAGCGTGAGCAGGCGCAGCAGGCTGCAGTGCCAGAGCCTTGGGCGGTTCGGGAGGATCCAGTATCCACGGCTGCACCAGTGGCGACACCTGCTCCAGACGTCGGCGAGCAGGAGGGTCCCGATGGGTCTCAGCCTGCTGCCGTCTTGACTCCCAACTCTGAGCCGGTTGTCCCGGAGCCTGCGCCTGGCGCAGACCCTGCCATCGAGCCTTCGCTTCAAGC
The DNA here is from genome assembly GCF_014279995.1 of Synechococcus sp. BIOS-E4-1. Taxonomy (NCBI): domain Bacteria; kingdom Bacillati; phylum Cyanobacteriota; class Cyanophyceae; order Synechococcales; family Synechococcaceae; genus Synechococcus; species Synechococcus sp. BIOS-E4-1. The sequence goes on along the minus strand of NZ_CP047935.1, from coordinate 3,058,040 downwards.
TGCGCCGGAACCAAGACCTGCCGCTGTTGCCACTCCAGAGCCTGCGGTGACTCCAACCCGACCAGCCATCGATGAGTCGCTCATCTTCAAAGCACCACCAGCCACTCCACCGGCTGCTCCACCAGCTCCTTGAGGGAGGTCGCAACCCTGTCGGCGTATCTGCCACAGTTTCTGCATCGCTAGTCAGGCCATGACTCCCCCGGACGCCCTGTTGAGAGCAGCGATGAATCGTCTGATCGCCCGAGTGGGTGAAGGCGTGGCCGATGCAGCTGCCGGAGTCGCGGTCGCTGTTCAGGATGCGCCCGAGCGTATTCGGCAGGAATGGGATCTTTTTCAGGAAGAAGTGAAGGCGGAAGCCGAACGTTTGCAACAGGAGGACCAGCCCTCCTCTGCATCCGCAGCCGACCGCAGCAGCACAGAGCATGAGCCACTGCAGCAGCGCATCGATCGGCTGCGGGCGAAGGTTGCTGAGTTGGGCACGCGGCTGGAGGAACGGTCTTGAGCCGTTGGCGTGCGCGACCTCTATCTTGGCGCAGGGGTCTCAGGGCACTGCGCATCTGGCGCACTGTTCTGGCTCTGTTGTTTCTGCTCTGGTGGGATAGCTGTGGCTGGACGTATCCGGGCGGGGTTTCGCCCGAGCGTCGCCAAACCCGTCAGCAGCAGCGTGCCCGCTGGCTAACCAGGGAATTGCTCCAGCTCGGGTCGGCGTTCATCAAGCTCGGTCAGCTGCTGTCGGCGCGTCCCGATGTGCTGCCTGCGGGCTGGGTCGCTGAACTGGCCGATCTGCAGGACAAAGTTCCGGCTTTCCCATTTGATCAGGCCCAGGCCCTGTTGGAAGCAGAGCTGGGTGCTCGCTGTGCGGAGATCATTGATCTCGATGAGAACCCGCTTGCGGCTGCATCGTTGGCCCAGGTGCATCGAGCCAGCTTGCGCAGTGGTCGTCAGGTGGTTCTCAAGATTCAACGCCCCGGCCTGGAGTCGCTGTTCCGGCTTGACCTGGAGGTGATGCAGCAGGTGGCCTCTGTGCTGCAGCGTCATCCTCAATGGGGCCGCGGTCGTGACTGGGTGGCCATTGCTCAGGAATGCCGGCGAGTGTTGTTGCGTGAGCTGGATTTTCGGCTGGAAGCGCAGCACGCGGCCCGTTTTCGTCAACAGTTTCTTGATGATCCCCGCATCCGTGTACCTGGTGTGATCTGGGAACTGAGTACTCGTCAGGTGCTCTGCCTTGATTACTTGCCGGGCATCAAGATCAACAACCGTCCTGAATTGCTTGCGGCCGGGATTGATCCGGGTGAGGTCGCTGAGATTGGTGCCGCCAGCTACTTGCAGCAGCTGGTGCGTTTCGGCTTTTTCCACGCTGATCCCCATCCCGGAAATCTGGCGGTTGCCAGTGATGGAGCCCTGATTTACTACGACTTCGGAATGATGGGGCAGCTTTCTGAGCGGTTGAGACGACGCCTGGGTTCCATGGTTCGGGCAGCTGCGTCCCGCGATGCATCGGCTCTGGTGGAGGAGATGCAGGTGGCTGGTGTCATCGCTGCAGATGTGGATCTCGGGCCTGTGCGACGTCTGGTTCGCCTGATGCTGCGGGATGCACTCACCCCTCCCTTCAGTGCTTCGGTGATCGACAAATTGTCGGGAGATCTCTATGAGTTGGTTTACGGCCAACCGTTTCGGCTGCCGGTCGAGCTGATCTTCGTGATGCGGGCTTTGTCGACCTTTGAGGGCGTGGGCCGCAGCCTCGATCCCGGCTTTAGCCTGGTGGGGATTGCCAAGCCTTATCTGCTGCCGCTCATGACTTCCAGTGGATCCGGTTCCAATGATCTGTTCAATGAACTTGGCCGTCAGGTGGGTGCCCTGAGTTCCCGGGCCGTGGGGATTCCCCGGCGATTGGATGAAAGTCTTGAGCGCCTGGAACAGGGGGATCTGCAGTTGCAGATCCGCATGGGTGAATCGGATCGTCAGTTCCGCCGCATGGTCACCGCTCAGCATTCCGTCGGTCAGTCGGTGCTTCTGGGAGGCCTGGCTTTGGCAGCGGCTGTCTTGGGTGCCAGCGTACGTCCACTCTGGGCCCTGCTGCCTCTCGGTGCAGCTGTGCCGGTCGGGATGGGTTGGCTCAAACTCCAGGTGAAGTTGCGCAAGGATGCCCGCATGGAATCCCTGTCTTCATCAAAAGGCTAAATCGCCTTGTTGGCAGAGTTGTTGTTCCCCAGGAGTTTGAGCCAACAGGTTTGTGTTTGAGCAAATCAGGCCTAGTTATTCCTCCTGGTGATCATCCACTCTCGGTGATTTCTCATAGATCAGTATCTTGATTCGTTGCCTTGATTCTTTGAGTGGACTCTGCTCTTAATCTTGATTGATTGTGGTGAGAGCATTGGCTTTCAACAACATCAAAATGCCATTCAGTGCGGGTAATCCCTGGCTGGATGGCATTTTTTTTGAGCTCTGATCGTTGGATCAGGCTTTGCCGCGGGGGCCCTGGCCGACGGCACCGGCGTAAACAGCCTGGCTGCCCAGTTCGTCCTCGATGCGCAGCAGCTGGTTGTACTTGGCAACGCGCTCACTTCGGCTCAGAGAGCCGGTTTTGATCTGACCGGCCCGGGTTGCGACGGACAGATCGGCGATGGTGGTGTCCTCCGTTTCACCACTTCGGTGACTGATCACGCTGGTATACCCAGAACGGCCAGCGAGATCGATGGCCTGAAGCGTTTCGGTGAGAGAGCCGATCTGATTCACCTTGATCAGGATCGAGTTGGCCGTGCCGCTGTCGATTCCCTGTTGCAGGCGTTTGGTGTTGGTCACGAACAGGTCGTCACCCACCAGTTGCACCTTGCTGCCGAGACGTTCGGTCAGCAGTTTCCATCCCTCCCAGTCGTCTTCGGCAAGACCGTCCTCGATCGAGACAATCGGGAACCTCTCCACCAACTGTTCGAGTTGGCCGACCATCTCAGCGCTGTCGTAGCTGCCTCCATCAAAGGCGTAGCGACCATTGTCGAAGAACTCTGTGCTGGCAACATCCAGTGCCAGTGAAATCTGCTCACCGGCCTGGTATCCCGCCTTGGTGATCGCTTCCACCAGAATCTCGCCGGCCTCCACGTTGCCAAGATCAGGCGCGAAGCCTCCTTCATCCCCAACGGAGGTGCTCATGCCTTTGTCCTTGAGCAGTCCCTTCAGGGTGTGGAACACTTCGGTGCCCATGCGCAGCGCCTCACGGAAGCTTGGGGCGCCATGGGGAACCAGCATGAATTCCTGGAAATCCAGGCTGTTGGCGGCGTGTGCTCCACCGTTGATCACGTTCATCAGCGGTACGGGCAACAGGGTGGCCATCGGCCCGCCCAGGTAGCGGTAGAGGGGAATGCCCAGACCATTGGCGGCTGCACGCGCATTGGCCATGCTCACCGCCAGGATGGCGTTGGCGCCGAGGCTGGATTTGTTGTCACTGCCGTCAAGTTCCAGCATCGCTGCATCGACTGCTGCCTGATCCAGTGCGGAGAGTCCACAGAGAGCGGGGGCAATGCGTTCCTCGATGTGATTCACGGCCTGGCTGACGCCTTTGCCCATGTAGCGATCGCCGCCGTCGCGCAGCTCGTGGGCTTCGTGGGCACCGGTGCTGGCACCACTGGGCACGATGGCTCGACCACTGGCACCACCCTCTAGCAAGACCTCAGCCTCCACCGTTGGATTTCCGCGGGAGTCGAGCACCTCACGGGCCACGATGGTGTCGATGACGAGGTCGAGGGAATCGAACACGTGAAGCGGATCAAAGACCTGGCGATCCTATGGGTCCCCCTGCATCGCTGATTTTCCACCCCTGCCAACAGGCCACGACCCCTGCGGGGCCGCTTCCGCTGATCTTGGGGATGCACCATGCTGGTATCAGCGATTGACCCGGATCATGCGCATGTTGCACACCATGCTTCGGGTTGGTGATCTCGAGAAATCACTCGCATTTTATACCGATGTCCTCGGCATGCAGCTGCTGCGTCGCAAGGACTATGCCTCCGGTCGTTTCACCCTGGCCTTCCTCGGCTATGGCGACGAAAAGGATCACACCGTGCTGGAGCTCACTCACAACTGGGACACAGAGCATTACGACCTGGGTGATGGATACGGCCACATCGCCCTCGGGGTGCAGGACATCCAAGCCACCTGTTCGGGGATCGCTGAGCGAGGCGGAAGACTCGTGCGTGCACCGGGTCCGATGAAACACGGCAGCACGGTGATCGCTTTTCTGGAAGATCCCGATGGCTACAAGGTGGAGCTGATTGAGCTGCCCTCTCGATCGACGACCGCCTAGTGGATTCGCCCGCGATGACATCCGATTTCGGCGTCACACCTCAACCTCCAGCCAGTCTCACGGTGGAGCCAGACCGTTTCAGCGACGACGCCTGGGAGCTGTTGCTCTCAGCTCAGGATGGAGCCCGTCGCTGGCGACACGGCGATCTGGATGTGGAGCATCTGCTCCAGGCTCTGTTCAGTGATCCACGCTTCGAGGCCGACGTGGGCGCATTGCCGCTGCCTCAGGACCAGTTGCTTGATCAGCTCGAGGGCTTTCTGGAGGAGCAGCCCATGGCCCGGGGTGATGAGCTGTTTGTCGGTGAAGATCTGGAGACCTTGCTCGAGGCGGCCGACAGGGTGCGTGGTCTCTGGGGATCCAGGTTGATCGAGGTGTCGCATCTGCTGATCGCCATCGGCCGGGACCCGCGCATCGGCGCTGATCTGTTGTCCCGTTTTGGGTTGCCTGCCGATCGCCTCGAGGCAGAGCTGCGGCGACCGACCGCATCCGCTGCCTCTGCTCCGCCCAGTCCTCCTGCACCCGTCATTCGTTCAGCAGCGCCCACCCCTGCTGTTCCAATCGTTCAGCCCATAACCGAGCCTGTTCAGTCCGGGCTTGGGTCGTCGGGACCTGTCGCTGATCCGGTGCCTGATCCTGCCAAGGAGCCTGAGCCCAGGGCCCTGGATCGTTATGCCCGCGACCTCACTGCCGCCGCGGCGCAGGGGCTCCTGGATCCGGTGGTCGGCCGTGATGGCGAGATCCGCAGCTTGATCAAGGTGCTCTCGCGGCGGGGCAAAAACAATCCGGTTCTGATCGGAGCGCCCGGTGTGGGTAAGACGGCCATCGCCGAGCTGCTGGCCCAGCGCATCGTTGCCGGTGAAGTCCCGGAATCGCTTCAGGGATTGCGACTTGTGGCCCTGGATGTGGGTGCCCTGATCGCAGGCGCCAAGTTTCGGGGGCAGTTTGAGGAACGCCTGCGAGAGGTGTTGCAGGAGGTGAGTGATCCAGAGGCAGGAGTTGTGCTGTTCATCGATGAGCTGCATACCGTGGTCAACAGCGACCGCTCCAGCGCCGACGCAGGCAGTCTGCTTAAGCCGGCTCTGGCCAGGGGAGATCTGCGTTGCATTGCTGCAACCACGCCAGAGGACTACCGCCGCACGGTTGAGAAGGATCCAGCTCTGAACCGTCGCTTCCAGCAGGTGCAGATCTCTGAGCCATCGATCGACCACAGCGTTGAGATCCTGCGGGGAGTGAAGGAGCGCTATGAGCTTCATCACGGCGTGACGATCACCGACGCTGCCGTGACGGCTGCAGCACGCCTTGCCGACCGCTACATCAGTGATCGATGCCTGCCGGACAAGGCCATCGATCTGATCGATGAAGCGGCGGCACAACTCAAGATGGATGTCACGTCAAAGCCCCAGGTGGTGGAGGACGCTGAAATGGATCTCCGTCGAGTGGAACTGGCGGTGCTCGCGGCAGAGCAGGCTCCTGAGTCGGAGCGCGTTCAGCTTCAGCGTCAGCGACTGGAGGCCTCGTCCCAGCTCACTCAACTGCGTGAGCGCTGGCAGGCAGAGCGGGAACAGCTGCAGGAACTGCGCCAGCTGTTGCAGGAAGATGAGGATCTCCGCCATGCCATTGCTGAAGCAGAGCGACAGGGCGATCTTGAGGAGGCTGCGCGGCTTCAGTACGACCAGCTGCATCGTCTTCAGCAGCGCCGCAGTGACCTGGAGGAGGCTCTCAACAAGGCGCAGCGAGACGGAACGGCACTGCTACGAGAGCAGGTGGAGGCCGAGGACATTGCCGATGTGGTGGCGCGATGGACAGGTATTCCCATCCAGCGCCTGTTGGCGGGTGAACGTCAGAAGCTGCTGGAGCTTGATCAGCGCCTCGCGGATCGGGTGATCGGTCAGTCCGATGCCGTGGCAGCCGTGGCCGCGGCGATCCGCAGGGCCCGAGCCGGCATGAAGGATCCGCGACGCCCCGTGGGGTCATTTCTGTTTCTGGGGCCGACAGGTGTGGGCAAAACAGAACTGGCCAAGGCTCTGGCAGGACAGCTGTTCGATGAGGAGGAGTCGATGGTGCGCCTCGACATGAGTGAGTTCATGGAGCGCAATGCGGTGGCGCGCTTGCTCGGTGCCCCGCCCGGCTATGTCGGTTATGAGGAGGGAGGGCAGCTGACCGAAGCGGTACGTCGTCGTCCGTATGCGTTGCTGCTCCTGGATGAGGTGGAGAAGGCTCACCCGGATGTGTTCAATGTGCTCCTGCAGGTGCTGGATGACGGACGCCTCAGCGATTCACAGGGGCGCACGGTTGATTTCCGTCACACGGTGGTCGTGATGACCAGCAATCTGGCCAGCCGCGCCATTCTCGAATCAGCCCGCCAGGACATGGAAGCGGGAACAACGATTGATCAATCCGCCCTGGATGCTGCTGTGGATGAGGCTTTGGGACATCATTTTCGACCTGAATTCCTGAACCGCATCGATGAAGTGATCCGGTTTCAGCCTCTCGGACTCGATGATCTCAGCAAGATTGTGCGCCTGCAGCTGGCTGATCTGGCCGCGTTGCTGAGAGAACAGGGGCTGGAGCTGCGCGTTGAGGAAGGTGTGATTGAAGCGATCGTGAGCCTGGGTTATGAGCCGGAATATGGAGCCAGGCCGTTGAGAAGGGTGCTGCGTCGTCGACTGGAGAATCCCCTGGCGACTGAACTGCTGGAGGACCGTTTCAGCGGGGCTCAGGCGGTTCGTGTGCGGGCTGGATCGACACCAAACGATCCCTTCCTGTTTGAACAGGAATAACGTCTTATTGAGGCGTCCGGTACGATGTTCAATTGCTGTCACGTGCCCTCAGAGCCGGCGTCAGCACCGGCCCAGACGCCTTTTTGACCCGTCATCAGTGACCAGCCCCACTTCCGAGGACACCACCGCCGCGACGACGCCCCCCTCATCAGGCCCTGAACAGCCTGAAAAAAAGGGTGGTTTTCTGCAGGCCACCTTCGAGGAGTTGAAGCTTGTGGTCTGGCCCAGCCGACAACAGCTGTTCAGCGAATCCATCGCGGTGATCCTGATGGTGAGCCTCTCGGCTGCGGCCATTGCCGCTCTGAGTCGGTTCTACGGCTGGGCTGCGTCCCAGGTGTTCCGTTGACTCCTGCTCCGGTCTGATCCGGTGCAATTTCCCAGTTCATCCCTCTTTCCTGCCCTGCCTCGTGTCTGATCTCGATCCAAGCCAGTCGGACTCCAATGAGGTGCTTGATCTTCCGGCGCCGAATGACGGAGAAGAGGGCACCCTCGAAAGTCCTCCAATCCGCACGGGTGTTGCCCGCTGGTATGCGGTGCAGGTGGCATCAAGTTGCGAGAAAAAGGTGAAGGCCACGCTGGAGCAGCGGGCTGTGACTCTCGGTGTGAGCAATCGCATTCTTGAGATCGAAATTCCTGAAACGCCTGCGGTGAAAATCAAGAAGGATGGCAGTCGCCAGTCCACCGAGGAGAAGGTGTTTCCCGGTTATGTACTTGTGCGCATGGTGCTGGATGAAGACACGATGATGGCCGTGCGCAGCACTCCCAACGTCATCAACTTTGTCGGTGCGGAAGACCGCCGAGCCACCGGTAAAGCACGGGGTCACATCAAGCCACGTCCTCTGAGCCGCCAGGAAGTGGACCGCATCTTCAAGAGGGCTGCCGAGAAGAAAGCCGTTGTGAAGGTCGATCTCACCGAGGGTGATCAGATTTTGGTCACTGCTGGTCCTTTCAAGGATTTCCAGGGTGAGGTCATCGAGGTGTCGGGTGAGCGCAGCAAGCTCAAGGCTCTCCTCTCCATTTTTGGCCGTGAGACACCGGTCGAACTCGAGTTTTCTCAGGTGAGCAAGCAGAACTGATATCAGCGGCGGCCGTCTCCCTGCGGAGGGCGGCCTAAGGGGTGGTTGCTCACCCCGCCGCACCTGCCCCGAGGGCCAGGTGATCCGCAGATGTTCAACTCCGTCCGCCGATGGCCAAGAAAGTCGTAGCTGTGATCAAGCTGGCCCTTCAGGCCGGCAAAGCCAACCCTGCACCGCCCGTGGGTCCTGCCCTCGGTCAGCATGGGGTCAATATCATGGCGTTCTGCAAGGAGTACAACGCTCGCACCCAAGACAAAGCCGGGTTCGTGATTCCGGTGGAGATCTCGGTCTTCGAAGACCGCAGTTTCACCTTCATCACCAAGACGCCTCCAGCGTCCGTGTTGATCACCAAGGCTGCTGGAATCCCTAAAGGTTCCGGAGAGTCCGCCAAGGGAAGCGTTGGCTCCATCAAGCGATCCCAGCTTGAGGAGATCGCCAAGACCAAGCTGCCCGACCTCAACTGCACCAGCGTTGAGTCGGCCATGCGCATCATCGAAGGCACTGCCCGCAACATGGGCGTTGCTATCAGCGACTGACGCTCCTGCGCCGGTCATTCTCACTTCAATTTCTTCAGGGGGAGACCTTGTGGTCGTCTGAACCCCGTCTAAGCCATGCCAAAACTTTCCAAACGCCTGGCCAGCCTCGTCACCAAGGTTGAAGAGCGCGCTTACGAGCCGCTTGAAGCCATCCAGCTGGTCAAGGACAACGCCAACGCCAAGTTCGACGAGACCATGGAGGCGCATGTGCGTCTCGGGATCGATCCCAAGTACACCGATCAGCAGCTCCGCACCACCGTGGCACTGCCTCACGGCACCGGTCAGACCGTGCGCATTGCTGTGGTGACCAGTGGTGAGAAGGTTGCAGCAGCCAAAGCAGCTGGCGCTGAACTCGCTGGCGACGAGGATCTGGTCAACACCATCAGCAAGGGGGAGATGGATTTCGACCTGCTGATCGCCACGCCGGACATGATGCCCAAGGTGGCCAAGCTGGGCCGCGTCCTCGGCCCCCGGGGCCTGATGCCCAACCCCAAAGCCGGCACCGTTACCACTGATCTGGCCGCCGCCATCAAGGAGTTCAAGGCTGGCAAGCTCGAGTTCCGAGCTGACCGCACCGGCATTGTGCATGTGCGTTTCGGCAAGGCCAGCTTTGACGCTGCCAACCTGCTCGATAACTTAAAGATGCTTCAGGAGACGATTGACCGCAACAAGCCCAGCGGTGCAAAGGGTCGTTACTGGAAGAGCCTGTATGTGACCTCCACCATGGGCCCTTCAGTGGAAGTGGATATCTCAGCTCTTCAGGACATCAACAAAGAGGGCTGATTCAGCGTATCCAGGCCTGATTGCAGCCAGCCTCCGCTCCGGTGGAGGCTTTGTTGTAGGTTTGACTGCTGGCGAAAGCCAGACAACGGGCACGCGCCCGGCCAAAGACAGCAGGTTGCTTCAAGCGGTTGTTTCAACCGTTTCTGATGCCTAAGTCCTGCCGAGGCAGACGCGACGATTTTGCTCCCTTATGGGATTGGATCGATACGCGGCCTCGTCTCCTTCGGGAGCACTGAACGGCCGTGTGTCCAGCTTGTTCCCCCGATCCGATCCAAATCCTATGGGCCGCACTCTGGAGAGCAAGCAACAGATCGTCGAAGAGCTCAAGCAGCTCCTCGGTGAGGCCGAAATGGCATTGGTCCTGGATTACCAGGGTCTCTCCATCAAGGAAATGTCTGATCTGAGGACTCGTCTTCGGGCCAGCAACGGCGTTTGCAAGGTGACCAAAAACTCCTTGATGCGTCATGCCATTGATGGTGATAGTGCCTGGTCCAACCTCGATCCCCTTCTGAGCGGCACCAACGCTTTCGTCCTGGTCAAGGGCGATGTCGGTGGTGCAGTCAAGGCTCTTCAGTCTTTTCAGAAGGACACCAAGAAGTCCGAAACCAAGGGCGGCCTTTTCGAAGGCAAGCTCCTGTCTCAGGACGAGATCAAGGCCATCGGTGACCTTCCCTCCAAGGAAGTGCTCATGGCCCAGATTGCTGGTTCCATCAATGCCCTTGCCACCAAGGTGGCTGTGGGCATCAACGAGGTTCCCTCCGGTCTTGCTCGGGCGCTCAAGCAGCACGCCGAATCCGGCGAAAGCTGAACGTCTTCGACCCGACTGTTTTTTTGATCTGTTGCTGAATCCCAACCATGTCTGCAAAAACCGACGAAATCCTCGAATCGCTGAAGTCTCTTTCGCTGCTTGAAGCTTCCGAGCTTGTCAAGCAGATCGAAGAAGCCTTCGGCGTCTCCGCGGCCGCATCAGCGGGTGTGGTGATGGCTGCCCCCGGCGCTGCCGCTGGTGGTGGTGGCGAGGCCGCTGAAGAAAAGACCGAGTTTGATGTTGTGCTGGAAAGCTTCGATGCTTCCGCCAAGATCAAGGTCCTCAAGGCTGTGCGCGAAGCCACCGGCCTTGGCCTGGGCGATGCCAAGGCCATGGTCGAAGCTGCTCCGAAGGCCATCAAGGAAGGTGTCTCCAAGGATGACGCCGAGGCCCTCAAGAAGGCCATTGAAGAGGTGGGCGGCAAGGTCACACTCAAGTGATTTTGTTGGATCGGCGGCTTGTGCTTGCCGATCCCTCCTCTTTGAGAACACCGACCTTCGGGTCGGTGTTCTCATGTTTGGCCGATCCCAGACAATCTGGCTTCAGCACTCAAAAAAAAAGCCCTGCCTTTGGCAGGGCTCAGAAGTGAAACGCGTTGCTGGAGTCTGTCCTTGTTTCGACCCAGAAGAGGCGCTTTCCACTCCTCACACATCGCCAAAGTAAAAAATTGCCCTCTGGATTGCGCGTTGTGCTGGGGCGCTCTTTCAACTGTCCTTCAGTTAGGAGGCGGTTCAGGGTCGGAAGGGAATCACTTTCAGACGGATCGGACCCCTTTGCTGATTCAGTCGTTGTCCGGCTGGCTGTGAAGGGGGTTTGGGCAGGCTGGCGGTGAAGGTCAGACTTCGATCCACGGGTTTCGCCTTGTTCGCTGCCATCAGCGTGTTCATCGACTTCGAATGGGCGAAATAGACGTGGCTCAGCCTGCGCCCCTTGTAATTGCGGCGTTCGAGCGACCAGCCCGGCTCCAGCGTCAGTTTCACAAAGGCATTTTTGTCCCTGCGCACTTTGCTGGCTCTCGCCAATGTGATGCCGCCACCGTGAACGGAGTCCATTGCCTGTAACGCCAGCCCACTTTTGCTCTGGTTCAGTCGCAGGCGATAGCGCTTGTCCACATCTCTGCCGGACGTGCGCAATGAGTAGCCGTTGCTGTCGAGATAGCGGCTGCAGATTCCTGTGAAATCGAAGTTGTTCAGAGAGGGGTTCATCAGCCCGTCCTGCCGCTCCTCCCAGCAGAGCGGTCTGGCTTTGATCTGTTCCAGCACCAGCAGCTTCCAGCGATCTGGTCCCACCGCCTGAGCCAGGATCGCGAAACGTTCTTCTTGCAGCGGACTGCTGTCGAACAGGGCCCGGGCCAATCCCGGCAGGCTTCCAGCGATGGCCGCTAGTCCCACCGCGCCGGCACTCAGCGCAGCTCTGCGGAAGTAGGTTCGGCCCATGGCCCAGTCCTCCTGGGTGTTCAAGAACCGTGTTGTACCGAAGAAGACGTGGGGTGACCAATGGCAGAGGCTGATCAGAGAGGCCGAGTTGTGGCCGCTGCCACCGACGGAGCCTGCAGCGGGAATCCCGGGCCAGGCGGCTGGGGGGCTTTGATTCGTTTTGAGGATGGCAGTGTGGAGGAGTTCGGCGGTGCCGACCCTGCCACCACCAACAACCGCATGGAGCTGCAGGCAGCGCTGGCGATGCTTGAAAGGCTGGCGGAGTTGCCACTTCATCCTGATCTCACCCTGCGGACCGACAGCAAATATCTGATCGATGGCCTGGGCTCCTGGATGGCTGGCTGGAAACGCAAGGGCTGGAAAACCGCAGCGGGCAAACCTGTGCTCAATCAGGATCTCTGGCAGGCCCTCGACGCTGCACGGCTGTCGGATGTGCCGCTGCGCTACGTGAAAGGACACAGCGGTGACCCTGATAACGACCGGGTCGATCAGATCGCTGTGGCTTTCTCCAAGGGGACGCCGCCACGGCTGGATCGAGCCTCCCAATCAGCCCCCTCCAGGGCCGGGACAACAGCCAACGGGATCCAAGAACAGGCCGATGATGCAGCACCGCAATCCCTGCAAAAGCTGCTCACCAGGCTTGAACTGGCTGACCGTCTCGCTGCTGGTGGATATGCCCTGTCGTTGGTGGAGCTGGCTCAGTTGGTGGAGCAACCGCTGACGCGTCTGGCTGAACGCCAACAGGCATGGAGCTGGCGCAATTGGCTGGTGGAACCGGTGGAGGGTGACTGCTGGCGGCTGCGCCGCGCCGAGGCAGGATCGAGATAGATCGAGGAACCCAGATGACCCAGCCGTCATCGTCCGGGGTGATGTCCACCGCAGGTTTCTATCGGCGCTGGCTGGGACCTGTGCTGGCCAAAGATGAAGGTGTGGATGCTGAACAGCTCAGCCGTGCAGCTCTTCAGGCCCTTGGTCAGCTCAGTCTTCGCCGTCAGTGGCCGGGCCTCTCGGGTGTGCTTGATGGTGTGGCGTCTGAGCTGACACGCCGGGACCTGCGCTTGGAGCAGGTGTTGTTTGGATGCCGTTTCAGTAATCCCCTGGGGCTGGCGGCTGGTTTCGACAAAAACGGAGTCGCCGCAGGGGTCTGGGATCGTTTTGGTTTCGGGTTTGCCGAAGTCGGCACCGTCACCTGGCATGGCCAGCCCGGCAATCCGCGGCCGCGCCTGTTTCGCCTGGCCCAGGAGCGAGCAGCACTGAACCGCATGGGTTTCAACAACAAAGGGGCGGAGGAGCTGCGTCGCACTCTTCAGCGGCAGGCCCTTCCGCCTCGCGGACAGCGGCCTGCCGTGCTGGGTATCAATCTGGGTAAATCGAAGGTGACGCCATTGGAGCTGGCGGCCGATGACTACGCCTCTTCGCTGGAAATGCTGGCGCCACTGGCCGACTATGCGGTGATCAATGTCAGTTCGCCGAACACGCCTGGTCTTCGCGATCTGCAGGACGCCACTCAGCTGCGCCGACTGGTGGAACGCTTGCGCAGGTTGCCTGGCTGTCCGCCACTGCTGGTGAAGATCGCACCGGATCTCGAAGATGATGCCATCGACGGAATCGCCCGTCTGGCCTATGAGGAGGGGCTAGCCGGTGTGATCGCGGTCAACACCAGTCTCGATCGTCTCGGGCTGGGTCAGCGGCTGCTCAGCCAGACCGGCCGCAGCCTTGACCAGGAAGCCGGGGGCCTCAGCGGGGATCCTTTGCGTCAACGGGCTTTGGAGGTGCTGCGTCGGTTGCGAGCCACGGCCGGTCCTGCCCTGCCGCTGGTGGGGGTCGGCGGCATCAGTACGCCCGAGGCCGCCTGGGAGCGGATCGTCGCAGGCGCATCTCTGGTTCAGCTCTACACCGGTTGGATCTTTGAAGGTCCGGATCTGGTTCCCCGGGTGCTTGAAGGGCTGATCGAGCAGCTAGACCGACATGGCATCCGTCATATCAGTGAAGCGGTGGGCAGCGGCGCTCCCTGGCAGTAGCCGATACCCTGCCAGCAGAGTCGCGGCACCCAGTTGCTCGGAGTTGCATGGTCGGGCTGACTGAACTGCGTGATCGCTTCCCAGCACTGGATGGCTGGTTGATGCAGGCGCAGGGTCTGCTGGATCCTCGCAGGGTGCTTCTGGCTCCGGATCATCAAGCGCTCCATCTGGCTTGGTGGTCGCAGGATGACTGGGTGTTATCGAATGTTGTGCTTCCGCCTGATTTATGCAGCTCCGGTCAGCCGCTGAATTCCGATGTCCTGGGGGAAACGATTGCTGATCTGCTGCTTGAACAGGGGCTGAGCCCACCCCAGGTGGAGATTGAGCTGTTGTTGCCGGTGGCCAGTTGTCAGTGGCGTTTGCTTGAGGGGCCTGCCGCGAGTGGGTTGACCTGTGGTGCTGACCTGCGAGTGCTGCAGCCCGAGCTGGGCTGGTCGCTGGCCTTACAGGACAGTTATCTGGATGTGATCCCTCAGACGCGAGATGATCTCGCTCTCGTCGTGGGGACGGATCGTTTGTTGTTGCAGGCCTGGGTGAGCACCCTGGAGGCGGCGGATCTTTGCTTGCGGAGGGTTGAATGGCTGCTTTCGGCCGCCTGGCGTGGCCTTTGTGATGCCCAGGCTGGTGCTGACGAGCCACTGGTCTGGTTGGTGGAGCACGGGGGCCACTGGCGACTGTTGTTGTCGAGTCATGGCTGTCCGGAGATTGATCTCAGCCTGCAGGCTTCGGAGTATCCGGCGCTCAGAGAGGAGGTGATCGAGCTGGTTGAAGCCTGGGATCCAGCCGGTATGCCGGGGTGGTGGATCACCGCCGGGTCTCAGTGGCAGGGCCGCTGGGCAGCAGAGCATGATTCGTGTCTAGGACCTCTACGTTCCGACGCCGAGATGTCATTGCTTGAGTTGGCTTTGACGGCGTCCCGGAGGAATCGCGATGACTGAGCGGTCCACCCAGCAGAGCTTGCCTGATCTCCTGGGGGAGCGTCGGCTCGAACTGGGGTTGCCCGAGCCTGCCGGGTCATGGCAACCCATGCGACCGCTGCTGTTGCGCGGGGCATTGATCGGTGGGGCGGCGTTGCTTGTTTCCCTTGGTTCGATCGTTGTGATCGGGCGGATTGAAAGCGAGCAGCAGCAGCAGTTGCAGCTGCTTTCGCCTTTTGAGCAGCGGGTGAGATCGGCTGAAGGCCGCTTGCGCACTGCCAAGCAACAACTGGTCACTGTGCGTCAGGACAATCAGCAAATCACCGAACAGTTGTTGGCTGTCCCGGCCGGCTCACCTCTGTTGGAGCAGTTGCGCCGTGTGACGCCGGTGGGTATTCAGTTGGAGGATGTGTCGGTGCAGAACGACCAGATCAAAGTGTCTGGGAGGGTTGGTCTTGGCAGCACACCAGGCCCGCTCGAGCGGATCAATGCCCTTGTTCTCACGTTGGAGCGTTTGCCGATCACCCGCCCCAACGGCGTCAAGGTGCTGCAGGTCAACCGTGATGACGGCGAGGAGACATCGGTGAGCTTTAGCCTCGACTGGTCACTCGATCCCAAGGCCCAACCCTCCATTCAGCAGCTTCAGCAGCTCGGTGCGACGGGCCTGGTGCAGCGCTATCGCTTGCTGGAGCAGCAGGGGGTCGCTCTTTGACCAATCTCAGCCCAGATCGCCCTGCCTGGCGGCATCAAATCACCAGGGAACGCCTGTTGGTGGCCGTTCCTGCTTTGCTGGGTCTGGTTCTTGCTGGTGGTGTGTTCGTCGCGTTTGGCTTGCCAGTCCTGGACAGGCTTGATCAGCAAAGCCAGCGGATGGCGGAGCTCGAAAGCAAGCGAGACACTCTTCCTCTTCTGCAGGCTCAGCTCAAGCAGAGCGACAACACCCTGGGTGAGGTGAGGCAGCAGCAGGCTCTGCTGGTGGACCTGGTGGCAGGCCGTGGTCAGATTCAGACCTTTCTGGCGCAGCTGAGCCGTATTTCCGCCGCCAGCGGAGTGTTGATCAACCGGTATGAACCTGTTCCTGTGAGTTCAGTGGAGGCCTCGAACTCCAGTGGCAACCAGGATCAACAGAGCAAGAGTGGTGACAGTGCCGCAGCGAGCAATGATCCCCTCCAGGCTCTTGGATACGAGAAAAGCGTGGTGCTGCTGCAGGTGGAGGGTCCTTATCAGGGATTGCTGCAGTTCCTGAGGCGGATGGAGTTGCTTGAGCTTCTAGTGCAGCCGAGTGATCTCGAGCTCACCGCTCTCGAAGCCCCTGACAAAGGTGAGGATCAGCCAGTGATCAGCGGTCCACCTCGCACTCGATTGAAGTTGAGGCTGACCTTCTTTGATCAGTCCCCCAAGACTGTCAATGGTGCTGGCGGCCCCAGTGAGGACTCGGGGAAGCCTGAAGGGAATCCCCCGCCCCCTTCCCAAGCTCCTTCTTGAATTGAGCCAGTCACTTTGAGATCAGGGCTGGCCCCGGCTGGTTCCGATCGATACCATCCGCCCATGTCTGTGGCGTCCAGGCCAGGGTATGACTTTCACCCCTTCTCGCCTGAGCGCACTGTTGCTGGTCGCTGGCCTCAGCCTTGTCGATCTGGGCCTGTTGGAATCACTGATGGGATCCGGGTCCCGCGCGGCACTGGCTCAGGGGGCCATGTCCTTGCGTGTTCAGAGTGGAGAGGGTGGCGTGGAGGTGGTGATCCAAGGGGTAGGACCGCAGCCGTTGCTGAAGCAACGGCTCAACGGCCGGGTTTGGCAGGGCAGTTTGCAGACCAAGGGGACACCTGGAATTCTCAATGGCCGTCAACAGCTCTCTGATTCCGTCGCAGGCCTGCAGCGGGTGGCCATCAGTGGATCTGGCAGTGCCTACCGCTTGGAGGTGGTCCCCGAACCAGGACAGACCCTGCAGGAGCCGGTTGTCAGCGCTGATGGGCGCAACCTCATTCTCATGTTTCCGGGGTTGAGGGTGGCCCCGTCTCTGCAGACAGGTCTCCTGGATCTCAATACGCCAGGGTCGGTGCCCCAGGCGAGCTACGCACCCCCATTACGACCTCGGGCCGTGGCACCACCGTTGGGGGATATGGCAGTGGGGACCATGGTGTTGCAGAACCGCAGCTACGTGAATGTCAGTGGCCCACCCGTGACACTCACACTGAACAATGCGCCGGCCAAGGATGCACTGATGGCACTGGCTCGATTAGGGGGGTACGGCTTTGTTTTCGTTGGAGATGATGCTGCTGTCGATCAAGACAGCGACAACTCCGGAGCTGATTCAGCGAATCCCAGTGGCCGTGATGTGTCGATGGCATTTGTGAATGAATCCTATTCAAGAGCGTTGAACGGGATCTTGCTTGCCTCGGGCCTTCAAGGCAAGCTCGATGGACGTATGTTGCTTGTGGGAACATCAGTTTCATCGAAGACATTTGGCCCTCAAGTGTCAAAAGTGATTCGGCTGAATCAGGTCAGAGCGAATGCAGGAGCTGAATATCTGGGGAACCTTGGGGCAACAGTCAATTTCACGAACACGATTAAGGTGACGACTGGAGAGCCTGCTTCGCAAGGCACATCTGAAATCAGCAATACAACCTCTCAAGAGAAGTCCGAATTGAAAGCCACTGAGTCGTTTGGTGCTTCTGTTGGGCCTTTGCGCGGGCTTGTGGTTACAACCGATTCAAGGTTGCAGACCCTGACGCTTGTGGGTGATTCAGGCCTGATTCAAGTGGCTGAAAATTATCTGAAGCAAATTGATCTTCGCCAGAGGCAGGTGGCTCTGTCAGTGAAGATTTTGGATATTAATCTCGACAATGAGACCTCTATTTCTAATAGTTTTGCGTTTAGAAATGGGTATAATTTTATTGTCAGTGATCGCGGAGAGTTGCTCGGAGCGTTTGGTTCAAAGCTTCCGCCGAATTCAGAAAATTTCAACATCATCGCGGGCGAAGCTGAAAGTGCAAAGCCACAATATTCTGATGAAGAGCAGCAGGTGGTGGAGCCTCTCGCGCCAGCGCGAGTTAACCCTGGCTTGTCTTTTCCGGATTCAGATCAAGCCAAATTCACCGATGGATTTTTAGACTTCCTGAGGGCCAAGATTGAGTCCAATAGTGCAAAAACACTTGCCTCTCCCACTCTGCTTCTTTCTGAATCTCCAGAGGAGTTGCAGGGAGGGTCATCTGCCAGTGTCTCTGATCCAGAATCGGCATTGTCTAGCGGCACGATTGGCCGCGAGCGGGCCAACGAGTCGTTTGTGACTGTCGGAACGCAAGAAATTGTGGATTACAACGTACAAGCTGGTCAAAATGGTGCTGCTAATACATGTCAGCCAGAATTTCAAACAGCAGGACTGACCTTCGGGGCAAGAGTTTCGAAAATTGATGACAATGGTTTTGTCAGCTTTACTCTTTCTCCTTCGTTGTCTGCGGTAACGCGCTCTCAAAATGTTGAAGGCTGTGGCCCTATTAGCGTTCTCAGTGTTCGGAGATTAGATACTGGATCCCTGAGGGTGAGGGATGGTCAAACGTTGATATTGACAGGCGTTATTTCGGATGCTGACTCAAGGGTTGTGAGTAAATGGCCCATTCTTGGCGATATTCCCTTGATCGGCCAGTTTTTCAGGTCAACCACCGGGGATAGGGCCAAGAGAGAGTTGGTGATCCTCGTGACCCCACGGATTGTTGATGATGAGCAAGGTGGTAACTATGGGTATGGATATCGGCCTGATCTTCCGGCTGCTCGACGCATGATGAATTGAATTTGGCTGATATTTAGTTTTTTGCTTTTGAGGCTTAAAGGATTTTGGGCTTTGAATTTAAAACCCCAGTCCCATTGGAATGAGTGCTTTTGCTGCGATTGGCGCGAGCATTCGTAAGCCTGCAATCGTGTTGCTCAGCAGCTGAATTCCAAGACCGTTGCCTTCATTTGGTGATTGCTCCTTCAAGCGCCGACCTTGGATTGATTCGGCTGCTTTGCGCAGTTGCATCGCCCAGGTGGCTTGACCTTCTTTCTCATAAATCACTGCGGCATAGCGGAAATCGGCCGCAGCAACATCATCTTTGGCTTGCTCGCCACGGCAGATGCCCCGGGCCACCCAGCTCAGGGGTTGCCCAGGTTGCCTGCTGATCGCATCACTGAACAGCTGCTCCGCCGCTGACCACCGGCCCGCCTGGAAAGCCTCCACGCCTGCGTTGTGCAGAGCGGCATGGCTGCGGATGCCAGCAGAGATGCCACTGGCCCCCTGCCAGTGAGCCTCATCCAGGGCATTGGGGTTCAGCTGAGCACCGGTGAGGTCCGCGTCGCGCAGATCCGTTCCGTACAGAAGAGTTCCTGTGAGGTTGGCCCCTCGCAGCGAGGCGCCGCGCAGGCTGGTGAAGCTGAGATCGGCACCGCTGAGGTCGGCTCCATCCAGCTGCGCCTGGCCCAGATTGGCTCGCATCAGCTTGGCGTCGCTGAGGTCAGCATCACGAAGGTCAGCGTGGACTAGATCGGCATCAGCCAGTCGGCAGCCCCTGCAGCTGCGTTCCTGCAGAACCTGAATCAGCTCATCACTGGCCTTGGCCTGCGTGCCGGCCATGCTCAGCAGAGCGCTCAGCATCATCACTCCAGAGAGCTGTTGGATCCTGATCAGGCTGCATTCGGAGTCGTTCATGGGTGGCGGCTCTGAACCGTCTGGTTGTATCGGTCTCTGATGCCGACGTCGAGAGTGACTGGGCAGGATGATGTTGCGTGTCGCCTGCGGTGATCTTGAGCAGCGGCCTTCCACCGCATGGAGGCAATCTTGCCCAGGAGGCCCTTCGCCTCGGCTTGAAGCCGTCGCAGCTTCTGGATGCCAGTGCTTCGCTGGTGCCCTTCCGTCCACCAAGGGTTCTGCGGCGTGCCCTGAAGCGAGCGATCAGGGGCAGTGCACTGCGCAACTATCCCGACCGCGAGCAGCAAGAACTTCGCCAGGTGATTGCGAGTTGGCATGGTCTCGAGCCTGAGGCCGTGCTGCCCGGTAATGGTGCGGCCGAACTGTTCACCTGGGCGGCACGGGATGCGGCCGCATGTGGTGTGAGTGGCCTTCCGGAACCTGGCTTTGCGGACTATCGCCGAGCGTTGGCTTGCTGGAATGGAGCTGCGCGCAGCATGCCTCTCAGCCTGAGCTGGTCGGCAAACCGGCCACAGCCATGGCCCTCTCAGCCAGCACCTGATCCGAGCTGCCAGGTGCTTTGGATTACCAATCCCCACAACCCCACGGGTCAGCTCTGGAGTCGCGAGTCGCTGGAGCCGCTGCTGCAGCACTACGCATTGGTGATCTGTGATGAAGCCTTCCTGCCTCTCGTGCCATCAGGAGAAGCGCAGTCTCTGCTGCCTCTGGTGGAGACCCATCCCAATCTCGTGGTCATTCGCAGTCTCACCAAGTTGTTGGCGATTGCAGGCCTGCGCCTGGGCTATGCCGTGGCTTCACCAGAACGCCTGAAACGGTGGCAGCAATGGCGTGATCCCTGGCCTGTGAATGGTCTGGCGCTCGCTGCCGGTCGGTCTGTGATGGCTGATCAATCCGGCCTGGAGCGTTGGTTGCGGCGAGTGCAGGTTTGGGTGGCGCAGGAGGGGACCTGGTTTCACCACCAGCTGACCCATCTGCCTGGTGTGTTGCCAATGCCGTCAAGCGCCAACTATTTGCTGCTTCATGGCGTCGACTCCCTGCTGGGAGTGCGCGAGCGTGTGGCACAACGGGGTGTGCTTCTGCGCGACTGCCGCTCGTTCACGGGCCTGGGGGAAGACTGGCTGAGAATTGGTTTGCAGGATCGCCGCGGCAACCTACGGATCCTCAGAGCCCTGAAGCAGGAACTGCGCTGACGCGTTCCATCACGGCACCAGTGATTGCAACAGCGTCGCGAGTTGCTGATCGGCATCGCGCACAGCCAGCTGCTGCATGGCTTGTTTCATTGTCAGCAGGGGGGGCTCAGTCGCTCCATTGCCTTGAAGCCTGGGGCCCAGCAGACGCCAGAGCGTTTCGCGCAGGGCAGGATGGTTCGGGTCGTGCTGGTGCACGATCACAGCGGCGCCAAGGGCTGCGGCACAGGCTGCATTCGCGTCCTGATGCTGATCTGCTGCCTGCGGGAATGGCACCAGCACGGAGGGCGTCCCGCATACGGCCAGTTCGCTGAGGCTGCCTGCTCCTGCTCTGCTGATCGCCAGATCAGCGTGTTGCAGCAGTCCGGGGATGTCGCCGCTGAAGGGTCGCTCCACCAGGGCGGCGTGCTCAATGCTGTTCACATCCGGGTCGTTGCTGCCGGTCAGATGCACCACCCGGCAGCCGTGGCTGAGCAGCTCCGGAAGCAGCACCCGCACCATCCGGTTGAGGCCCAGAGCCCCCTGGCTGCCTCCCATCACCACGAGCAAGGGGCCTTCACCTCTCGGGACCCAGGTCGGCAGTGGCTGGGGTTGCAGAAATGTCTCCCTCACCGGTGTGCCCGTGACCACGGCCAGACATCCTGGGATGCGACTTGCTGCTGCTTGAAGACCGATGGCCACGCGGGTGCAGAAGCGCCCCAGCAGCCTGGTGACCCGACCTGGAATGGCGTTGGATTCGTGCAGCACAACTGGAACACCGCACCACCGGGCTCCAAGGATTGCCGGTGCAGCGATGTAACCACCTGTGGTGAACACCGCATCGATCCGTTCCCTGCGGATCAGTCGGCGCACATCGCGGCTGGCCCCCAGAAGCCGCAGCAACTGGATGAGTTTGCGCAGGCCTCGGCCCTGCAGCCCGCCGGCTTTCACCGTCACCAGGTTGTACTGCGCAGGCACCAGTGTCGTTTCCAGGCGATCTGGAACGCCAAGCCAGCGCACGCTCCAGTCCGGAGGGAGCGCTTCGGCAACCGACAGCGCCGGAAACAGATGGCCACCGGTGCCACTGGCGGCGATGAGAAGCCGGGGCATGGGAGCGGACCACGAAAACGCGGCCTAACTTAGTTCGACTGCTGAGGCTGATTCATGGTTCCGCTCCTGCGAGCCTCTTTGGCGACTGTGCTCTCGAGTGCGGCGCTGATCAGCACGATGCCGGCACTGGCGGCCAGCGGGGGTGCAGCTGATCTCAGTGCCCGGTTGCAGCTTGCCCTCAATGCAGAGGACCGTGTTCAGGCCCTGTCCGCCTTGATGGCGCCCGACCAGGCAACGACCCTGATTGAGCGCTTTCGTCGCTTCAGCACGCGTTTCCCTGAAACCCGCTGGTCCGTCCGGCCAGGCCAGCCTCTCGACGATGGCCGATCCACCGTGAAGCTGGCAGTAAGCGGCACCCGTCAGCAGGATGGTCTCAGCTACTCCTTCAAAGCCAACCAGCGGGTTGCCTTCTCCACGGATGGAGGATTGATCACCGCTCAGGAGGTTCTCAGCGATCAATCGGTGCTCACCAGTGCCCGCAAGGCGTTGCCGATCTCGCTGCTGATCCCCGACAAAGTGCTCACCGGCAGTCGTTACGACGTGGATGTGGTGGTGGATCAA
Organism: Synechococcus sp. BIOS-E4-1; assembly: GCF_014279995.1. Classification (NCBI taxonomy): domain Bacteria; kingdom Bacillati; phylum Cyanobacteriota; class Cyanophyceae; order Synechococcales; family Synechococcaceae; genus Synechococcus; species Synechococcus sp. BIOS-E4-1. The sequence continues at coordinate 3,035,865 of NZ_CP047935.1, read as the reverse complement.
CCGCTGGGCAAAGCAATGCTCGCCGGAGGGCTCATCGCGGTGACCCCTCAGCAAGTGATGGCGCAACAGAGCCCGGATGTTCAGTTGGAACCGCTTGGCGGTGGCGGGTTGTTCAAGTCGGTGCAGGCTCCCTTTCAGCCAGGGATTCAGACCTGGGCGGCCCTGTTGGTGCACCCCGATGGGGTGATCACGGTGAGCAAGCGTGTGCAGGTGGTTGACGATCAGACCAAGCTCAATCCCTGATGTGCCGAGATCGGTGGGGGTTCGCAGGAAGACTTCGGCGCAGAGCAGACACATCGACATTCCCGAGCCCAGCGTCCATCAGGGCCTGCTCCTGGTTGTGCACGGCCTCGGTGATCGGCAGCTTCAGGCCCGTCTGTAACGCCGCATCGAGTGCAATCCCGAGATCCTTGTGGTGCAGGGCCAGCTTGAAGCCGAGTGGGTAATCGTCATTGAGCATGGTCTGTGACCGATGTTGCAGGGCCCAGGAGCCGGCAGCCCCCTGGCACAGCGCATCCACCACCTGCTCCATCGGCAGCTGCAGGTGCTCTCCGAGGGCGATGGCCTCCGCCACTGCGGCATAACTACCGGCCACCAGCACCTGGTTGATTGCTTTGACCTGCTGTCCACTGCCCACGTCACCGAAATGGTGGATTGAGCCGCCGATCACCTCCAGCACTGGTCGTGCTCTCTCCACTGCTGAAGTTTCTCCACCGCAGAGCACTGTGAGGGTGCCGGCCTTTGCGCCCTCGGTGCCGCCGGTCACAGGAGCATCAATGTAGGCAATGTCTCGTTCGGCGAGACGTTGAGCCATGGCCCTGGAGGTGGAGGGACTGATGGTGGAGCAGTCGATCACGAGGCTGCCCGGCTCAAGTGCAGGCACTGCGCCCTGATCTCCCCAGAGCACGGTCTGCACAGCTGCATCGTCGCTGACGCAAAGCAGCAGACCCCGGCAGCGACGCACCACTTCGACAGGACTTTCTGCGGCAAAGGCTCCGTTCAGGCCAGGGTCGGACTCCGCCAGGCGACTGCGGGTGTGAACCTGCAGTGGGTAGCCAGCTGCCTGGAGATTCACCGCCATCGGTAACCCCAGAGCCCCGAGGCCAATACAAGCCAGTCGGGTTTGTGGCGTGAGATCACATCCAGTCATGGTTCGAGGCCATCTGAGTCAGATCCTGGCCCGGCACTCCCAGCAACCTGGGCCTGTTCACTGTTGATGGTCTTCATGGCGCTCACCCATCGCTGGCGACGAGCATTGCTGATTCCCTGCGTTGCACTCACAGCCGCTGCTCTGCAGCAGACCGGCGGAGTCGCGGAAGCGGCTCCAGGCCGAAGGATGACGGAATCCAAACTCACGGAAAGTCAGAAGATGCAGCTGTTCCAGGCCCGCCGCAACTGGGGACTGCGCAGCTACGACCAACGGCTTGCGCTGCTCAAGTCGGGCAAGAGCTGCCTTGAGCGTGCGCAAACTCCTGAGGCGGGCAAGACCTGCATGAAGCAACAGAAGCAGGCTCGCAGGCGCCTGATGGAGCAGGGACGCCAGGTTGTGAATGCCGAGCGTCGCCGCTTGGGCCTCACACCTTTGCCCGATTTCCGGAGGCAAGGCCGAGGGAGGAGCTGACGCTCCTCCCCTTGCCCGGATCTTGTTACTCAGGCGGCGTCGAGGGCGGAAACGCCTGGAAGCACCTTGCCTTCCAGCAGTTCGAGGCTGGCACCACCGCCCGTGGAGATGTGCGACATCTTCTCGGCAAGACCGGCTTTCTCCACGGCAGCAACCGAGTCGCCGCCGCCGATGATCGTGCAGCAGCCCTTGCCGCTCAGCTCGGCCAGGGTGGTGGCGATGGCATTGGTGCCGGCGGCGAACTTGTCGAACTCGAACACGCCCATGGGGCCGTTCCAGATCACGGTCTTGCAGTCGGCGAGTGCGTCCTGGAACACCTTGATGGAGTCAGGGCCGATGTCCAGCCCCATCCAGCCGTCAGGGATGGCGTTGATATCAGCGATCTGGCTGTTGGCATCGGGAGCGAAGTTATCGGCCAGCACCACATCGGTGGGCAGCAGCAACTGAACACCCTTGGCCTTCGCTTTGGCCTCCAGCTCTTTAGCGAGCTCGAGCTTGTCCTCTTCCACCAGGCTCTTGCCCACTGAGAGACCGCGCGCCTTGTAGAAGGTGAAGATCATGCCGCCTCCGATCAGCACCTTGTCGCACTTGTCGATCAGGGCTTCGAGCACGCCGATCTTGGAGCTCACCTTGGAGCCACCTACGATCGCAGCGAGGGGGCGTTTGGGATCGTCAACGGCACCCTGCAGGTATTGCAGCTCCTTCTCCATCAGGAAGCCGGCAACAGATGGCTTGAGGAATTTGGTCACGCCTTCGGTGGAGGCATGTGCGCGGTGGGCGGCACCGAAGGCGTCGTTCACATACACCTCAGCAAGTCCAGCAAGCTTTTCGGCGAAACCGGCTTCATTCTTTTCCTCTTCCGCGAAGAAACGTACGTTCTCCAGCAGCACCACATCGCCATCGGCCATGGCATTGACCTTGGCTTCGGCGTCAGGTCCGATGCAGCTTTCGGTCTTGGAGACAGGCTTGCCCAGCAATTCGCTCAGACGGGCGGCAACGGGGGTGAGACGCATGGAGTCATTCACCTGCCCCTTGGGCCGTCCGAAGTGGGCGGAAAGAATCACTTTGGCGCCTTTGTCGATCAGGTCCTTGACGGTGGGCAGCGCAGCACGGATGCGGGTGTCATCGGTGATGGCCCCGGCATCATTGAGGGGCACATTGAAATCGACCCGCACGAGAACACGTTTTCCGCTGAGGTCGGCGCCGGAGAGGCTGGCCAGGGAACGCTTCGCCATGAGGGTTGTGTGGTGCGGTAAGAAAACGGGGAGAGATTAACCCGAGTTCTGCAGGCCCAGCGCTAGGACTGGCTTAAAGGGCATTGGCCGGAGGTCGTGTGAATGTTCAAGACCGTCCTCTTCCCGATCGATCAGAGCGATGAGGCCCTGGAGACAGTGGACAAGGCTCTGGAGCTCGCGCGCCGTTACGGCAGTCGATTGGTGCTTCTGTCGGTGCTGCAGTCAGAACGTTCTCAGAAGCATGACCATGAAGCGGTTGCAGGGAGGCTTGACCAGACCCGCGAACGCTTTGAACAGGCTGGTTTCAGCTGCCAGAAGATTGAGCGCAGTGGCCAAACGGCCTCTGTGATTTCTGATGTGGCTGATGAGTTGAATGTGGATGTGATCGTGATGGGAACAAGGGGTGTGAACTTGGAATCCGACAGCGGCTGCACGGCTGCACGGGTGCTTCAGCTGGTGTCCTGTCCTGTGTTGGTGGTGCCGTGAGTTCACCACCGATTCAGTGGTACCCCGGCCACATCGCCAAGGCGGAGCAACAACTCCGGCGCAATCTCGACAAGGTGGATCTGGTGATCGAGGTCCGTGACGCACGCATCCCTCTGGCCACCGGCCATCCCCACCTCAGCCGTTGGATCAAGGGCAAGCAACACCTGCTGGTGATCAACCGTCGCGACATGGTCACGGCTGAAGCGCGAAGCTCCTGGGAGGCATGGTTCAAAGGCCGGGGTCAGCGCACGCTGTGGTGTGACGCCAAGGCGGGCACCGGGGTCAAACAGGTGCAGCAGGCTGCCATTCGCGCCGGCGACCAGCTGAACGAACGGCGGCGTAACAGGGGCATGCGCCCCAGGCCTGTGCGAGCGCTCACTCTGGGTTTTCCCAACGTGGGCAAATCAGCGCTGATCAACAGGCTGGTGAAGCAGAAGGTGGTGGCGAGTGCTCGCCGGGCTGGCGTCACCCGCACCCTGCGCTGGGTGCGCCTTGGCCAGGACATCGACCTGCTGGATGCACCGGGAGTGCTGCCACCCAGGCTTGATGATCAGCAGGCCGCGTTGCATCTGGCCCTCTGTGATGACATCGGCCAGGCGGCCTATGACGGTGAACTCGTCGCTCAGGCGTTTTTGCGGCTGCTGATGGGTCTGCAGCAGCAGCAGTCTTCCGGTGTGGCGCTTGCTGTGTTGCAAGGGCGGTATGGAACACCTCTTGCGGGTGAGACCGAAGACCCAGCCCTCTGGCTTCAGGCCGTGGCACTGCGCCACACCTCCGGTGACACGGCGCGAATGGCTCAGAGGTTGCTGGATGACTTTCGTAAGTCGGCGCTGGGCAGCATCGCTTTGGAGTTGCCGGCATGAGTCGTGTCTGGAGTCGCCCTCCGCTGCCGGAAGAAACGTTCACCGACGGGTTCGGCGAGGGCGAGGGTGAGCTGCTGTCGCTCACCTATCCCAAACCGCTGCCGATGCGGCTTGACCGTTGGCTGGTGAGTCAGCGCACTGAGCAGAGTCGCGCCCGCATTCAGAAGTTCATTGATGCCGGTTATGTGCGTGTGAACGGCAAGACCGGCAAGGCCAAGACACCCCTGCGCCAGGGCGATGAGGTGCAGCTTTGGATGCCACCGCCGGAGCCGCTGCCCTATCTGAAGCCGCAGCCGATGGATCTCGATGTGCTTTTTGAGGATGAGCATCTGATCGTGATCAACAAACCGGCTGGTCTCACCGTGCATCCGGCACCCGGCAACAAAGACGGCACGCTGGTGAATGGTTTGCTGCACCACTGCCCTGATTTGCCGGGGATCAGCGGCAAGCTGCGACCCGGCATCGTCCATCGTCTCGACAAGGACACCACCGGTTGCATCGTGATTGCCAAGAGCCAGGAGGCTCTGGTGCGCCTCCAGAGTCAGATTCAGAAGCGCATCGCTTCACGTGAGTACCTGGCGGTGGTGCATGGTGTGCCCACAGGTGACAGCGGCACGATCGTGGGGGCGATCGGTCGTCATCCCGTCGATCGCAAAAAATATGCGGTGGTGAGTGGTGAGACTGGACGTCATGCCTGCACGCACTGGAACCTCGAGGAGCGGCTCGGCGATTATTCGCTGTTGCGCTTCAAGCTCGACACCGGCCGCACCCACCAGATCCGGGTGCATTGCGCGCACATCAATCACCCGGTGGTGGGCGATCCCACTTACAGCCGCTGCCGCAAATTGCCGATTGAGTTGCCCGGCCAGGCCCTGCATGCCTTTCAGCTGGGCTTGGACCACCCCATCACACGGAAGCGGATGCTGTTTGAGGCACCGATCCCGCCGGTGCTGGAAAAATTGTTGGCGGTCCTAAGACGCCGTTCCTAGTGCACGATCAAAGGATCTGCTGGCTCGCGAAGTTCAGCACCAGATCGTTGAAATCACCTTCTCCGGCAATGCCAGCCTGATCCTCAAACCCAAAGCGATTGGCACCCAGCACTTTGAAGCGATTCAGACCATCACTGTTGGCCTCGCTCCAGGCAAACCAGGTGTTGTCTCCACTGATGATGTAGGGCGCTAGATAGGTGCCCTTGATTGAGCTGGAAATTGAGTAATCCACAAGGCTACTTCCCTCGTTGTTGATTTCAAGATTGGTCAGCCCATTCACCAGATTACCTGCATTGAGAGCGATGGATTGATAGTTGGCATCGCCCGGTTTGATGCTGTTGCCGAGTGCATCGAGCACTGTTCCATTGGTATCAAGTACGCGATAGAAGCCAATGACTGAGTCGTGCTCAGTATCACGGCTCAGTGTTAGTTGGCCTGTAAGGGCTTGTGATGTCGTTAGTGCGGTGAGATTCATCACTGGAGCACTTTCTTGGCCGATCTTGGTCAGGGTGTTCGGACCTTCCCAGCTCTGTGCCAGCAACAATGAATCGTAGAGATTGGCTTGGTAACCCTGGTTCACATAGGGCATCAAGCGTGGGTTGCGTTGTGCCCCCGCTCGGAGTATTGCCAGAGTTTCCGTTGCTGTGATTTGTGCATCCTGAGCACGGATTAAGGCCGCCATGCCTGCAACCAAAGGTGCGGCTTGTGATGTGCCAGCCATGTAATCGTAGTGGTCTTCGATGGAGCCAGTGTTTGTAGGTACTGTGCTGAGAATATATGTTTCTAGGTGGGGGCCATCACCTCCAGGCGCGGCAATGGAAATTGATTGCCCAAAATTGCTATAACTTGCCTTGTCATTTTGAATATTTGTTGAGGCGACGGAAGCAATATTTCCAAAGCTTTCGCTAAAGCTGGCGGGCACATCAAAGTATCGATCAAGATTGCCCACGCCATCCCACATATCCCGATTGTAGTAAGGCTCTCCTTCGTTGCCGGCTGCGACGGTGATGAACACATCATTGTCGTAGGCATGTTGGAATGCCTCAACCAGCGGTATGTTTTTTTGGGCCCAATATTGATCACTACTTAGCTTGGTTCTCTGGCCAAATGACATATTGATAATATCGGCTCCATTGTCGACGGCATAGCGAATGGCTTCAGGAACAATATGTGTGTAAAAGTTTGGATCTTCCGCGTTTAGTGGGTCTCCATTTTCTACATCTAGTGTCATCAGCTGCGCGTCCCATGCAACGCCTGTTATACCTAGATTATTGTTTCCTTGAGCTGCAGCGATCCCCGCTACATGTGTTCCATGGGATGTATTTTTGTTGGCGACTATATTGGGGGTGTTGGTAATAAAGTTCCAGCCGTGAATGTCATCCGCTTTTCCGTTGCCATCGTCGTCATTTCCGTTGTTTGCAATTTCGTCTGGGTTGTGCCAAAGGTTCCCGATCAGGTCCGGATGGTTGACGTCGACCCCCGTGTCAATAATGGCAATTTGAATATTCGAAGCATCATACGCTAAATTCCAACCTTCTTGTGCGGAGATATCCGCATCAGGGACACCTCTGTTAAAGAGATACCACTGCTGATTGAACAATGAGTCATTGCTTAGCTTTGTTGTTTTGTTGAATATTTGCCCATCAACTTTAAATTCAAAGGCCTTAAGTTGTTGATCTTTTGTTGGCCAGGTGATTTGATTCTCTTCATGATTGATTTTCAGGCTCAGCCAGTATTCCCCTGGTTCAAGTTGGGCAAAAAAGCTTTCTTCTTCTTGGTTGGGATTGGTGGAGCTGTTGTAGATGTCGGGGGCAAGAGGCTTGACAGTGCTTTCAGGCTCGCCAGTGCTTTCGTCGATTTTTCCTAGATAGAGATCTATATCAAAAGGTAAATCATTGAGCTGTGCGAATAAACTAGTTGTTTCGGTTACTTCAAACGATGTGTAATGCCCTATTGTTTTATCGTAATTCTTGAAGTATGTATTGATAAAGTCTTGATAGCTTTTGTGCTCGCTAGTGAAGAAGCCGGGCTGGACTGATTCAATGCTCATTGCCTGTTTGGGCGTCGGCGTTAATGCCTTGTTAGCAATGAGATGGATGATCTGCCGCCCTAGGGCTTGGCATCGAAGCTTAAGCCGAAATCGTTTGGCTCAGTTGTTGCCTTCATGGCTTCTGTGACGCTGTCGTCAAATTTCTGGAAATGTCTGTCCCCGATTGCCCTGGCTTGAGTGTATTCATGCGGAGCTCTCTCTCTCTCTCTCTCTCTCTCTTATGTCGTCAGTCACAGTCAGCTGTGCTGCTCTGGGTAATATCTAGACTTTTCTTGGTTAAATGAGGATTTTGAATGATCAGAAACGATGATCTGTTCCAGTGCTTGGCCGTGAGATCAGCTCCTGATGTTTTTGGAGATTGCTTTTGAGAGGTTCTTGCGCGACCTGTTGCGGCTGATGTCTGATGTCATCTTGTTGGGAGAGGACAGCATCACTTTGACTGTAGATAATATCTGCAGATATGTTGCTATTTGCGCAGCCAGGTCTGGCTCAGTTTGGCATAAGTTCCGTCGTAATAGCTACGAGCTATTGCGTCGTTGATAGCCCCTGAGCGGGGATCATCCAGGAAGTTTTTTGACATCCCGTAGGCGATAAATAATGTTGTCAGGGTTTCACTCGTTGGCTTGATATTGAGTGAGTAAGGCGTCTGTTGAAGCGCGGTTTGCATGCTCTGTTCGTCTGCGAGGATTGCATCAGCGCGACCGTCTTCAAGTTGTTGCAGGCATTCAGGTATCAGCTCGCAGCTGATCTGTTTGATGCCTTTGGCTTTCAGAATAGACCCCTGAATGGAATCTGTTAAAGAAGCAAAGGTTTTTCCTTGGAGAGTTGGACTGTCGAGCGAAGTGATGACTTCCTGTTCGCTACTCTTCTGAACATTATTGGCTGTTTTTAGGATGTAAGAAGCGAAGTAAGCTGTTAATAAGACTCTTGCAAATAATGAGATAATCGAAATGATCCGAGTTTTGGATTTTTGTGTGTGATCTGTAGAGAGTAAGAGGGTTTTCTGGAGGATCAGAATCAGTTGGTGGCGTTTCTTTTCGTGAATAAGATCGAGTCGATTGCGTTCAAGCAGCCAAACCGGTACTGCGAAGAAGCAGGCGATTAGAGCAACTCCCGCAAAGATCAGGAGTACTTCCTTGGAAGTTGTCACCTGGAGCAGGCGAAGTGCTGTCGACCTTTCCTGTTTCAGCTCATAAATTTTGAACTCGCTCGTGGCTGTTGGAAAGCTGAACTCGAAGCGTTTGCTGCGATTTTCGTTGATTAAAATCCCTCCCATTGCCACGTCTGCGCGTCCACTGCCAATTGCTTCGAGAAGCTCTCCAAAGGTATGAGCTCGTGTGATGCGGTATGGGATCTTCCTGGTCTCGGCGATCATCCTCCAGAGATCGATCTCAAATCCTGTTGGTATCTCGTTTTCGTTTAATGCATAAGGTGGATCAGGGTGCCAAATCACGTTGACTGGTTCTTGTTCGTCCGAGATGTTCTCACTGGCGCGGACTTTGCAACTCAAATTCCCCATGGTGCATGCCATGAATGCACCTAGGCCCAACATCACAATGGTTCTCATTAGCTTGGGCATCGAATCTCGACGCACGACTCACCAGTCAAAATGCGGGGAGCATCCAGGGTAAATCACGATAACTTATAAGGATTTTTATCCTGAAACTGAGATTCGATCCTTGCTAGATGAGCCCGAATCATCTCATCGGTGTCGACGGGGTGATTCAGGCTTCTGGACTGGTTTCGGTGCACCCTGAGGAATCGCAGCCTTGGTTACAGCTGACTGATTTCGCTCCCTGAAGCCAGCAGCATGTCTTCTGTTAGCACTCCATCTCTGCCAAGATCCGTAGTCGAAAGGGCATTGAATCCCACCGTCAGCGACTGACCAGCACCAATGGATGAGCCCCAGTCCGCTCCGGAGAGTTCGTAGCGATAGAGCTCTCCATCCAATTGTTCAGTGGTCACGTCTATTCCCCAGGATTCGCCATAAAACCTGTGGTTGCTGTTGAAACTCAGCGACCAACGATCAAGTTGCTGTTCGCTCTGGTTGTTCACTGTGAGGGAGGCTGTCAAGCCGCCCCACCAAAGATCGCCGCTGACCTCTACATCAAGTGGTTTGCCTGTTAGCTGATCAGTCTCTTCAGGCTGTGAATCGGGGAGGATGGGTTCTGGAGAAGGAACGGGTTGTTGCTCCTGCTTGAGGGTTCCAGGGTTGGACAACGCTTCGAGATTCTGCCCCAGTGGATCACCCAGAGACACAATCCCCTGGTAGTAGTTGATCACCGTGGAATCGGAAACATCCAGTGCCGGCCATTGCGGCCAGTCAAAGGTGTCATTCATGAAGGGTTGGTCCTGATCCCATCCCAGAACCGTGAGGTGATTGATGTCGTGAGCAATCGCGACATCTTCGATGTTCAAAAATCCATGGGTGCGGCCATGCATCCAGCCTCCGTAATGGGGCTCCATTTTCAAGGTGTTGATGAAGGTCTCCCGCAATCCGGATTGCTCGATGTAGTCGGCGAATCCCTCATGGCCAAACTCACGGACCATTCCCATCACGTCGTCCTGGGATCCCAGTCGTGCCGTTCGTTGGATGTCAGCGAGGATCTGAGGGTCATAGGCCTGATCAGCAATCCAACCCACCTTCGCTCCCTGCATGGCATACCAAAGGCCGACCCCCTTGGTGTCATCGCCCCATGCCTGCGAATTGTTGGTCAGACCGTTGGCAAAAGCCCATTCACCGACGGTCTCAATGCCAACAGCTTCAAGACCTGAGAAAGCACGCAGGCCGTTGTAGGCCTCCAAGGCTTCGGTGGTAATCGCTGTGCGGCCTCCGACCAGTTCGTTGTGCTCGGAATTGTGATTGGAGCCGTGGAAGCTTCCCCAGCTGTTGATATCCGTGTAAGCCCCCTCCGCGGCAGCGTGCTGATGCATGGCGTGATCGTGGCCGGCATGCCCGCCCATTCCTGCAGCGTCCATGCCGGCAGCGTTAGAGCTGGAAGCTGCCATGGATGCTTCGCCCATGGATGTTTCGCTGATGGATGCTTCGCCCATGGATGTTTCGCTGATGGATGTTTCGCTGATGGATGTTTCGCTGATGGATGTTTCGCTGATGGATGTTTCGCTGATGGATGTTTCGCTGATCGATGTCTCACCGTTGGCCATCCCACCGTTGGCCATCCCACCGTTGGATGTCTCAGCAGTGGATGTCTCAGTAGTTGATGCCTCGTCCATGCTCATGCTGGAGCCGGAATCTGCGTTGGAGCTGTCGCTGAAGGCAAGGCTTGTCGCTGAGAACAACATCCCCTCGGTGAGGTTGCCATCGCGTCCAAGGTCAGTGCCCTGCGCTCCGTTGAAGCCAACATTGATGGTTTCGCCAGCTGGGATGCGACTGCCCCAACCCGTTCCTGAGAGGGTGTAGCGCGTCAGTCCGTTGTCCAATTGTTCGCTTTCGAGGGCGACTCCCCAGGCATTGGGATCCAGTTGATGGGGACTGGTGAAGCTGATGCTCCAGCTTTCAAGCGCCTGATCGCTCTTATTGGTGACGGCCAGTGCGGCAGTGAAGCCGCCCCACCAGATGTCTCCGCCGATGGAGACCTGCAGTGACTCAGATGACGTCATGGCATGAATGAGAGGTACAGATTCAGTGCAGCGACGGGATGTGATTCAGATCTGTCTCGCGAAAGTCGGGATGTGTCCGAATCATTTCGTGTTGAGGGAAGCAAGGTCGCTGCCTTGGTTGTTCCATTCACGGCTGAAACCGTTTGAACGCCAATCCTGCAAATGGGGGGTTTTCTGGAGCGCGGGTCAGGGAATCAGCCCGAGCCTCAAGGCTGCGGAGACGGCACTGGCTCTGTTGTTGACATCCAGGCGCGTGAGGATCTCACTGAGGTGATCGCGAGCAGTGTTGACGGAGATATTGAGCTGATCAGCAATTTGACGATTGCTCAGTCCCTCGGCGACCAAGGCGAGGATTTCAAGCTGGCGTTCTGAAAGCACCTTTGCATTCTCCCGGCCAACAATTCTTTCCCCCTCAAGGAGACTTGGATCCTCAAAGTGTTTGCCTTGTTTCATGGAAGTCAGAGCATTGATCAATGCTCCGGAGCGTTGCTCCAAACTCAATTCATTCAGGACTGCATCCACGTTCAGTCCTCGGGCAATGCGCAAGCTGCTTTTGCCTGGACGGTTGATCAGGAGCAGGGTGCGATGGCTGCTAGGGAAGCGTTTGCTTTCACGCAGCAAGTCCAGTCCGCTTCCGTCACTGAGTTGCTCGGATACGAGGAGCCAGTGAGGGGACTTGACGTTCTTCAGATAAATCATCGCTTCAGCTTTGGAGTCATAAAAGCGTCTGATTCTTTTGCTTCGCATCCCTGAAAGTCGCAGCATTTGCTTCACTGCAAACAGATGTGGGTAGAGGCAGATGAGTAAATCCTGATCGTGGATCAATGAACGAATCCTGCGTGCTTTTTCAAGATCGCTCGTTTCACTTCGGCTTCGGGCCATGACCTCAACTTGGCAATCGAGGACAGGCTTCGACCAGTGTTCGCGTGATCTCGGCCTGCGGTTGATGCAGCAGCCGGTCTCCGGGTCCCTCCTCCACGACGTGTCCTTTGTTGAGCACGATCAGTCGATGGCAGAAGCCACCGGCCACTGAAAGGTCATGGGTGATGAAAATCATGGCCAGTCCAAGCTCCTGCTGCAGCTGCCGAAGCAGTGCCAGAACCTCCGCCTGGATTTCGGCATCGAGCATGCTCACACTTTCATCACAGATCAGCACCTTCGGTTTCAGCGCCAGAGCGCGGGCGATGGCCACCCGTTGCTGCTGGCCCCCGGAAAGCTGGCGGGGAAGCCGATTCTGGTAACGATCGGCTGGTCCAAGACCCACGCGTTCCAGCAGCTGGCGGCCTTGTTCCCGAGCTGCTGCCGGTGACGCCAGATTGTGGATCCGCAGTGGATCGACGATGGCATCCAGCACCGACATGGCTGGATTCAGACAAGCCAGAGGGTCCTGGAACACCATCTGAATGGTTCGCCGCGCCTGGCGCGCTTCACGTCCCCGCAGCCTGAGCAGATCCTGACCGAGTAACTGCACCCTGCCACCACGAATCGGCATCAGTCCCATCAGGGCACGGCAGAGGGTGCTTTTGCCGCAGCCGGATCCTCCCACCACTCCAAGGGTTTCGCCGGCTTGCAACTGGAAGCTGATGCCGTCCACCGCTTTCAGCCAGGTTGGATTCCAGGGTGGACCGCCCAGGTTGTGCCAGCAGCGCAGTGCCTGCACAGCCAGCACCGTTTCAGCCTCGGGTGCTTCAGGGGTGCTTCCTCCCTCTCGTGCTCGGGCAGCGGCAAGCAGCCGTTGTCCCACCCTGGAGCTGGGATAGGTCAGGACCACGTCGCTTCGGTTGATCTCCACGACCCGTCCACCGTCCAGTACAGCCATGCGTTCGCACCAGCGATTGGCCATGGCCAGATCGTGAGTGATCAGTAACAGAGCGCTGCCCAGTTCCTGGCACAGCGCTCTCAGAGCAGCCATTACCTGACCAGCCACGGCTACATCCAGGCTGGTGGTGGGTTCGTCCGCGATCACCAGAGGGGGGCTCAGTGCGATGGCCAGGGCAATGGCCAGGCGCTGACGCATGCCGCCGCTGAACTCGTGGGGGTAGGCGCGGAAGCGAGCAGCGCCGATGCCCACCTGCTCCAGCAGCTCCTCGGCCCGCTTGAGACGTTCTGTCTCGTGCATGGTCGGCCTGTGGGCACGCAGGGTGTCGATCAGATGACCGCCCACGGTCATCAGTGGATTCAGGCGTGTCATCGGATCCTGAAACACCAGTCCCACCGACTCGCCGCGCAATCTCCTCAGATCGGTCAAGTTGAGGCTGCGGGGATCGTGACCATTCAGGCTTAGTTCTCCCTCGCAACTGCTGCCCGGGGGCAGCAGTTGCAGCGCTGCCCTGGCCACTGTGCTCTTGCCGCAGCCGGAGGGGCCAACCAGGGCCAGGCGTTCGCCGGGATGCAGACGCAGGTCAAGTCCATCGAGAGTCCAGGCCTGGCTTCCCGGGTAACGGAGCCTGAATTGTTCGAGCTCCAGGACAGTCGCTGGCGCGGTTGTCATGGCAATCGAAGCGCAGGTGCTCATGGCTACATACCATGGATTCACCTGTCGGTTCGGATGCTCAACGCCACCTCCGAGACGGTCGCAGTGCAGATCCGGAATGGATCCGCTGCACCGGCTTGCGGTCTGGTGGCTCTGAGGGACAGGCCCATCCGTTCGGCTGACGACTACGGCATCGACCTCCCTGCCTGGTTGCGTGAGTGCATCGACCACGTGCCGCCAGGGATCGGTCACAGCTGCCCCACCGATTCAGAGGCTCTGCTTGCAGCGGCCTTTGATTTTGCTTTTCAGCTGCACGAGGGCCAGTTTCGCGCCAGCGGCGACCCCTACATCGTTCATCCGGTGGCGGTGGCTGATCTGCTGAGGGATATCGGTGCCAGCGCCAGCGTGATCGCTGCAGGCTTTCTGCACGACGTGGTGGAGGACACCGATGTCACTCCGGAGCAGCTCGAGAGTCATTTCGGACCGGAGGTCCGGGAGCTGGTGGAGGGGGTCACCAAGCTTGGGGGGCTGCATTTCACCAATCGCACTGAGGCTCAGGCCGAAAACCTGCGCAAGATGTTCCTGGCGATGGCCAGCGACATCCGCGTGGTGCTTGTGAAGCTCGCCGACCGACTGCACAACATGCGCACGCTGGGGGCGCTGCGCGAGGAAAAGCGCCAGCGCATTGCCCGGGAAACCCGCGAGATTTATGCACCTCTGGCCAACCGTCTTGGCATCGGTCGCTTCAAGTGGGAGCTGGAGGATCTGTCCTTCAAATTGCTTGAGCCGGATGCCTTCAGGGAGATTCAGCAGGAAGTCGCGACCAAGCGCAGCGAGCGGGAGGAACGTCTGGGGGTCACCGTGCAGTTGCTCAGTGATCGCCTGGCGGCTGTCGGGCTTGAGAACTGTGAGGTGAGCGGTCGGCCCAAGCACCTCTTCGGTATCTGGACCAAGATGCAGCGTCAGCAAAAAGCCTTCCACGAGATTTACGACGTGGCGGCCCTGCGGATCCTTACCCCCAGTGTTGAAGCCTGCTATCGGGCTCTTGCGGTTGTTCACGACACCTTCCGTCCCATTCCCGGGCGCTTCAAGGACTACATCGGTCTGCCCAAGCCCAATGGTTATCAGTCGTTGCATACGGCTGTCATCGGACGTCACCGTCCGATCGAAGTACAGATCCGAACGCTGGATATGCACCGGGTGGCGGAGTTCGGAATTGCCGCGCACTGGAAATACAAAGAGGGCGGCTCACCCGCTGCCGGCGGAGACACTGAACGCTTCAACTGGTTGCGGCAACTTGTTGATTGGCAGCAGGAGGGGGGAGCTGATGATCACAATGACTACCTCGCTTCGATCAAGGAAGATCTCTTCGATGAAGAGGTGTTCGTGTTCACGCCCAAAGGCGACGTTCTGGGTTTGCGCAAAGGGTCGACGGCTGTGGATTTTGCCTATCGCATCCACTCGGAAGTGGGTAATCACTGCCATGGCGTGCGCATCAACGATCGACTTTCTCCCCTGTCGACGCCGCTCCAGAACGGTGATTTTGTGAATGTGCTCACGAGCAAGACGGCACACCCCAGTCTTGATTGGCTCAATTTCGTGGCGACGCCCACGGCGCGTAATCGCATCCGCCAGTGGTACAAACGCAGTCATCGGGATGAAACGGTTGAGCGGGGCAAGGATCTGCTCGAACGGGAGCTGGGACGCAGCGGTTTTGATGCTCTGCTCAGCAGTGATGCCATGACGCGTGTGGCCGAGCGCTGCAACCTGCTCAGCACCGAGGATCTGCTTGCGGCCCTCGGCTTCGGAGCCGTCACCCTGCATCAGGTGCTCAACCGTCTGCGAGAGGAGATCCGCCTGCAGGCCACCATCGAGGAGCCACCGCTCAGTAACGAAGACGTCGCCCGCCAGCTTGTGCAGCAGGCTGAAACCGGCACCCCCCGCTCCAGCCCTGATCAGCAGGATCCCATCCTTGGTGTGGAGGGTCTCGACTACCGCCTCGGTGGTTGTTGCAGCCCTCTTCCCGGCGAGGCGATTCTGGGCACGGTAGCCCTCGGCAACCATGGCATCACCGTGCATCGCCAGGACTGCTCCAATGTGGAGGCGATTCCAAGCGAACGGCGATTGCCTGTGCGCTGGAATCCCGCTTTGGCGGCAAGAAGCCAACGTTTCCCCGCGCAGCTGCGGATTGAGGTGATCGACCGTGTCGGGATTCTCAAGGACATCCTGATGCGCCTCTCTGATGGACGCATCAACGTCAGTGATGCCCGTGTGAAGACCAGCTATGGAAAGCCAGCACGCATTGATCTGCGTTTGGAGCTGGCCAGTGCCGAGCAGCTGCAGCGCACCATGCACCAGATCCGTTCAATGGCGGATGTGATTGATATCGCCCGCAGCAGCGGTACCTGACTTCGAGCGCGACTGCCCACAGCGTTTGCGTTGTTGCTGTAGGAGCCAATTCAGGCTTAGCCACCAGCCCAGTGCCGAGCAGACGGCACCAGTGATGCTGGAGCCCAGCAGCAAGCGGCTGATCACGCTCCAGCCCAGTTGGTTGAAGCCCTCCTGGTGCAGGGCATCGAAGCCTGGCCATTCGCGGCCGGGGCCGAGCAGCAGAGCCCCGATCCGGTAGTTGAACCAATAGAGCGGCAGGTAGGTGAAGGGATTGCTGATCCAGGTGCCGGCGGCCGCCAACAGATGGTTCCCACGCACCACACTGGCCAGAGCGATTCCCACCAGTGTCTGCAAACCGAAGATCGGAAAGCAGCCGCAGAAGATGCCGGCAGCAAGCCCACGGGCCCGCTGTCCTGGAGTGCCTTCCTGTTGCCAGATCCATTGCAGCCCTTTCTGCAGGCGTTGATGTGCCTTTCTCAGCATCCGGCCCATCGGAGTGTCGGCGGTTCTCGCATGGCATTGAGGATGTGATCGTAGGGAGTGGGCTCGGGGCTGTTGCAGCACTGCGATGCAGGAGATCAACCTGGAGAGGCAAACGATTGCTGCAGTGGCCACGGCAGTGGCCCCCGGGCAGGGCGGCATCGCGGTGATTCGACTGTCCGGCCCTGACGCTCAACGGGCGGTGAGCGAGATCACCTGCTTCCCGGGCACACAGCTGTGGGAGAGCCATCGGGTGCTTTACGGCCACGTGATGGCAGCCGATGGAATGGAGCGACTCGATGAGGTGTTGGTGCTTGTGATGAAGGCGCCACGCAGTTTCACCGCTGAAGACGTGGTGGAAATCCATTGCCATGGCGGAGTGATGGCTGTGCAGCGGGTCATGGCCCGTGTGCTCGAACAGCCTGGGATTCGCCGAGCATTGCCCGGTGAATTCAGTCAGAGAGCTGTCCTGAACGGGCGCCTCGATCTCACGCGTGCTGAGGCGATCGGTGATCTGGTGGCCGCACGCAGCCAGCGAGCTGCGCAGCTGGCGATGGCAGGCGTGGATGGCGGCATTCAGCGTCGAATCCAGATGTTGCGCGAACGTCTGCTGGATCAGCTCAGTGAGTTGGAGGCCAGGGTTGATTTTGAGGAGGATCTGCCTGCTCTCGATGGCCCGGCCTTACTGAAGGTCTTGCAGTCAGTACGCGACGAGTTGCTGCAACTTGTGGCGGATGGGGAGCGCAGTGTCGCCTTGCGTCAGGGGCTGCGGGTGGCGCTCGTCGGCAGACCGAACGTGGGCAAGAGCTCACTTCTGAATCTGCTCAGTCGGCGCGAGCGAGCCATCGTCACCGATCTGCCTGGAACCACAAGAGACCTGCTGGAAAGCGAAATCGTGCTGGAGGGCGTTCCGATCACGCTGCTCGATACCGCCGGTATCCGCAGCACCAATGATGCCGTTGAGCAGTTGGGCATCGCCCGAAGCCACGACGCTTTGGCCAGTGCCGACCTGGTCGTGCTTCTGTTTGATCTCGCTGACGGCTGGACCGCTGAGGATCAGGTTCTGCGTGAACAGATCCCTGCGGATGTGCCCCATCTGCTGGTGGGAAACAAGGCTGATCTCAGCGATGCTGCGGTTCCCGCCGATGTCCATCTGTCCGCTGTGACAGGGGTGGGGGAAGCGCAGCTGGTGCAGGCGCTTCTGGAGCGTTGTGGCGCACTCAGCGACGGCTCTCTGTTGCTGGCGCTCAACCAACGACAGGTTGACCTGGCAACTGTGGCGGCCGCTGCCCTTGATCGCAGTGAGCAGGTTGCCGCGGATGGATTGCCCTGGGATTTCTGGACGATTGACCTGCGTGAGGCCATTCACAGCCTCGGCGAGATCACGGGGGAAGAGCTCACCGAATCGGTGCTGGATCGTATTTTTTCCCGCTTTTGCATCGGCAAATGAAGCGCTGCGGGACAGGTCCAAACACTCGTGCCCGCATGATGGATCCAGTCGGTTGAGCGGGCGATTCCGGAGTGATGAACGTTGAGCAGCCCCTAACGACCCCCCGTCTTCAGGCGCAACTCCAGGACTGGCTGGCTGAGGACCTTGGCCGCGGTGATCTCACCGCGCCGGCCCTGAGTGGACGGCGGGCTCAGGCGAGCTGGATCGCCAAGCAGGAAGGAGTGTTCTGCGGTGGCAGCCTTGCTCTGCGCTTGTTTCGCCTGTTGGATCCCAAGCTTGAGGTGGAGTGTCTGGTTGCCGAGGGTGCTGCGGTGCAGTCCGGGGACACGCTGATCCGTTTCGACGGCCAGGCCTCTGCTCTGGTGGGTGCTGAACGGACGGCGCTGAATTTGGCGATGCGTCTCTCTGGCATCGCCACGGCCACAGCGGCACTGGTGAGAGAACTGAAGGGAACCGGTGTGCGCCTGGCTGACACCCGCAAGACCACGCCTGGACTGCGCGAACTTGAGAAGTACGCCGTGCGCATGGGCGGGGGTGTCAATCATCGACTCGGTCTGGACGATGCCGCCATGCTCAAGGAAAACCATCTGGCCTGGGCGGGTGGCATTGAAGCTGCGATTGCAGCTGTGCGGGCTTCAGCTCCATGGCCGGCGAGGGTGATTGTGGAAGCGGAAAGCGAGCAAGAAGCCTCGGAGGCCGTGATTGCCGGAGCCGATGGTGTGCTGTTGGATGAGTTCACGCCTGAGCAGCTGAGTAGCCTGGTGCCCAGGTTGCGCCAGCTGGCCGTTGAACGAACTGCCTCCAGGGCTGTGATTCTTGAAGCCTCTGGAATTCAGCCAGGGGATTTACGCGCCTATGCCGCCACAGGAATCGATCTGATCTCCACCAGTGCGCCGGTCACGCGCAGTCGCTGGCTGGATCTGAGTATGCGTTTCGCACCTGCCGGGGGATGATCAGGGCTTGCCAAGCCCGTTGATCCGTTCATGCTGCGCATCGCCCATTCCCTGGATCAACAGTTGCGTGCAGCCATGGACCGGGCTTTCCCGGAGGCCGCTGCGGAGGCTCAGCAGGCCGGGCGCGCGTTGGATCCCCAGCTTGTTCCTGCGAGCAAGCCCGAATTCGGAGATTTTCAGGCCAATGGAGCCCTGGCCCTGGCCAAACCGCTCAAGCAGGCCCCGCGTCAGATCGCTGCAGCGATTGTGGAGCAGCTCAAGAACGACGCTGCTTTCACCGACCTTTGTCTTGAACCTCAGATCGCCGGTCCAGGCTTCATCAACCTCACCATCCGGCCCGAGTGTCTTGCTGCTGAGCTGGCCTCCCGGCTAGGTGATGCGCGGTTGGGCGTTCCATCGGTGAAGGATGCAGCGCCGGTGGTGGTCGACTTCTCCAGTCCCAACATCGCCAAGGAGATGCACGTGGGCCATCTGCGCTCCACGATCATCGGCGACTCACTGGCGCGTGTTCTCGAGTTTCGCGGTCATCGGGTGCTCCGCCTCAACCATGTGGGTGATTGGGGGACCCAGTTCGGGATGCTGATCACCCATCTGAAGCAGGTTGCACCTGAGGCTCTGGAGACAGCCGATGCAGTGGATCTCGGTGATCTGGTGGCGTTCTATCGCGAAGCCAAGAAGCGTTTTGATGATGACGAGGACTTCCAGATCACATCCCGGGAGGAGGTGGTCAAGCTCCAGGGAGGCGATCCTCTTTCGCTCAAGGCCTGGGGGCTGCTCTGTGACCAGTCGCGGCGCGAGTTCCAGAAGATCTATGACCGGCTTGATATTCGCCTGAGTGAGCGGGGAGAGTCGTTCTACAACCCCTTCCTGCCAGGGGTGATCGATGGGCTGAAGCAAGTCGGTCTGCTGGTCACCGACGATGGGGCAGAGTGCGTCTTCCTGGAAGGGGTCAGCGGTAAGGACGGCAAACCGCTGCCGGTGATCGTGCAGAAAAGCGATGGCGGTTTTAATTACGCCACCACCGACCTGGCGGCGATTCGCTACCGGTTCGCGGCCGCTCCCGATGGGGATTCGGCTCGCCGGGTGATCTATGTGACGGATGCCGGCCAGGCCAACCATTTTGCTGGGGTTTTTCAGGTGGCGCAACGGGCGGGCTGGATTCCCGACGGTGCCCGCCTGGAGCATGTGCCCTTCGGATTGGTGCAGGGAGAAGACGGCAAGAAGCTCAAGACTCGGGCCGGTGACACCGTGCGACTCCGCGATCTGCTGGATGGAGCGGTGGAGCGCGCTGAAGCGGATCTGCGTTCGCGTCTCAAGGAGGAGGAGCGGCAGGAACCCGAAGACTTCATCAACCATGTAGCCGGCACCGTCGGCCTTGCGGCGGTGAAATACGCCGACCTCAGTCAGAACCGGATCACCAACTACCAGTTTTCGTTTGATCGGATGCTGGCCCTGCAGGGAAACACGGCTCCCTATCTGCTCTATGCGCTGGTGCGCATCTCCGGTATCGCCCGCAAGGGAGGCGACCTGGATCGATCGACTACTCAGCTGCAGTTCAGTGAGCCTCAGGAATGGGCTCTTGTGCGTGAACTTCTCAAGTTCGATGCAGTGGTTGCCGAGGTGGAGGAGGAGTTGCTCCCCAATCGGCTCTGCAGCTATCTGTTTGAGCTCAGCCAGGTGTTCAATCGCTTTTACGACCAGGTGCCGGTGCTTAAGGCCGGGCCTAAGGCGTTGCCGTCACGGCTGGCCCTCTGTCGCCTCACTGCCGACACGCTCAAAACCGGACTCGGTCTGCTCGGCATCAACACCTTGGAGCGGATGTGAGCGGTTCCTTGGAGAGTGGTGCCTTCATGCCTCGGCTCTTGTTGCTCGCCACCGGTGGCACAATCGCAGGAAGGGCGAAAGATGTCACCGCTCTGAACAACTACTCAGCAGGCGTCATCCACGCTGAGCAGTTGCTGCAATCGGTGCCCCAGCTGCAACAGCTCGCTGAGATTCAGGTGGAGCAGATTGCCAACGTCGACAGTGCGGACCTGACCTTCGCCCATTGGCAGGCGCTCGTCACCCATGTGCGTTCAGCCTTTGCAGCTGATGCCGATCTCGCTGGTGTTGTGATCAGCCACGGCACCAACACCTTGGAGGAAACAGCCTGGCTGCTGCAGTTGCTGATCGATGACCCGCGGCCGGTGGTGCTAGGTGGGGCGATGCGGCCGGCAACGGCACTCAGTGCGGATGGCCCGCTCAATCTGTTTCAGGCCGTTCAGGTGGCCAGTGCTCCGCAATCCCGCGGTCAGGGAGTGCTGGTGGTGATGGATGGATGGATCCATGCGGCACGCAAGGTGACCAAGGTGGCGACACAGGGGGTAGGGGCGTTTGCCAGTCCAGGCACTGGGCCGTTGGGCTGGGTTGATGACGCCGGCGTTCATTTGCCTCTGGTGAGTGAAGCGCGAGAGGCTCCGTTCGCAGGCCTCACCTTGCCTGGGCAATGGCCCAGGGTGGCCATCCTCTATGGCTGTGTGGAGCCCGAGTCGAGCATGCTCACTGCGATGCTGAAGGCAAGAATTCAGGGCCTGGTGTTTACCGGCACCGGCGCCGGTCAGCTCTCGGCCGTGGAACGTGACGTGCTTGAGACTTGGTCGGGTCCGCGGCCATTGATGCTGCGGGCCAGCCGTTGTGGATCAGGTCCTGTGCATCGCTCGCCTGAAGATGAACGTTGTGGAACGCTGCCTGCCGGCAGCCTGAATCCTCAGAAAGCTCGGGTGCTGTTGTTGTTGTCTTTGAGTGCAGGCCTTAATGGTGTGCAAATGGCGGCAGTATTGGCTCAGTTGGAGTCAGTGAGTTGATGCCGGGAGGTTGCCATGGTTCTTGCCAATCTTTTGGCATTCATCTGACGGTATCTTTTGCTCTGTAGGAGCTTGATGAAATGCCTCACTTGCTCAAGGGTGGTGGAGAGGACCGAATCTGATGTTTAAGTTTATGGCTTTGATCTTGTGTCGCATTCGGCATGGAAAGAATGTGCGCATTTATTTAGCCCATTAGTGCTCGTTTTTGGTAGGTCTGGCGTCAGGAGGAAAGGGCATTAATGCCGAAATAAAGTGTGAAAAGTGCGTAGCTAATGTTGATAACTTTGCTGGTATATCGAGGTTGTTTGGCTGTTCTTAATTCGAGTAAATGCAAGACGGCCGCTTGCAGCATATAGATTCCCACAAGAAGAATCAGGGACCCAAGGGCTTGGGTCCCCCAGCCTTGTGCGAGTCCGGCGAAAGCGACTACTCCCCATGCGAGATTCGCGAAGCCAACTTCAAGTTGAAAGTCGTTACGGGTGCCGTAATCCCATCCCATGCGTAATGCATCGCTGCGGTGGAATATTGCATGGCGCACAAATGAAACCAGGCCAACGCCTCCGACAGACCATCCTGCAATCCATTGGGTGGCTGAATCTATATTTCCGGCGCCAAGAGCGTTAAAGCCATTCCATAATCCAATGCCACCAATGACCCAGGTGATTTGCATTAATACTTTGGAAATTTGCGGGTTGCTTGATAGGACCATTTCGGTATCACTGCACTTTAAAATGCTTGCATGCAAGATTTGTTATTGCAACCCTTTGTTGATGTATTGCCCATGAATAATCTTTTGGTCGGGTGCTGGCTGAAGCATTCCTGGGCTGAATGGTTGTAGTGCGACGTCACTGAGTCATCGAAACAAGTGGAGTTGATGGTCTTGCCGCAATGTCTGCGCAGCGATGTTGATCAGCTTGTGCGGCCAAGTGCTCGTGCGGCGGCTGGGTCTGCCTTGCCCGGGTTGTGAGATTGGTTCCTAGGTGCTCGTCTAGGAGGAGCAGCTGTAGTGAGAGATGCCCCCAGCGCCGAAGAACTCCTTAGGCCTTAATTGGTCGTAACGAACTGCGAGTTCTGGCGAAAGCGGCTCATAGGGATGACGGAACACTGTCTGCAATTCGCGCACGTGACCGTAGTCGCCCCGAGCTGCCTGTTCGTACGCAGGGGCGATCAGCCATTCGCGCCAGGTGATGGCGGGATTGGTGCGACTCATTGAGGCTGTGATCTCCCCTCGTTCGCCATTGCCGGCAAGTTGCAGATGCCAGCGCTGAAGCCATGCGTTCCACTTGTTGTCGAGTTGTTCATCGCTGGGTTGGTAAAAACCCCGTTTCAGAGGTGTGACGTTTTCCGGCAGTGCCGATAATTCACGGAAGGCAACCGTGTAGTCCGCCTTCGACGCCACCAGCAGCTGCAGAAGCTCTCCAATCAGCTCAGGTTCATGGCTGGCCAGGCCAAGCTTCCGAGCCCACATGGCATCCAGTTCTTGCTGCATGGCATCGCCGAAGCTGGCCAGCAGCTCATCCAGACGAGCCGTTTCTGACGGGTGATCCTTGAGCAGCGTTTTGAGGGCTGACCAGAACATCCGGTAATTGGTTTCTGCCGCCTTCGGCTGATTGAAAAAGGAGAAATGAATTCCGCCTCCGGTCCAGGGCTGAAAGCGGGGGTCGAAAAGTTCGCAGAAGCCAAATGGTCCGTAGTCAAGGGTGAAGCCGCCGGCGGCACAGTTGTCGCTGTTGAAGTTGCCTTGGCAATAGCCCACTCGCATCCAGTGGGATATCAGGGTGATCAATCGTGCTCGGAACAACGTTGCGAGCTGCACCACCTGCTCAGGGAAGCTCAGAGACTCATCAATCTCGGTGCGGTAGTTCCGATCGATCAGGTGCTGCACGATCATCTGCAGTTCCTGTAGCGCCTGTGGATGAGCTTCTCTGCGGACGCGCCGCGCGAAGAGCTCGAGCTGACCCACTCGCAGGAAGGATGGCGCCACGCGCGTGGTGATCGCTGCAGGGTTCTCGATCAGCACATCGGGATCCATGGATTGAGATTGATCTGAATACCAGGGGCGACGCACACTCTCGGCATGGGAGACGTACAGCGTCAGGGAGCGTGATGTGGGAACTCCGAGTGCATGCATGAATTCCTGGGCCAGAAACTCGCGCACACTGGAGCGCAGCACGGCTCGACCATCAGCACCTCTGCAATAGGGCGTCGGTCCGCCGCCCTTCAGTTGCATTTCCCAGCGGCGTCCTCGGAAAAGACCTTCGAACACGGAGACGGCTCGACCATCGCCGTATCCGTTGCCATTGCCGAACGGACATTGCTGATCGTATTCGGTGCCGTAGATCGACAAGGCATAGCCGGTGGCCCACCCATAAGGGAGCATCTCCCCGCGGTTCACGCTGATGTCGCCGGAGAACAACCGTCGGAAGCCGTCATCCTCGGCCAAGCTATGGCTGAGTCCCAGCTCATCGAATAATTCGTCGCTGTGTGCCACGTATTCCGGGGTTGGCAGAGGCGTTGGCGTGACCGGTACGTAGTGCCCCGATTTCACCTGACGTGCCTGATGGTCATGCCCGTTCACACGGGCCTCGGGGTCCGCTCTGAGTTGGCTCAGCAAGGAGTAATCGACGTGTTCAGCGAACTCGGCGAATGTGTCGGTTGTGGAGGATGCGCTAGAGGTGGTTGGCATCAGACCGGTCACTGCAGTCTTCCCATCATCGGCGTGAATCCACCACTGTTGGGATGAGAGGGATGTCGATAGCTTGTGGATTGACCTTCGTGGGCAAGGTTGATTGGCATGACCGCAGCGACTCCCTCGCCTTCAGCACGCCCTGAGGTTGAGCGCCTTAGGGGTTACAGCGCACCACTGGAGGGACGCCGTGGTTTGCTCCGGCTTGATTTCAACGAGAACACCATCGGTCCCAGCCCGGCGGTTGCTGAGGCGCTACGGACCTTTCCGGCTGATCAAATTGCCGTTTATCCCGAATACGACGGACTGCGCGAGGCGGTGATCAGCAATCTGCAGGCCTCGCCTGCGGGTCTAGCGCATGCTTTGTTGCCGCAGCAAGTGGGTGTGTTTAACGGGGTGGATGCTGCGATTCATGCGGTGATTCACGCCTATGGCGCTCAGGGAGACACCCTGCTCACTACGAGTCCCACCTTCGGCTACTACGCCCCCTGTGCTGGGATGCAGGGGATGGAGGTGGAAGCGGTGCCCCATGCCCTGCCTGGTTTTGGCTTTCCGCTGGAGCAGATTCGCGAAGCCCTGGAGCGTCGCCCGCGCATTCTGATGCTCTGCAATCCCAACAATCCCACCGGGACTCGTCTTTCCGCAGAGCATGTGCTGCAGCTGGCAATGTCCGCGCCCGACACCCTGGTGGTGGTGGATGAGCTCTATGAAGCTTTCACGGGCGACAGCGTGCTGCCGACTGTTGATTTCGGGCGGCATGGCAATCTGCTGGTCCTGCGCTCCCTCGCCAAGACTTCAGGGCTTGCGGGCTTGCGGATCGGTTTTGCGTTCGGTCATGCCGATGTGGTTGATCGGGTCTGCAGGGTGACCGGTCCTTACGACGTCAACAGCCTTGCTGTGACTGCCGCGTTCGCTGCATTGTCGGACCAGTCGTACACAGACAGCTATGTGGCCGAAGTGTTACGCGCGCGTGACTATTTAGTGACGCAGCTGACGCAGTCTGGTGCCGATTTTCATTGCGACGGCGGTAACTATCTGTTGATCTGGCCCTCGTCTCCCGCTCAGCAGGTGGAGCAGCAATTGCGGCAGGAGGGCATCCTGGTGCGTTCGATGGCCGGCAAGCCGCAGCTCGAAGGATCTCTGCGCGTCAGCATCGGCACCCTCACTCAGATGCAGAAGTTCTGGGCGTGTTACCAACAGCTTGACTCCTGAACGGATCCTCAGCGCATCACCTCGATCACGGTGCTGTCGTTCAGGCTCCCTGGCAGCGTGAGGCTGGGACCCACCTGGCGAACCTTTGTACCGCTCATCGCATCCAGGAAGGGCTGTACTCCGCCTTGGTCACATCCGCTCGGAGCCTCCCCATTCACGTATTGAACGGGAATCACCCGGCGTGGATTCAGCTGTCTGACCACCTCAGCAGCCTCCTCACCGTTGTAGACCTTGCCTCCACCGCCGACGCCGATGATCAGCACATCTGGGCGACCCAGCAGCACCCTGTCCTCACCGCTGAGAGGGGCGGCTGTTCCTCCCAGATGGGCAAAGTTCAGGCCTCCCTGCTGCCAGCGCCAGATTGTGGCGTTGCCGAAACGGCGTCCACCCATACGGTCATGTGGAGCAGAAAATCCCTCGAGGTCCATGCCGCCAACGCGATAGGAACCCGGCTTGGAGAGGAAGGTGCCTCCTCCGATCCGTGCCCCTTCGTCAGGAAGTTCGGAGCTGGCCAGGGTCACGTTGGCGCTGACGCGCGGTTCGCTGAGTCCAGTGGCGCAGCCCACGGCCCGGAAGGGGTTCACAAGCACCGACTGGCCTCCGCCGCGAATCAGCAGAGCACTGTGCCCGTAGCTCGTGATCGAGACGCCTGCAGCCTGCGCGGCAGTGCCGCTGATTCCGGCCAGGAGGGTTGATGCGGCAAGGGAGGCGATGGCCCGCCCAGGACCCTGGCGTTTCAGGAAGACTGTCATGGGGGAATGCCTGCTGGCAGAGGAAACTAGCAGTGCTGAATGCGCCCTTCCGCCAGTCGAAGGAAGTTGGCCAGCAGGTTATGCCCGGCCTCCGTCAACACGCTTTCAGGGTGGAACTGCACGCCCTGGAGATGGGGGTGCTCACGGTGACGCAGGCCCATCACGGTGTTGTCCTCCAGCCATGCAGTGACTTCCAGGCAGTCGGGAAGACTGCTGCGGTCAGCAATCAAGCTGTGATATCGGGTGGCGGTGAGTGGCTGAGGCAGGCCTGCAAAGACGCCTTCGCCTCGATGCAGCACCGGTGAGGTCTTGCCATGCATCAGTTCCGAGGCCCGCACCACTTTTCCTCCGTAGGCCTGAGCAAGAGCCTGATGGCCCAGACAGACCCCAAGAGTGGGGATGCTCGGGGACAACTCCTTCAGCACACTCAGGCAGACTCCCGCCTGATCAGGATCTCCGGGCCCAGGGGATAACAGGATGGCATCGGGGCTGAGGTCACGGATCTGGGCAACACTGATCGCATCGTTGCGCTCCACGCGCAGGTCTTCAGCCAGAGGATGCTGAGCCGCTAACTCCCCGAAATACTGCACCAGGTTGAAGGTGAAGCTGTCGTAGTTGTCGATGACCAGGAGCATCGTTCAAAGGCCGAGGCGAAGAATCAGGGGCGGTAGCACCAGCAGCAGGGCAATCACCAGAGAGCTGATGGCCGCCACCAAAACCGCTGCCGCGGCACAGTCCTTGGCGATCCTGGCCAGCGGGTGAAAGCGACGTCCGATGGCCAGGTCGACCACAGATTCGATCGCGGTGTTGAGCAGCTCAAGCACGAGCACGGCCGCCACGGTCAGGACCAAAACGGCCAGCTGAATCGCTGGTAACTTCAGCCACAGTCCTAAAAAGAAAACGACGCTGCCGATCCCCAGGTGGATGCGGAAGTTGCGTTGACTGATGAAGCCGTAACCCAGTCCCTGAGCGGCGTAACGGAAGCTGGCGGGCAGGTCGCCGGCGATTTTCCAGGCTCCTCTGTGGGCAGCGTGGTGGGCACGGCGGGTGCTGCGCTGGCTGATCTCCTCGGTCAACGGAGTTCCATCGTCAGGTTTCCTTAGTGATTTCATCTGCTGATTCACAGTTGATCTCACCGTGGGATTGAACGATACCGGCCATGGCAACCAGTTGCTCCTGGCATTGCAGCATGGCTTCAAGCCTCGACTCATCGGGATGGTCCCATCCCAGCAGGTGCAGCAGGCCATGGCTCACCAACCAGCAGAGCTCCCGTTCCAGGCTGTGATCCTGTTCGAGAGCCTGACGTTCCGCAGTCGGTACCGACACGATGATGTCTCCCAGTTCAAGACTGGGGCAGCTGTCCAGGGGCATGTCAGCTTCCAGTGCTGAAAAGGACAAGACATCCGTGGCCGTGGGCTTGTTGCGCCAGCGTGCGTTGAGATCAGTGATCTGGGCATCATCCACAAACTGCAGGCCCAGGCAGATCTCCTCACAGCTCTGAAGTTCCGCTGGGACGCTGTCGCCCCCGGCAGCGATCAGGTGTTGCAGCCAGAGGCGCAGGGTTGATTCCCAGACATCTCCCTGGCTGAGCCGCTGCTGGGCTCCAATCCCTTTCCCGGCCTGGATCAGTTGCTCTTCAGCTGGCGTGAAGGCCAGGTCAATCGCAACAGCCCGCGTGTTAGTCACTGGGGCAGTGTTGGACGTCCCAGCCAGGCGACCACAAGGATGAAACCGATGAACCCTGCGGCCGTGAGTCCAAGATGAAACAGGCTCTTGCTGCCCTTGCGGACCATGTTGCGCATGGCCTGTTTGACGAAGCTGGGAGGAGGCGTGGTGGTGGCGCCGTCCGGCGAAGTCTCGATGCCGTCTGGCTTTGAGCTCATGGTCAGCTGTCCTCGTCCTGTCCGGGGCTGTCCACACCCTGACGCAGCAGCGCCTGAATGAAGGGGTCTAGATCGCCGTTCATCACACCCTGAACATCATTGGTTTCCTCCTGGGTGCGCAGGTCCTTGACCATTTGATAAGGGTGAAACACATAGTTGCGGATCTGATTGCCCCAGGCGGCCTCCACGATGTCGCCGCGGATGTCGGCGATCTCGGCAGCTCTTTGTTCCTGTGCGATCACCAGCAGCTTGGCCTTGAGCAGGGCCATGGCCTTTTCCTTGTTCTGGAGCTGGGAGCGTTCCTGGGTGCAGCGCACAGCCAGTCCTGTGGGGATGTGCAGGATGCGCACAGCGGTTTCCACCTTGTTGACGTTCTGTCCACCAGCTCCGCCGGAGCGGCTGGTGGTCACCTCCAGGTCCTTCTCGGGAATGTCGATGTCGACTTCCTCCTCGAGTTTCGGCATCACTTCAATGCCCGCAAAACTGGTCTGGCGCTTGTCGTTGGCATTGAAGGGCGAGATCCGCACCAGGCGATGGGTGCCCTTCTCATTGCGCAGATAGCCGTAGGCGTAGCGGCCCTCGATCTCGATTGTGGCGCTCTTGATGCCTGCTTCCTCACCTTCGCTGAGTTCGTCAACCGTGACCTTCATGTCATGGTCCTCGGCCCAGCGGGTGTACATCCGCAGCAGCATCTGAGCCCAGTCCTGGGCATCGGTGCCACCCGCTCCGGCATTGATGGAGAGGACGGCTCCCTCCTTGTCGTATTCACCGCTGAGCAGGCGTTCCAGCTCCCAGCGATCCAGCTCCTTACGCAGCTGATCAAGGCCTGCCTGGGCCTCCGCAAGCATCTCGTCGTCCTGTTCAAGCTCATACAGCTCAAGAGTGGCCTGGGCATCGCCCACGGCACCTTGCCATGTGGTCAGCTGCAGCAGCTGGGCCTTGACCTCATCGAGGCGGCGCATCTGCTTCTGAGCGTTCTGCTGGTCATCCCAGAAATCTGGCTGGGCGGCAAGCTGCTCGAGATCCTGTTGTCTTGCGGTCAGTGCAGGGACGTCAAAGACAGTCCTGGGCATTGCCCAGGCGGTCAGTGAGCTCGGAGAGATCGCGCTTGAAGTCGGTGAGATCGAGCAACGGAGTGCGTTGAACGGAATTTGCGACCCTATCAGTGCGGAATCCAGGCCTGATCGTGGGCCGAGGCAGGAGAGGGAGCGAATGCCCATCGCGATGAAGCGGACTGCCCTGCATAGGATTCAGGATCCATGTTGAGGGCACCATGCCGAGCGTCGAGATCTACACCTGGCGCACCTGCCCCTTCTGTATCCGAGCCAAGCAGCTGTTGGATCGCAAGGGTGTGGCTTACACCGAACATTCCGTCGATGGCGATGAGCCCGGCCGTGATGCCATGGCCGCCCGCGGCGACGGCCGGCGCAGCGTTCCGCAGATCTTCATCGATGAGCGTCATATCGGTGGCTGTGATGACCTGCACGCCCTTGAGCGCGCGGGTGAACTCGATCCGCTGCTCTCCTGAGCCCCCTCTCGCGCCCGCTGTTCATGCGTCATCTGTTCGTGCTGGATCCGTTGGATCGGATCAATCCAGCCAAGGATTCCACTGCTGCATTGATGCAGGCCGCCAGTCGAGCGGCGCTGGAGGTTTGGGCCTGCACTCCTGCGGATCTGATCGCCCTGGGTGATGAACCTCTGGCGATGGCCATGCCGGTTCAACCTGAGCCTTGGATCACTTCCGGGGAGCCTGAAAGGCTGCCGCTGGCCACATTCCAGGTGATCTGGATGCGGAAGGATCCACCGGTTGATGAGGCCTATCTCTATGCCACCCATCTTCTTGATGTCGCAGAGCGGGCCGGTGTTCGTGTTCTCAACCGCCCCGACTCGCTGCGCACTTGGAATGAAAAGCTCGGGGCTCTGCGTTTCAGTCGATGGATGGCTCCCACCCTTGTCTCCGGGAGGGTGAGTGAGCTCAAGTCCTTTGCCCAAGCGCACAGCGACATCGTGCTCAAACCTCTGGGAGGCCGTGCAGGGCTGGGGGTGATCCGTGTGTCCTCCCAGGCGCCTGGCCTGAAGGCCCTATTGGAGTTGGTCACGGAGCAGGAACGACTGCCTGTGATGGCTCAGTGTTTTCTTCCTTCGGTGAGCGAGGGCGACAAGCGCATCCTGTTGGTGGATGGTGAGCCGCTCGGTGCCATCAATCGCATGCCAGCCGCTGGAGAATTCCGCAGCAATCTGGCGGTTGGTGGTCAGGCTGAAGCCACCGAGCTCACTGAGCGTGAACGACAGATCTGTGTGGCCCTTGCGCCCGCTCTGAGGGCCGAGGGTCTGTTCTTTGTCGGCATCGATGTAATCGGCGGCATGCTCAGCGAGATCAACGTCACCAGTCCCACCGGCATTCGTGAGGTGGAACGGTTGATGGATCAGCCCCTGGCCGATCAGGTCATCGCATGTCTGCGCGACCTGCTCTGAGCGATCAACATTGGGGTCTGACGATCAGGAAAGGTTTTGCTGAAGAGAGGTCTGCGCTGGGGAACGGTGTGACGATCGCCGGTGAGTCGATGCATGCCTGCCCCACTCCGCCGCTGATTCCGCGTGAGGTGTTGTTTGGCAATCCGGAGATCATCGGGGTGTCACTCAGTCCCGATGGACGTCGGATCTCTTATCTGGCTCCCAAAGAGGGTGTGCTCAATCTCTGGGTTCAGGAGCTCGATGGGGATGCTCCTGCTCGCGTGATCACCCGTCAGCGGGACCGTCCCCAGAGATCAGCGTTCTGGACGGCCGATGGTCGTTATCTGATCTCCTCTCGCGATGGAAATGGTGATGAGAACACCGTTTTGATGAGGATCGACCCTCTTACAGGCCACAAAAAGGATTTAACACCTGTGAGCAAGGTGAAGGCTTTCTTGATCGGAGCTGATCGTGAGGCCCCTTCCGAACTTGTTGTGGGACTCAATGACCGTGATCCTCGCTACCACGATCTGTACGTGATCGATGTTGACAGCGGAGACAGGCGTTTGCTCTATCGCTCGACCGATGACGGGAGTCAGGTCAGTGTTGAGTGGCTGAAGGGTGCGTGGCAGCCGGTACTGCGTTCCCAGATCCTCCCGGACGGCGGCAGCAGCTTTGAGTTGCGCCTGCCGGGTGACACCAACTGGCGACCGTTCCTTCAGTTTAATTTCGAAGACACGATCAGCAATTCCGGGCCCAGCGGGTTCACGCGTGATGGCCGTTGGCTGTATGGACAGCTCAGCAGCGGTGAAGATCTCCCCAGGCTGGTGCGTTGGAGTTGTGATCATCTTCATTCGTGCGGTCTCGACTGCACTTCGGAGGTGGTGCATCGGTCGTCAGCTGGTGCCTTCGCTGTCGAACTCAATGATCTCGAAACGGGGGTTCCCACCGTTCTGAAGGAGGTTGATCTTCGTTCCCGAAGAGTGGTGTTGGATGCGTCCGTCCAAGCTGACATGGACAGGCTCGAGCGGTTGGCTGGTCCCAACAACTTCAGAGTTGTCGATCGCGACCTCGGCAACCGCCGCTGGTTAGTCGCCATCGGTTCGGATCAGCAGGGGTCGCAATACTGGCTCTGGGATCGTGAACAGGATGAGATCCGCAAGCTTTTCTCAGTACAGCCCCGCCTGGACGCCTACGAGCTGGTGTCCATGGAGAGTTTTGATCTCAAGGCTCGGGACGGACGTCGATTGCCTGTTTACCTGAGCAGAACTCCGATTGGCGGGTCAGGGCCGCAACCTCTGGTGCTGCTGGTCCACGGAGGCCCTCAGGCCAGGGATTACTGGGGGTTCAATCCGATTCATCAGCTGCTGGCCAATCGCGGTTATCACGCCCTGAGCGTGAATTACAGAGGATCCACCGGGTTCGGCAAGTCTCATCTTCTGGCAGGAGAGGGCGAGTGGTACGGCCGGATGCAGGATGATCTGGTCGACGCCGTGCGCTGGGCGGTCGCTGAGGGCATCGCCGATCCCGATCGTCTCGTAATCATGGGGGCTTCCTATGGGGGCTACGCGGCCCTCTCAGGCCTCACCCGTGATTCCGAGCTCTTTGCCGCCGCCATCGCGGAATTCGGTCCTTCCAATGTGCGTACATTTCTGGATTCGACACCGCCGTATTGGCAATCAACAACGCTTGTTTTCTTCAAGCGCATGATCGGGGTGGGGAAAGTGAATCTTGATGCCATCTCCCCGATCCAGCACGTGGACCGGATTCAGCGTCCGCTGCTGCTCGGTCATGGCGCCAACGACCCTCGCGTCAAGCTCAGCGAAAGCGAAACAATTGCAGCAGCGATGAAGGAGCGACAGCTTCCGATTGACTTCGTGGTCTTTCCTGATGAAGGGCACGGACTGGTGAATCCGCTCAACGCCTTGGCGATGTACGCGCTGGTGGAAGCTTTCCTCAGGAACCATGTCGGAGGAAGGGCGGAGCCCTTTGGCTCGTCTGTTGATCAGTCTTCCCTGGAGTGGCGAATGCGCTCCTTACCGACTACTGAGATCAGATCCAGCTGATCAGCCCCTGGCCGATCAGGTCATCGCATGTCTGCGCGACCTGCTCTGAGCGATCAACATTGGGGTCTGACGATCAGGAAAGGTTTTGCTGAAAAAAGGACTGCGCTGGGGAACAGCTCTGTTGGTGGGCCTGACGGGAAGCCTCACGATCTCCAGTCGCGCTATGGATACCAGCTCCACGCCGCCGCTGATTCCGCGTGAGGTGTTGTTCGGTAACCCCGAGATCGCCGGGGTTGAACTCAGCCCCGATGGAACCCGTATCGCGTACCTCGCTCCTTACCGAGGAGTCCTCAATCTCTGGGTCCGTGATCTTGATGGGCGTGAACAGCCCCGTCTGCTGACCCGGAAGACGGATCGGCCGCAACAGAGTGCCGGATGGACGCCTGATGGGCGATTTCTGATCTCTAGCAGAGATGCACAAGGGGATGAAAACACTGTGCTGGTCCGCATTGACCCAAGCACAGGGGATACGGTTGATCTCACGCCACCATCTGGTGTCTTGGCGATTGTCAGTGCATCAGATCGCGATGTGCCGGGCGAATTGGTGGTTGGCCTCAATGATCGGGATCCGCGCTATCACGACCTTTATGTGCTCGACATTGCAAGTGGTGAGCGCGAACTGCTCTATCAAGTTGACGATGGTCGACCCGTTCAAGTGGATCGCCTCAATGGTGAGTGGCATCCCTATCTGCGCACCGAAGCATTGGCCAATGGCGGCCAGGCTTATGAGCTTCGCTTGCCTGGTGAGAAGCAGTGGCGCCCCTTCCTCAAATTCGATTTCGAAGATGCCCGCTTGTCAGGGCTGGCAGGGTTCACCCGTGATGGTCAGTGGCTGTATGGGCAACTGAGCACGGGGGAAGACAAACCTCGTTTGGTGCGTTGGAGTCGTCAGGAGCTTGAGAGCTGCACGACCGACTGTCGTTTTGAAGTCGTGCACCGTGCAACGAGTGGATCGTTGGGTATCGGGATGAGCGCGATCGAGACTGGCGTGCCCACGGTGCTGGTCGAAACGGATCTGCGCAGTGAGCGTTTCATTTTGGATCCTTCGCTGCGCTCCGATTACGACGCCTTGGAACGTTTGGCGGGCTCCAATGAGTTCTCGGTTGTCGATCGCGACAGGAAGGATCGCCTCTGGCTGGTTTTGGTCGCTTCCGATCGTCAGGGCGAGCAAATCTGGCTCTGGGATCGGGATCGCCGCCAGCATCAGCTGTTGTTTTCAGTTCAGCCAAAACTGGACGATTACGCCCTGGCGTCGATGGAAAGCCTCGACCTCAAGGCTCGGGATGGCAGGCGGCTTCCTGCTTACTTAACGCGCACTCCCCTCGCCAATGATGGGCCGCAGCCCCTTGTTCTGGTCGTGCATGGTGGACCTCAGGCCAGAGATTACTGGGGATTGAATCGCACCCATCAGTGGCTAGCCAATCGGGGCTATCACGTGATGAGTGTGAACTATCGCGGCAGCACTGGCTTCGGAAAGGAGCACCTGCTGGCAGGAGAAGGTGAGTGGTACGCCCGGATGCAGGACGATCTGGTGGACGCCGTTCGCTGGGCGGTGGATCAGGGCATTGCAGACCCTGACAAAGTGGTGATCAAAGGCGCGTCCTATGGCGGCTATGCAGCTTTGGCGGGATTGACCCGTGATCCATCGCTGTTTGCCGCAGCGGTTTCAGAAGTAGGACCCTCCAATCTGCGCACATTGTTGGAAGCGATTCCTCCTTATTGGGCAGCCGTTCGCATCAATTTTGAACGCATGATTGGTGTCGGCAGTGTGGACCTCGATGCCATTTCTCCGATCAATCATGTGGATCAGATTCAACGCCCCCTTCTCTTGGGTCACGGTGCCAATGATCCGCGGGTCAGCTTGCAGGAGAGTGAATCCATCGCAGCTGCAATGACGTCTCGCAAACTACCGATCGATTTTGTTGTGTTTCCGGATGAGGGGCATGGCTGGGCCAATCCCCGTAATGCGTTGGCCTGGGCAGCGTTAGAGGAGCACTTTCTCCAACAACACATCGGCGGGCGTGTGGAGCCCTTCGGTGATGTGCTCAAGCAGTCATCAATGGATTGGCGACTGCGCTCCTTACCGACCCCCTGACACCAGATCCAGCTGATCGGCGAGGACGGTGAGCTTGAGCCCCACTTCCTGGAGCTCGCGTTCGGCCACGGATCCGCGCACCAGTCCAGCTCCGGCCGTGAGGTCGAGCTGGGTTCCGCGGGCATGGCCGCAGCGGATGGCCACACGCAGTTCCGCATCGCCAGCACTGTCGATCCAGCCGATCGGTGCTGCATAGCCATCGCGATCGAACGGCTCGAGGCTGCGCAACCAGTTCATGGCCTCTCGTCTGGGCAGGCCTGCCACAGCCGGGGTGGGATGGAGCACTCCAGCCAGAGCAAGGGGTGATTGGCCTGGAGCTGGAGTCGTGATCGGGGTGTGCAAATGGATCAGTTGGCCGTGTCTGGCCAGTTGTGGACTGCGCGGACGCCGTGGCTGCAGTCCCTGGGCGCTGAGATGGTCTGTGATCGCCTGCACCACCAGTTCATGCTCGCGTCGGTCCTTGTCGGAGTTGAGCAGGGAGGTGGCGTGGTCGTTGCGACCGGCAGTGCCGGCAAGCGCATCGCAACGCAGTTGCCCGTTGCGCAGGCTCAGCAGTCGCTCAGGCGAGGCGCCGAAGAAGCTGTCTTGCTGGTTGCGCTGCCAGAGGAACCGGCAGCTGCCTGCCTGCTGGTGGCGCAGCCGTTTCAGCAACAGCACCGGGTCCAGAGTTGAGGTCAGGCTCACCGAGTGGCGCACGGCCAGAACAAGCTTGTGCAGTTCACCACCATTCACCAGTTCCAGACCGCGCTGAAGCGCCGTGGTGTAGCGCCGCTCCCAGTCGCCGGGAGTGATCCTGCCGCTGAGGTTGCCCGAGGCCTGGCCAGGCCAACTACTCCAAGACTGCAGCTGTTCCGCCATCAACCAGAGCGACTCCGTCAGTGAGCGCACATCACTCGCCTGTTGGGCGATGCCGTGCAGACGCAGCCAGCCTTGCCGTCCATGACGACTCAGTTGCCAGCGGGGCAGAACGGCCTGGACCGAGGGCATGTTCCCCTGGGGCTGGAGCTCACCGGTCTGCTCAAAAAAGGAGAAGGCCAGCAGGATGCGCGAGCGGGCCTGAGCGGGTGCCTCGGGCGTGCCCTCCAGGATGCGTCCGAGCGTGATGTCACTGAAACGTTGCGCCAGTTCGAAACGTCGGGGACCTGATAGCTCCAGGTGATGGCAGCGGCCCGCTGCTGCAAGACAAAGGCCTGGCGCTCCATCCCAGAGAAAGCGGAACGGGTCTGTATCCTCGAGATCAGCGAGCTGCAGCAGTGGATCCAGCCCCTGCAATGGCATTGCTAAGCCAAAAACTCCGTCTTCGGCCAGGCGCTGATCCCATGCGCATAGTGCACCCTCCAGCAGTTCGCTGAAGTGCACAGCAGGTGAACTGTCGTGGTGCGCGGCCGACATCTTGACGGCAGGACGATGGATTACTGCTCAAATGTATGAGTCTTGAAGCGGGCTCCACGAGTCCAGTCCATGCCAGATCGAAAGGCTGTTGTAACCCTTCACTCCCGCGCCAACGACCGCCGGCGTCTTTGGAAGGCAGCGATCAAGTGGCCGATGTACTCCGTTGCGGTGATGCCCGTGCTGCTTGCGGCTGGATGGCGCCTGGGGGCAGGCTTGCCGGTGCGCTGGGCCCAGGGCTTCGTTTTTCTGTTGGCAGCCGTGCTGCTGTTGATCTGGGAGAACCTCAGCAACGACCTCTTTGATGCCGAGACCGGGGTTGATGACCAGGGCAAGCCCCATTCGGTTGTGGCGCTGGTCGGAAGGCCTCGTCCTGTTCAGCAGCTGGCCATGCTTGCGTTGCTGACGGGACTGATCCTGATGCTGTGGATTGCGCTGAGGAGCAGTCTTGCGGTGCTGGTGCTGGTGCTGGTGAGCTGTGGTCTCGGGTACCTCTATCAAGGACCTCCCTTCCGTCTCGGGTACCAGGGGCTGGGTGAACCACTGTGTTGGCTCGCTTTTGGCCCTTTCGCCACGGCAGCTGCGTTGTTGGTCATCGCCCCTTCAACGGATGTCGTGCCCTGGGACACCGCCCTGCTCCTCGGCTCCGGCCCTGCTCTGGCAACCACGCTGGTGTTGTTCTGCTCGCATTTTCATCAGGTCGAGCAGGATGCGGCACACGGCAAGCAGTCTCCTGTTGTACGCATGGGGACTGCGCGGGCGGCGTCTCTGGTGCCGTGGTTCGTTGCTGGGACTCTTGCCCTGGAGTGGGCCCCCGTGCTGCATGGCGATTGGCCACCCACCGCACTTCTCGGAGCCCTGGGGTTACCTGCGGCCTCAGCGTTGATTCGCTTGCTTCGCTGGCATCATGACGAGCCTGAACGCATCACTGGCAGCAAGTTCCTCGCATTGCGATTCCAGGCACTGAATGGCCTCGGTCTGAGTATCGGTCTGGGCCTGGGGCCATGGTTTGGCTCCCCTGTTCTGCTGCCGGGTTAAGTGAATGGCGCTGCAACTGGCGATCCGCTCCTATGCCTATTCCCTGTCGGGTCCGCTGAGAACCGCTTCTGGCGCTTGGCAGCAGCGTGAGGGTTGGTTGCTGCGTCTGACCTGTGCGATCTCCGGCCGCGTGGGATGGGGGGAGGTGGCTCCGCTCGATCCAGCAGACCGTCCGGCCTGTGTGCGGGCTTTGTCGCAATGGCAGAACTCTGTGGATATGGAGTGCAAACGGGACCAGCTTGAGGCTCTTCTGCCGAAGCTGCCGGCTGAAGTCGCCTTTGCGCTCGGCGCTGCGTTGGCAGAGCTGGATGGCCTTGTTCAGGCATGGCTTCCTGCTCCGAGCTCGGCCTGTCTTTTGCCCGCTGGTCCGGCCATGCTTACGACGCTGGACCAGCTGCTGGCGACTCATCCAGTCGGGCATCCCATCACTGTGAAGTGGAAGGTGGCCGCAATGGATGCGGATCTGGAATGGTCATTGCTCTCCAGGCTTCTGGACCGTCTTCCACCAGAGGCGCGTCTGCGCCTGGACGCCAATGCCGGCTGGGATCGGTTTGAGGCGGATCGATGGGCTGGAGTGCTGGAGGGTGATCCCCGTCTGGATTGGCTGGAGCAGCCACTGGCAGTGGACGATCTTCAAGGCCTGGGGGATTTGGCGAAGCGTGTGCCGGTCGCTCTGGATGAGTCGTTGCTGAAGCAGCCTGCTCTGCGGGAGCAGTGGCAGGGTTGGCAGGTGCGGCGACCCCTGCTGGAGGGAGATCCTCGACTTCTGCTGCGCCAGTTGCAGGAAGGCCGGCCGCGGCTGATGCTCAGCACTGTTTTCGAAACCGGTATCGGCTTCCGCTGGCTGGCGTTAATGGCAGGGCTTCAGCAGCGAGGTCCTACTCCCGTGGCTCCCGGGCTGGCGCCAGGTTGGTGTCCTGAAGGTCGCCTGTTCAGCTCTGATCCTGCGCAGGTGTGGGCCGCCGCTGAGTTGGGCCGCTGATGGTTGGCCTGAGGGATCTGCACTGTGACCCTGCTCAGCCTGGTCAGGCTGCTGCTGCTCTCGAGCTGGCCCTGGCCGATCAGGTTTGGGTGCGTCTGATCGGTTCCGGAGTTCAGCCTGAGCGGCAAGTCCTGGATGCTGATGGCCTGGATTGGCCGCCTGGACCAGGGCTGGTGCTGTCAACTGGTGGAAGCAGCGGCGGACGACAGCTCTGCCTCCATCCCCTGTCGAATCTGGATCGTTCTGCCCGGGCCTGCGGGTCGTGGCTGAAGACGATCGGCTTGGATCCAGCCTCAACTCTGGTTTGGAACCCCCTGCCGTTTCAGCACGTGAGCGGTCTGATGCCCTGGTGGCGTGCCCGTCAGTGGGGCGCAGATCACGCCTGGATCTCGCCCGCTCTGATTAAACAGCCGGCGCAACTTCTCAAACACAGCCGTTGCCATCCAGGCTGGCAACAGCGGCCGATGGTGCTGTCGCTGGTGCCCACCCAACTGCGTCGGCTGCTGGCCGAACCCTGTGGTCGCGCCTGGTTATGTGAGATGGCGCTGATCTGGGTTGGGGGTGCAGCATTGCCAGATGAGCTGGCCGATCAATCCCGCGACCTGGGCATCAGGCTTGCCCCCTGTTACGGCGCGACGGAGACGGCCGCCATGGTGACGGCCCAGGCACCGCTTGATTTTCTGGCGGGGATGGGTGGTTGTGGTCGCCCCCTTGACGGTGTTCGTCTGCGAGTGAATCAGCAGGGCGCTCTGGCGGTGCACTGCAATCGGTTAGCTGTGGCCAGGCTGGATGATGCAGGGGTGCTCTGTGCATTGTCGGATGGGGACGGTTGGTGGCATTCAGCTGATCTGGCGGAACTTGAAGGCTCATCAACTGATCCCCAGCTGCATCTCTTGGGGCGAATCGATCACGCCATCCAGTCCGGTGGGGTCACGGTGTTCCCTTCACAACTGGAGCAAAGACTGCTGATGGAGGCTCGCAAGCAAGGGTTACCGCTTGATGCCGTGCTGTTGCTCGGGGTGGTGAACCGTGAATGGGGACAACGTCTGGTGGCTCTTGTTCGCTGGTCGTCGGTGGACGAGCCGTCGGACGGTTGGGACCGCTTGCACAGATTGGTGTCCGACTGGCCCGCACCGGAACGCCCTCTCTACTGGGTTCAGTGCCAGGAGTTGCAATGCTCTGCAGCAGGGAAGTGGGAGCGTCCGCGATGGCAGAACTGGTTGACAGCTCAACAATCAGCTCAGTCATCAGCTCAGCTGTTCTGAATCCGTGCCGAAGTGATTCATCCCAGATTCATCCGCAAGGATTTGCACTGAGATGAACTTCCTTGCTGCTTGGTTGCATTTTCACTGTCAATCTTGAGGCGGATCTGCTCCGTTTTATCCACCGGAGACTGGGATGTTTGTGAAGTTGGGACAAATGGTGCGCTCAACCGAATGGCCGATGAATCTGCCTGTTAAGCCGTTTGACGTGATGGCGAGAATCGCCCAGGCCTGGACAGTGATCTGCTCGAGTGCCTTTGGCTGATGCCTTGACCTTGCCCGGTGTATTCGCGCACAAGAAGAAAGCAGCAAAAGGCAACGTTGTCTTTGCCACAGATGCGCGTATCAAATTAATTTCACCCCCCTGTTTTGGTGCCTGAATTGTGAATTAGTTTGCGGTTTTTCCCGCTGGCATATCGGCAAACTCTTAGTGTAATTTTCTGAGTTTTGCTGGGTTTCTTCGTTGCCAGTTCCCCTTCGGCCCTTTCGACCTGCTTCTCAAAATATTCGTGTGAGCACAATTGCTGCTCCCTCCATGGAAGGGGATGTTGTTGATAACGCTGGCGATGTCATTAAC
This sequence comes from Synechococcus sp. BIOS-E4-1, assembly GCF_014279995.1. Classification (NCBI taxonomy): domain Bacteria; kingdom Bacillati; phylum Cyanobacteriota; class Cyanophyceae; order Synechococcales; family Synechococcaceae; genus Synechococcus; species Synechococcus sp. BIOS-E4-1. Next base: position 2,996,014 of record NZ_CP047935.1, on the reverse strand, counting down.
CGTTGTTATCGCCAGATCTATTTTCATGCAATGAGTAGCGACAGAGATCGCTATCTTGAATCTCAGCTTAGAAATGGTTCAATTACGGTAAGAGATTTCATTCGCGGTCTGTTGCTTTCGGACCGTTTTTTGCGGGGTTATGTTGCTTGTAATAGTAATTATCGCCTTGTTGAACAGGTCATCGGCAGGGCTTTAGGTCGCAAGGTGAAAGATAACACCGAAAAGTTAACTTATTCGATCGTCATTGCTGAAAAGGGATTCGAGACTTTTGTTGATCTGGTCCTCAACAGTGAGGAGTACATGCAGAGGTTTGGCTACGACAGTGTGCCTCTTGAGATGTCAAGAGTTTTGCCCGGCCGAGCTGTTGGTGAAGCCCCTGTTTATCAGGAATTCCCGCGATATTCTTACGATTGGCAAGAGAAGTTAACTTCAAACGACATGATGATGTCAATTGAAGATCACCTGAATTTCGGCCCTACAAAGTCGTTCGCAGAGAAAGTATTGTATGAGAGACCCTCGGATAAGGCGTTCCGTTATATCATTCCATCCTTCGTGATTCTTTCGGGATTGATTGTTGTTGGAATTGTGAAAGTCTTTACTAGTATTTTTGTGGTGGGCTGAGCTGTTTAATAGGCAGCTTTAGCCATTTCTTCCTTTTTCTTTTCAATCAATTCTTCGAAGCTGATCCAATGGATGCAGTCCACTGGACAGGTGTCAATAGCTTCGTTGATCACCATGGTTGAATCACCGTCTTGGCGAATTGCTCTGCACTTTCCCGTGTCCTGATCCATCAGGAAGGTGTTCGTTGCCACGTGGGCACAATATCGACATCCGACGCACACTTTTTCATCGACCCAGATGGCCTGCAATCTCAGTTCGCCGCCGAGGCAGGGTTCCAGGCCTGAAGGTGGCGTGATGTTGTGAGACGGTGCGGTAAATGCAGCCGAAGTGTCAAACGTCGTTTCAGCGTCTGAAGATGCTGTAAATGCCGCAGAGGTGTCGAACATTGTGGAGAGCTGGTATCACTTGCGAATCGAGAAGCCTGGCAATCTTTGCTCAATGTTGAGCCTTGAGACTTTTAAAATGCTGCAGGACAACTTCAATTGTTAAAGAGGTGATGAATGATGTAATTGAATGGGGTTGAGGAATATCTTTCAGTATGTTTGGTTGATTTTGTATTGCTTAATCGCAATTTGTAGTTGGCTGGTTGCGGCTCTGCCAATGTTGAAGGCTGCCCAGCTCAGGGCAAGAAGAATAGGCAAAGCCACAATCAGAATTCTCAAATCCATCGGAATTTGGAAAACGACCCACAAATTAGCTTTGGTGCAAATATTTTCAGTGTTCTTTGACGGTTGCCTGCGTTGCGGATGCCTGATGCGTGAGCTGATTCTTGAACTTGTCGATGTCGCAATTGTGCCGCCAACGGCTTTCGGGGGCTGGCGTCGATCCGACACTGTCCCGGTTTGGAGGTTGGCTGAGTTGTGGGCTCAGAGTTCTTTGATTTGTCCGATTTCTGCAGCCTCGAGCCAGCGTGAGATTGCATCAGGTAACGGGCAGCGTCGCCGCGTTGGCACATTGATGGCCAGCTGTCTGATCAAGCCATTGGCGACTTCCTGTTCGTTCAGCAGAAATTGGCTGCGAACTTCAAAACATCCCTGATCAATCCGTTGTGGAGTCAGTCTTACGACGAGCCGATCTCCCCCATGCACCGCTTTTTTGAAGTTGGCGCTGCATTGCACCACTGGGAGTGCAGTGTCGGGCCAGCGTTCTTGGTCACGACATCCAGGAAAAACCGTTTTGGCTTCAATTCCATAGAGCTCCAGGCTCTCTTCCCATGCCTCATGGCACCAGCGCAACAGCTGATGGAAATGCATCACGCCGGCAGCATCGGTGTCGCCGAAACGCACTGTTCTGGTGAGGTTGAGCCAGGCTGGCAACATGATCAAGGGTGTTGAGATCACTGAACCGCACTCTCACCTTGGCATCAGTGCATCACAAACCCAACGGCTCAGCCAGAGTGAGCATCTGCGTATGAGTTGGTCAGTGACCAGATGATGGCGATGTGACCTTGATCCGATGAAGATCATCAGACCAGAGATTGAGGCGTTGTTGTCCAGAGCAGTGGTTCCACTGGGCCAATGAGTGGCGTCTTCACTGGGTCTGCAAGGCCTATGGCCTGAAACACGCTGTGCTGGCCATAGAGGTCAGCTTTTTCGTTGTAATTGTTGGCGACCCAGACGTTCCCAGCACTATCCACTTCCAACCCTGTTGGACGCATGATGTTGCCGTCAAAGTCATATCCACCCTCGGGTGAGAGTGCTGTGCCTGGTTCATGACCGTAAAGTGAATCGACGCCGGATCCATTCAGCACGGAAATGGAGAGATCTTCAAAGTTGGCAACGTAGACATTGTTCGCGCCGTCAAGGTTGAGGCCCCAAGGGCCCGATTCCTTTGATGCATTGATGGAGAATGTTTCCACTTCTCCGGTGATCGGGTCGATTTTGCATACGGTTCTGGATTTATAGCGAGGAGGCCCACCGTTGTTGGCGACCCAAATACTCCCATCCGATGCGGTTGCAATTCCGAAGGGAACATTCAGGTCTCGGGACTCAATCGTTTGAATCAGTCTGATTCCATCCTTTGAGTCGAAGCTGAAGTGGCCAATCCCTCCCTGGCCGCTGCGACCGCCACTTCTGTAGCTCACCCAGGCATCCCCAGAGGCATCAATGGCAATATCGAAAGGTGATGTCAGCTCAGGGTGTTGGAAGCTGTCAAATTTCTTCGGTTGGCCATTTTCATAAACCACAATTTTGCTTGGCGTTGCAGCGGTATCTCTAAAGCTGGCGATCCAAATGTTGCCCTCTTGATCGCTGGTTACACCCTGCACGCCGAGCAGCTCGCCCTCGGTGTAACCACCGGATGGCTTGCGGGGTGCACGCCGTGATCGATTCGGTGAAAGTGCTTCGCCTTCCTTTGAGAAGAGCGACACACTGTTCCCGTTGCCGCGCAGGGGAATGTTCGAGGCTCCGAATCCGAAATTGCCGATCCATACTTGACCTTCGGGGTCAATGCCGATCCCGAATCCTGCCCCATAGAGGCCACCGCCTTGTAAAGGTTCGCCTCCGACCAATTCCCCGCTGGGTTTCAATCGAGGCAAGGTGGTGCCTGGAAGTGGGGGGTCAAACTGTTCGGATCCAGGTTTGAAGTTGTTGGCAATCCAGAGATCACCATGGCTGTCAATTGCAATATTTCCCGGTCCAAAAAAGATGGACTCTGATTCATCGGCTGCTCCAAAGTGCTCGAAATACAGAAGCCAGGAGTCGCGTTGGGAAATACTCCAGCTGTCTGCGGGATAAATGGCTGGGGCGGATTCGGCCAGTTCAAAGAGTTGCCTTGCGTTGTTGGCAGGGCTTTGTCCGATTGATATGAGGGCTTCGAGATTAGTTTGGTTCGATTCTCTTTCGATTGAAGATGTGAGATTTAAAAGTATCTTCCGGAATGCGGGATTGGAGATTGCTTCTGCATTGAGATTGGCCAGTAAATTAAGCCGCTCAGCAGTGGCGGCATTGTTAAGTGCAACTTGATCGATGGTTCCATTCGGATTGACCAGGTTTTGGTAGGTCATCCAGCCTGAGCGAAGTGAAGGCTTGTTGCCGGTCAGGCCCTCTCCATTGATGAATCGATTGAATGTATAGGCGCTCGCAGCGGTTGAGAGGTCATTGATTGTTAGTCCCTGGGTGTCGTTGCTTTGCAACAGCCCCAGGAGTTTGTTGGAGCCATCTGAAGCTAAAATATAATACGTATTCTTGGGCGAAATGTTGATTCCATAGAACTCAAATAGGCCTCCTGAATTGCTTGATGTGGATGCAATTAACTTGGGTTTTTCGAGCGGAGTGTCTGGGATTTCGTAAAGTTTGACGTCTCTGCTTTTGAAGCCTTGGTCGCCAGAAATTAAATGCCCTTTAAGTGTCGGCATTTTCGGTTAAAACTAGTTTTTTAGGCTAGTAGCATTGTGAATAAGTGGTGAATGTTTCAACTTTTTTTTATTTTACTTCGCTTGTCTGGCTTCCTCAAGAAATCTCTTCCGGTTGTGTGCTGCAGATGTGCGTTTCTGGTCAGCATCCATGGCAAGAGACTGAGAATGAATCAGCGATCCACGGAGCCCATGATCACGTCGATGGAGCCAAGGATCGCCATGATGTCAGCCACCTTGTGTCCCTTGAGGATGTGAGGAAGGATCTGCAGGTTGTTGCTGTCTGCGGCACGGATCTTGAAACGCCAGGGTGTCACGTCGTTGTTTCCCTGAATGAAGACCCCGATCTCGCCCTTCCCTGATTCCAGTCGGGTGTAGAGCTCGCCGTTGGGGATCTTGAATGTTGGTGCCACCTTCTTGGCCACATACTGGTAGTCGAAGCCGGCGAAATCGCTGTCTTTGCCTTCGGCCATGCGTTTGGCTTCCAGGTTTTCCGTCGGGCCACCGGGAATCATGTCGCAGGCCTGGCGAAGAATCTTGAGGGACTGGCGCATTTCCTCGACACGAACCCTGTAACGGGCGAAGCAGTCGCCCTCTTTCTCCCAGACCACATCCCAGTCGAAGTCGTCGTAGCACTCGTAGTGGTCAACCTTGCGCAGGTCCCAGGCCACTCCGGAAGCCCTCAGCATCGGGCCGGAAAGGCTCCAATTGATGGCTTCTTCCTTGCCGATCACTCCCAGACCTTCAATGCGTCGACGGAAGATCGGGTTGTTGGTGATCAGCTTTTCGTATTCATCGATTTTGGGGCCGAACCAGTCACAGAAATCGCGACATTTTTCAAGCCACCCCCAAGGTAGATCGGCTGCCACACCGCCGATACGGAAGTAGTTGTTGTTGATCAGGCGCTGCCCTGTGGCCGCCTCCCAGAGGTCATAGATCATCTCCCGTTCACGGAAGATGTAGAAAAACGGGGTCTGGGCCCCGACATCAGCAAGAAAGGGTCCCAGCCAAAGCAAATGATTGGCGATGCGATTGAGCTCCAGCATCAGAACCCGGATATAACTCGCTCGCTTGGGCACAGAAATATTCGCCAGCCTTTCAGGGGCGTTGACGACAATCGCTTCGTAGAACATGCCCGCTGCATAATCCATGCGGCTCACGTAAGGCACGAACATGACATTTGTTCGGTTCTCGGCGATCTTCTCCATGCCGCGATGCAGGTAGCCGATCACGGGCTCGCAATCCACGACATCCTCTCCATCGAGAGTCACCACAAGGCGCAACACCCCGTGCATTGAGGGATGGTGGGGGCCAAAGTTGACCACCATCGGCTCCGTGCGCGTTTCCAGCTGCGTCATGGGGCCGTGGCAGAACATTCGTGTTGGGATCTTAGGAAGGACCCATGCCCGATCTGCCATCCAGTCACGCCCTGGGCTTCATGCATGTGCCGGTTCTGGCTGAACCGTTGATGCAGACGCTGGCCACCGAGTTCAGTGATCACAGGCAATCTGGGGTGTTGATTGATGCAACGCTGGGTGGAGGCGGCCACAGCGGTCTGCTGATGGAGCGTTATCCGCAGCTGCGACTGATCGGGCTTGATCACGATGAAACCGCGCGTCTGGCAGCGGCCGAGCGGCTCAAGCACTACGCAGATCGCGTCACGATCGTGGCGACCAACTTCGCTGATTACATCCCTCCTCACCCGGTTGCATTGGTCCTGGTGGATCTTGGCGTGAGCAGCCCTCAGCTGGATGTGGCCCAGCGGGGATTCAGCTTTCGGCTGGATGGTCCCCTCGACATGCGGATGAATCCAGCAGGGGGAGGAGAAACTGCCGCTGAGCTGATCACAAGGCTGGACGAGTCGGCCTTGGCGGATCTGATCTATGCCTACGGCGAGGAACGCTTGTCACGGCGGATTGCACGCAGGATCAAAGCTGATCTGGACGCAAACGGCGCCTATACCGGTACGGCCGCGCTGGCCTATGCAGTCGCTGGCTGTTATCCACCCAAGGCCCGCCGTGGTCGCATTCATCCCGCCACGCGCACCTTTCAGGCTCTGCGGGTCGCGGTCAATGATGAGCTTGCTGTTCTGGACCGCTTGTTGCAACAAGCCCCTGACTGGCTCCAGCCCGATGGTCTGCTGGCAATCATCAGTTTCCATTCGCTTGAGGACCGGCGCGTGAAGACCGCCTTTGTCAGCGACGAGCGCCTGCAGCGCGTCACTCGCAAGCCGCTGAGAGCTGACGCGGCTGAGCAGCAATCCAATCCGCGCAGTCGCAGCGCCAAGCTGAGAATTGCCCGACGCCGCCCGACTGAGTCGAGGTCTGAGGCATGAGCTGGTTCTGGACCCCCGATGGCGTGTGGTGGATTGCCCTGCTGGTTCAGCTGCTGGCGATTCCTGGCACGTTCTTACCCCTTCTTCCAGGTCTGATTTGGTTGCCGGTGGGATCTCTTGTCTGGATGGGGGCTGTTGGCTGGGCTCAGGCATGGCCTGAGTTCATCCTGGCGACAGTGCTTTTCGGGTTGGGTCTCATCGCGGATCTGCTGGCTCTGGGTCTCGCATCTGCACGTCTGAAGGCCAGCCGCTGGTCTGCTGCGGGAGCTGGTGTGGGTTTGCTCGTTGGCGTGCTGGGCCTGCTGCCGGCACTCCCGTTTGGAGGGCCGCTTCTGGGGGCTTTGTTTGGTCCATGGCTGGGAGCAACCCTGGTTGAAACCTGGTTCACAACAAAGCCACCCCGGAATCTGGGGTGGCTTGAGGCGTTGCGCCAGGGATCAGTCGTTGGTCTGGCGGTGGTGGCTGGCCTTTTAATCAGCAAGATTGCCCAGTTTTTGATGGCTCTGTTCGGTCTTGCCGGTTTTGTGATTCTCAGTTTCCACTAATCAAACCTGTCTGATCTTCGCTCCCAAACAGTTGGCGATAGGCAGCAGTGGAGATGCAGATCAGGACGGGCACCACGACAAACAATCCTCCGTACTGGAATGCGGCGGCGATTGCATTAATGATCGCTTCGACGATGAAGAACCAGAGAACTGTCCACCAAGAAGGATCAACAACGGAGCGTCCCGTCTGAATGGCTTCAAAGGAACCGTTGTTTTTAAACAGAGCGATAAAGGGGAGGAACTTCTGATTGATGGAGAGGTAAATGAAGAAAACAAGAGCAATGATCAGCGGGATAATGGCGAGTGCCTGGTTGATTTGCACAAGCCCAAATCCAACAAGGGAGCAGATCAAGCCGATCACGGCAAAGAGGACGAAAAGTTCAATCGCTCTGATGAATAAGCGACCTGTGGCTTCGCCATCCCAGCGTGTAAAAGTATTGAAATCGGGTTTGACTCCCTCAAGGCACTGCCAGGAGCCTCGGATCAGTCCCACGACCCCCCAAAGAACCACAATGATGTAGCCAACAAGGCCCACGACCAGCAGTATCCCAGCACCTATAGGATGAATATCAGGGATGCCTGGAACAGACGCGATTCGTGCTGAGCAAACTGCTGTCAAAGCTGCGAAAGGCAGGGCGATGACAGCAACAAGTGCTTGAAAGAGCAGGAAAGTCCAGGGAGCCTTTGCGAAGGCATTCCATCCGTCTTCGATGGCTTGAAGCACATGTAGCGGCTGGTTGGCCGGTGTCTCAGTCATGAATCACTCTGGAACTTGCGCGGAAGGTAGCTTCCCTGACACTTTTTTCCAGAGGTTGTGTCACGCGTCTTTTGGTTTCAGTGCTGGGTCAATGTCCTGATTGCGGATGTGATCACCTCGATGGCTCCGTCAATGTCCTTGGCTGTTGTGTCGCGTCCGAGGCTCAGCCTCAATGATCCTTCCGCCTCGACACGGCTTCGGCCAATGGATTGCAAAACGTGAGATGGCTCACCACGACTGCAGGCAGAACCGCTGCTGCAGGCCAGTCTTGGCCGCAGAGCCCGTTGCAGGCGGCTGCCTGAGACATTGGGAACAGTGATGTTGAGGTTGTGGGCCAGTCGCGGTTGCAGCGCGCCGTTGAGCTCGATTGTTGGATTCTGATCTTTGAGATCCGTCCACAGCTGATTCCTCAAGGCCTGGAGCCGAGCCTGACGCTCTTCCAGGTCTTGAATTGACAGCTCGGCTGCCGCAGCCATGCCCATGATTAGCGGCACTGGCAAGGTCCCCGCCCGCAGGCCCTGCTCTTGTCCTCCACCCCACTGCAGCGGTTGCAGCTCTGTGCCACCCCTGACCACAAGGGCACCGATGCCTTTCGGGCCATTGAATTTGTGTGCGCTGAGACTGATCAGCGCACATCCCAGCTCTTCGGCATCCAGCGGAAGATGCCCGTAGGCCTGGGCCGCATCGGTGTGCATGGTGATGCCGTTGTTGCTGCAGAGGTCGCTGAGTTCCCGGATCGGTTGGATCACACCGATCTCGTTATTGGCCACCATCACGCTGATCAGCTGGGTGTTGGTCTGAAGGGCCTGTTCCAGCTGTTCCGGCTTGAGCAGTCCGTTCGTTTGCGGAGTCAGCAGCGTGATCTGAAATCCCTCCTGCTTCAGCTGCAGCAGAGGGTCGAGCACCGCGTGATGCTCACTGGCCACGCTGATCAGATGCCCTGGTTCACCGTCGGACAGTGCCCTGGCCCTGGCGTGGCCCAGCAGCGCCAGATTGTTGGCTTCGGTGGCACCACTGGTGAAGATCAGTTCATCGGATCTGATGCCCAGGCTGCCCGCAAGCCGCTCTCTGGCTGAGCCGATTGCAGCTGCGGCTGTCAGGCCAAGCCGATGTTGGCGGCTCGACGGATTGCCCCATTGCTCTCGCCACCAGGGCTCCATCGCCTGGATCACAGAGGGGTGACAGGGTGTGGTGGCCTGGTGATCGAGGTTGATCACAACTTCACTGCGCTTAGGAGGGTGTGTGGGGTCAGCATGGTGTGACTCTCGGATTGTCGCGATGCACTCCATCCGTTGGATCTTCAGTTTGGGCCTGGTTGCGTCAGCTGCTTTTCAGCCAGCTGTTGCTGAGGCCGTGAATCGGGAACAGCTGCTTGAGCAGATGAAAGCGATGCGTCCGGTTGATCTGGTGGTCCTCGATCAGAGCGAGGGGGCCGAGGAGTACACGTTGGGGATCTTCGCGGTTTCGGGAGACCCTGCTGATCCTGAAATACGCAGGTTCAAGCTTTGGCAGGAATCCGCCGACAATCTTGTGATTCCCTCCGAATCGGTGAACTGCAGTCGCGAGGAGCCGTTGCGGGTCACGAGGGACAGCGAAGCCATTTATGTCCGCAAGCTCAATCCAGGGGGGACCAGGCGTGCGTCCACGCGCGAAGACCATCTGGTCTGGTGGGCGGCTTGTCATCCCGACCTCGCTGGCCAGGATCCAGCAGGTCTCTCGGACAAGGCCAGAGAGCTCGGTTATTCCACTGAGTTGATCGAGTCCCAGGAAGTGTTGCGGTTGCCTGCGCCCTGACGCCCCTAGATTCCGGCCAGATGAGGTCAGGCCTTGACAACCTCCCAGCCCGAACAACCCTCTCAGCCCGAGCAGTCCTCTCAGACTGAACAGCCAACCCAATCAGAACAGCTGGCTCAGTCAGAACAGCCAACAGTTCGCCTGCTGCTGGTGGATGATGAACCTGGACTACGTTCTGCCGTGCAGGCCTACCTCGAGGATGAGGGGTTTGATGTCACGACTGCTGTTGATGGTGAGGATGGTTTCGCCAAGGCGCAGCAGATGCTGCCGGATGTGGTGATCAGCGACGTGATGATGCCCAGGCTCGACGGCTACGGGCTGCTCAACAAGCTCAGAGCTGATGAGCGCTTGGGTGGCACCCCTGTGATTTTCCTCACGGCCAAGGGCATGACGGCGGATCGCACCCAGGGCTATCTGGCGGGTGTGGACGATTACATCCCCAAACCCTTTGACCCGGATGAGCTGGTGGCGCGCGTGAGCAACGTGGCCCAGCGTCAGCAGCGGCTGCTGCAGGAAGCAGCCCGCTTCGCAGATGCCGACATGGGGCAGATGGCAAAACAGATCACTGAGATTCGCTCTCTGCTGGCCCAGGCGGAGGCACTGCCTTCCAGCGAGCCTGTGCAGCACAATTTCACGCCCAGGGAATCCAGTGTTCTGCAACTGGTGGCGGAAGGGTTGATGAACAAGGAAATCGCCCGCCAGTTGGAGACATCAATCCGCAATGTGGAGAAATATGTGAGCAGGTTGTTCATCAAAACCGGTACATCCAGCAGAACCGAGCTGGTGCGTTACGCCTTGCAGCATCGTCTGGTGGAGTGACCTGCCAACAGGCAGAGCCTTTGCCTGAGGGTTGGCGTGCAGCCGCACTCAATCAGGGATGGATGTACAGGGACATCACGCACCTTGGTAACCAAGGAACTCTGATCAGTGCGCTGCTGGCCGAGCGTTATCCCCACTCCTGCGAAGACGTCTGGCTTCGCCGAATCGCAGCGGGTGAAATCCGACTCAACGGAAAGCTTCTGTTCAAGGATCGACCGCTGCCCGCCCAGGCGGAGCTGCTCTGGCACCGTCCTGGATGGATCGAGCCAGCGATCCCCGACAGCTGGTCGGTGGAATATGACGATGGGGATCTGCTGGTGATCAACAAACCCTCCGGACTGCCGGTGATGCCGGGTGGAGGCTTTCTGCAGCACACGCTGGCGACGCTGTTGGATCAGCGCAGTCGGCTGCTGGGTGAGCCCCTGGTTCCAAAGCCCGTGCATCGTCTTGGTCGCTTCACCTCCGGACTGCAGGTCTGTGCACGCCAGCCGACCACCAGAGCCGCCCTCTCGCGATCTTTTCAGCCTGCTTCAGGAACCCGCAAGCTCTATCACGCCTGGTCACAGCGTGTTGCAGGGCTCGAGTTCGGTAAGTCTCTTGTGGTGAAGACGGATGTGGTTGAGCGGCCCCATGCCTTGCTGGGCTGGGTCTGGGGGCCGCTGCCCCAATCGGATGGGTTGATCCGGCGACGACGAACAGCCCACAGTGAACTGAAGCTGCTGGACCGCTGTCCGCAGGGAGACCGTCTGCAGGTGGCGATCACAACGGGACGACCTCACCAGATCCGCATTCATCTCGCGCAACTGGGGTCTCCCCTGCTCGGTGATCCGCTTTACCTCAACGACCAGCGCATCAGCGATCTGGCCACTCCAGGAAACGGGGGTTATCGCCTTCATGCCTGGCGTCTGCAGCTGAATGATCTGCATCTCTGTTGTGAGCCGCCATCAACGTTCTGATGCAGCTCAGATTCACCATGCGTTGTCAGCATCGAGTGAGTTCAGACGTTGATGCCATGCCGAGGTCGGTTTCCGCAGTTGTTTTTGGGTCGCTGCTGTGTCTGCTGGCGGGCTGTTCCACCGGCGGTTCCGGAGCTGATCAACGGCAGTCCAAACAGCTCAAGGTGTTGTTCTGCAACGTGAAGTCAGGCACCTTCATCGATGCCAATCGTGATTCAGTCCTGTCGGTGGGGGATTCGGTCAGCTACAGACTGGCCGTGGCCCGGCTGGGTGGAGCTGTGCAGAGCTGTGAACAGCCGAACGGTTCGTTCTATGGGCTCGAAGAGGTGATCGAACGACGAGTCCATGACGGCGAAACCGTGTTTCTGACTCATGCCCAGGGAACCCTGACCTTCAAGGACGGCAACATCCAGACCCGCTCTCTTGGCTCGCTTCAGCTCAGTGCCGGTGTGACACCAAGTCTGGAATCAGGATCCATGCAACTGCCGCTTGGAGATCTCTTCCCCAGTAATCACGGTGCGACCCTGATCGGTCAGGGAGGCGCTTTCAGTGGCTATGTGGGGTCGGCTGACTTTGTCAGTGCCACCCCTCCCTACGCGCTGCTCAAGCTGCACAGTCAGTTCCCTTCCTGATGGGCCTCGAGCCATGGCCTGTTCGAGGCGTTGTTTAGGCCTTGTGAAATTCGATCAGCCTTGAGAAGTAAAAAGGCGCCTTGTTGAGGCTGCGCCTTACGGATTTGAAGCCGCTGGCTTCCGCGGCCGCCACAATCCCTTTTTCCTTGAGGGTGTAAGCGCGGGTGGTTTTGCTGGGGCCTGGGAACAACTGGCCGATGCCTTTCAGAGCTGCCAGGAGCGGTGTGTAGGGCGCGAAGCTCACGATCAGGCGCTGTTCGGTGAGAGAGCAGAGGTGTCGCACCATCTCTTCCGCAGCCTCCTGGGGGTAGTGAATGAACACATCCAGACAGCACACGGTGTGGAACGAGCCGCTGAGACTTTCCAGATCGCTGGCCGCGAATTGGAGCTTGGACATGTCCAGGCCTGCATCACGTGCCCGGCGCTCCGCTTCCTCGGCCATCGCTTCAGAGATGTCGCTGGCATGGATGAAACCGGCTCCCATCCCTGCGAGGGGGATGCTCAGACTGCCGACGCCGCAACCGGCATCGCAGAAACGCACGTCGTGGAACTGGCCACTCTCCTCGATCCAGGCCAACACCTCATCAACGGTTTTCTGGTGCCCGATTCTGATATTGCGCTGGACCTTGTTGACGTCATTGCTGTCGCTGTAAATCCGGTTCCAGCGATCGAAGCCCGTCGTCTCGAAATAGCCCTTCACCTCCTTTTTCTCGGCCTGCTTGTCATTCAGCAGTTGCTCGGGGGCCATCAATTCATTCGCAGCGGCGGAATCTTAAGCAGCCTGCCGCCAGGCCAGCTTGCGTTCCGATTCGTTCCATTGCCAGCGCAGCAGATTGCTCAGTACGTCTCCAATCAGAAAGCAGTCTTGAAGACTCTCTTGGAGCACTTCTCTGGGCGCCATGGTGGCGGCCCAGATCGCGCCATCCGCATCACCGCTCCAGCTGGCCAGCCTGCAGGTCCCTTCGAGCAAAGGCAGGGTCACACCGGCCAGGGTGCCGTCTTCAAGCCGACAGGTGCCGTTTTTCACCAGGAGCACGCGCTCGTCCCAGCGATGTTCACCATCAGCCAGTCCGTAGGGAGCCAGGGCATCACTTACCAGCACCAGCTGATTCCCCACCAGCCTCTGCAGCAACACCGCAGTGGTGGGATGCACATGCACGCCGTCGGCAATCAGCCCAAGAGCAATGTCTCCGCGTCGGCAGGCTTCCCCCAATGGTCCCGGAGCGCGGTGGTGCAGTCCCGGCATGGCATTGAAAGCATGCGTGATCATCTCGACGCCCTGCCTGAAAGCCAGGGCTGCCTGATCGGCATCTGCTGTGCTGTGACCCAGAGCCACATGGATGCCGAGCTTCTTCAGCTGGCTGATCAACTCCTGAGCGCCCGGTTGCTCCGGCGCCAGGGTGATCAGGCTGATGTCGGTTTCAAATCCGGCGATCCGTGCCTCCAGGGCTGCGACGCTGGGAGCAGCAATGTGCTCCAGCGGGTGTGCACCTCGCCGTGCTTCCGCTAGGAACGGGCCCTCCAGGTGTGCTCCCAGCAGCTGGCAGCGGCCGGCTTGATGCCGTTCACGGGCCTGCCGGAGCACGGCCAGGGATTGGCGTAATGGGGCCACTGCACAGGTGACCAGGGTCGGAGCGATCGCCTCAACGCCATCGCGCCAAAGCAGCTCCAGCAACTGCAAGAGCCTTGGCAGATCCTGCTGCGTAAGTTCCGTGAAGGCCAGGCCAAGCCCCCCATTGATCTGCAGGTCGATCCCCCGACGACTGAGTCT